>NZ_JAVRBG010000005.1:0-221087 GCF_031845265.1 Mesonia ostreae | reverse complement strand
AAGATTATAAGAAAATCTATTCTGGACAGCTCAAATTATTTTAATACCTCGTGGGCTTGCCCCGAGGTAGTTTATTCCGTTCTATTATGCCCACAAGTATTATTACCACAGACGACCTTCGAGAATTCAAAATGGAACTGCTCGATGATATCAAGGAACTACTCAATAGCCAATCTGGTCATATTACCAAAAGGTGGCTAAAATCCCCTGAAGTAAAAAAGCTTTTGGGAATCTCTTCTGGCACGTTACAGAATTTAAGAATTAATGGCACATTGCCCTACACCAAAGTAGGGGGTGTACTCTATTACGATTACGAAGAAATAATTAGCGTAATGGAAAATAATAAAGTTCATAACAAATTCTAAATCGTTTTGGAGCAGGTCAATTACATTAAGCACCTAAACGCTGTATTCTTACAATTCTCAAAGGATAGCCGTTTAAATCCCACGCACATAAGTTTGTACGTGGCATTGTTTCAATTATGGAACAACTATCACTTTCCGACAGAATTCTATATCAATCGAGAAGAAGCGATGCGGTTTTCCAAGATTGGTTCAAAAACTACCTACCATCGCTGCATCAAAGAACTACATCATTGGAAATACCTATTATACGAACCCTCACATAATCCATTTAAAGGCAGCAGAATCAAGATGTTCAATTTTGGGACAAGTGATGGACAAGCTCTGTACCCAAACCCTACCAATATCGGGACAAGCAATGGACAAGCGGTGGTATCTATAAACAAACATATACAAACAGGAAAAAACAAAGCAAATGATACTAAACTTGACAAGCCAAAAAATGAAAATGAAGTCATTGATTTTTTTGAAAAGGAAAATTGGCCAGAATTGGAAGCCAAAAAATTTTACAACCACTACCAAGGCATCGGTTGGAAAGTAGGTGGAAAAACAAAAATTGTCGATTGGCACGCCACAGCTCGAAACTGGATGATAAAGGCCGAAGAGCTAAAAGAAGAAAAAACAATGGTTGCAGTTAGCCAAAATACGGACAACCTAAAGACAAGTTCCAACAAAAATTATAATGAACCATTATGAATCCCCACAAACCACATATCATTACCGAGGGTAGCGTTCAATACACCTTGGGAGAACTGAAAGACAATCAAATGCTTTATGATTTTGATAAAATGCTAATTTATCTCAATGCCAAAGGAAAACTACTTTTTGGCAAGAAATTCAAAATTTTTGAAGAAGACCGTGATATTATATTCAAGCTCTGTAATTATTTTATCAGGGATGAAGCTAATTGCAAAAAATTAGACATCGACCGCGATAAAGGGATTTTGCTTTCTGGTCCTGTTGGTTGTGGAAAAACCAGTTTAATGAAACTGTTACGCCATATTGTGCCACATCAGAAATCGTATGAGGTTATACCCACACGAAACATTGCCTTTGCCTTTAATAATATTGGGTACACCATCATTGAAAATTACGGCGACAAAAAGTTTTATTGTTTTGATGATTTGGGTGTAGAACCCACCGGAAGGCATTTTGGAAAAGATTGTAATGTAATGGGCGAAATCTTACTTTCACGTTATGATTTATTTTTAAGTCATAAAACTAAAACACACGCAACTACAAACCTCAATGCTAAAGAACTGGAGGAACGTTATGGGAATAGGGTACGTTCAAGGATGCGACAACTGTTCAATTTAATTGCCTTTGATAAAAGCAGTCGTGATAAAAGGGATTAAATCTAATTTTGGTTTTCTTCCTCTAAAAGAAGTAGTTCGTGTATCATATCGCTTTCATCCAAATATTGAGCCAACCATTCTTGTTGGGAAAGCCAATTGATATACTCTTTATCAGATTCCCAAATAGCTTCAACATATTCCCCTCTATATTTACCGAAACTAAATTTCGTTCCAGAATCTTGTCCCTCAACTTCAGTATCGAACAATTTGTAATAGGTTTCTAATAAACCTTCTTCTCTACACCTGTAATACAGCCATTGTTTTTTATAGCCTTTGTATTGCCTTCTTTTTTCAAGATATTTTACCATTTCAACATCAGATAAGGCCTTAAATGAATTTCGTTTGGTTTTTGGTTTAAACAACCATCCAAAAGTCATCCCCAAAGTATTTTGAAGTACGTTCAAAAAGAAAATTGCAATTGCTCTCATTTTATTTGCACTAGAGTTTATAACACTCTAATTAGGCTTAATTTACGAAAAAAAACCAAAATTTTGACTTCCAGAAGTAAAGATATATTCTTAATAAAATTTTAACAATTTGTAGGAAACCGTAAGAATTTAAAAAGACATTTCAGTATATTTATAGGCGATTACGCTTAAAATATTAATGTTTAAAAAGCTAATGGGAAATCATTGGCTTTTTTATTGTTTCAAAATAATTATTATGCATATAAGTTCACTATCCATTAGGAATTTTAGAAATTTCTATAAATCAAAATTCATTTTTAAAAAAGGTATAAATACTATTTTAGGAGAAAACGGTTCAGGTAAAACCAATCTCTTTTTTGCTTTACGAGTTTTAATTGATGATAAACTTCCAAGATATATAAGATTTAATGAGTCTGACTTTAACCGAGGTCTGGGTAAATGGGCTGGACATTGGATAATTTTATCGGTTACTTTTGACGAACTGGATGCGAGTGAAGAAGCACAGGTACTGGCAGTACAATCTTCGGGAGATATGGAAGGCAGCAAAAAGACTGGAAGTTACTCGGTGTACTTTAGACCAAAATATCAGTTTAGAAAAGAATTATATGATTATTCACAAACCGCAGGTAAAAGTGTAGCAGGGCTTCAGCTTTTTTTTGATAAACTTACGATTGATGATTATGAAACGTCTTACTTATGCAGAGGCTCTGGAGATTTTAGTGATGACACTACCTATAAAAAGTATGTTGGCGATTTTGATGCTGTTGAATTCCCAAACCCAGATGATAAAGAAGAATTGATTTTTGGAACGTTTCTGCCGAGGGAAATAAGTGTGCACAACGAGGTTTCTTGTACGTTCATTAAAGCACTTCGAGATGTCGAAAGCGACTTACGTTCCTATTCTACTAATCCATTGATTAATTTATTACGAGGAAAGGAAAAAACTATTGAAGTTTCAAAACAAACGGACATCATTGATAGCGTTAACAAACTTAACGACCAAATTAGTTCTCTCAAAGAAGTAAAGGATGTGAAAGATGGAATTGACAAAAGTATTAAGGAAGCTGTGGGTACTACTTACGGCCCTAATATAGATGTCAAATCAGAACTTCCAAATGATATGGAAAAACTACTGCAATCACTCAAACTATGGGTTGGCGACCCAGATGAAGAAGGTTATATGGGTAAAATATGGGAGTTGAGTTTGGGAGGTGCAAATATGATTTACCTATCACTAAAGCTATTGGAGTATGAAAAAATCAGAACGGATAGAATTGCAAATTTTCTTTTAATAGAAGAACCAGAAGCACATATTCATACGCATATTCAAAAAACCCTTTTTGATAATGTGCAAACCAATAAAACACAGGTTATTATTTCAACGCATTCTACTCACATTTCATCTGTAAGCCGAATAAGTTCAGTAAATATTTTAAGCCGAGGAAATATGCAGACTTTGGTATATCAACCATCTAACAATCTTGATGATGATTATATAACAAGAGCCGAAAGGTACTTGGACGCCATAAGAAGCAACTTGCTTTTCGCGAAAGGCGTTGTTTTGGTTGAAGGCGATGCAGAACAGATTCTCATTCCTCAAATGTTTAAAAAAGTCTTTGGAATTTCGCTCGATGAAATTGGGATAAGTCTCGTAAACATTGGAAGTACAGGTTTTAAAAATGTTGCAAGGCTTTTCCATAAGGATAGAATTCAGAAAAACTGTGCCATACTAACTGACTTGGATGCCAGTATTGTCAATTTACCTGCAAATGAAGTTGATGATTCTGCTTATGAAAAACATTGTAGGGCATCGCAAATTAGTGGAGCTGAAAGAAAAAAGGAATTGGATAAATTTTGTGACAAAAACGACTTCTTGATTCCTTTTTACTCTAAATACACCTTTGAAGTTGATTTCCTTTTGAATGGGAATAGCCACGAATACGTACAATCACTTCCTGAAATTTTCAAACAACAAGCAGCTATTGATTCTTCAAAGAAAAAGTTAGAAGAAAAATCAGTTTCGATTGCAGGTGTAGAAGTTTTACGATTGGCTGATAAAAAAGGCAAAGGTTGGCTGGCGTTGGTTGTTGCAGATAATTTAGTTTACAATACTTATATTCCTGAATATATTTTGAAAGCCGTTGCTTTTGCATCTTCGCATTTAAATAATGCCTCTAAAGCTAAAACCGCTAAATACAGGTTACGAAAAATTAGTCGTAGTAAAAATGATAGTTATTACGATGTAGCAACAAAAATTAGTTTTAAGGATAAAGAAGACCAACAGGTTATTGATGACTATATAGCCAACTTTCCTAATGACCAATTTACTAAATTTTTATCGTTTATATGATTTTAGATACTTTAAGCGACCAACAAAAAGATGCCGTTGTTAAAGATGGAAATGTACTTCTTACAGCTTGCCCAGGAAGTGGAAAAACACGAGTGATTATTCATAAACTCGCTTATGCTCTAAAAAATATTGATGTAAACAGTAAACAAAGGATTGTCGCTCTAACTTTTACCGTAAGGGCTTCCGAAGAAATATATCGCAGATTAAACGCAATGGGAATTAATAGTAATCGGGTTTGGTCTGGCACTTTGCATTCATTTTGTCTCGAATGGATTATAAAACCCTATTCCTGTTATTTACCTGAACTTGAAAACGGCTATTTAATTGCCGATGAAACTTATGCCTCGGATATCATAAGTGAACTTAAAGAAAAGCATAAGTTAAAACCTATTGACCCGATTAATTTCAGATTCAATAGGGACGGCACATTTGCCGAACCAAAAACAATTCAAAAAAGAGTCCTTAAGGATTATCACGAAAGGCTACAAACAGAGAAGTTAATTGATTTTGAGCTTCTACTATACTATTCATACAAACTCTTAACCAAGCATCCTAAAATAAAAAAAACGTTATCGAACATTTTTAGCCTTATATGTGTTGATGAATATCAAGACACGCAAGATTTGCTTTACGCAATTATTTCGTCGATTGTAACAACTGGGGAAGGTAGCTCAAATCTATTTTTAGTAGGAGATACAGACCAAGCAATTTATGCATCTTTGGGTGGCATTGCCAAAAGTTTGGAAGAAATACAGGAAGAGTTAAACACTTTACCTATTGAGCAACTTACGCTTTCTGGAAATTATAGGTCCACACAAAGAATTATCGACTTTTACTCTATATTCCAGACAAACCCAATTAAAATTGAAGCTATTGGTACTAATAAAGACGTTGATAGTATAATAACGTACAATAACACCATTGACAAAGGATATTTAGTAGATGAAATTGGACGACTTATAGAGCATAGTTTAGATAATGGAATTCCAGAAGATGAAATATGCGTATTGGTTCCGCAATGGTGGTTAATAACTACTATCACAAAACAGTTGAGAGCTAAACTACCAGATGTAAATTTTGATGCTTCAGGTTTAGCACCAATGTCAAAAAATCGAAATAACATTTGGTATAAGTTATCGAGGTTGTTCTTAACGCAGCCACAACCAAAAATATATTCATTGCGATACAAATGGTGTTCTGAAGTAATTGAAAACTTTAAAGAACATACCAATACTGAATTCAGCGAACAATATCAAACAGAGCGAAATGTATTGAAATTGATTAACTCGATAACATCCAATGAAACTGAAGGTATCGATTATCTTAATGATTGTTTTGACCAGTTTTTAGAGGCTGTTGGGATTGACCAAACTATTTACGCACAACTTCTTATAAATAGGAAGACCTTTTTCGATGTAATAAAGAGCCGTCTTGAAGACCCAACGTTTCAAGTTCCAAGTGACATAGCATCATTTATGAGTTTTTATAGAGAAATGTCAGGCGTCGTCATCAATACTTGCGTTGGTGTTAAAGGAGAAGAATTTGAAACCGTTATTGCTTATGGTTTGCTAAATGGGTATATCCCACATTGGAATGACATTTTTACTGGAGACCCTGTTGCCGCTTCAAAAAAACTACTTTATGTTATCTGTTCAAGAGCCAAAACCAATTTACACTTGATATCAGAAACTGGCAGACAAACCAAAAAAGGAAACCCGTTAGAGATTACCCCAGAATTGCAAAATCTTAATTTTGAATTTGATGAAATATAAAAAATGTTGTAATCCATTTGTAACGATTTGAAAAATTAAGGATAGTGTTTTTAGGATAAAATGAAGAAAATAGATTTAGAGAAAAAATCATTAGAAATTCAAAAAATAATCTCTCGTTATACAAAAGAGAGCTTTGTATGTTTTTTTGCTGATTTTATTAGACACCATCCAGAAAGAAGCAATATTGGATTTTCAAAAAAATTCAAGTCAAAATTAAAAGATTCTTTATATCTGATAATGTTAAGACTCTCTACACCATTGGCAGGCAAGGAAGAACTTCATTATTCAGAAAAAAATGATTTAGTACTTCAGCAAGTTGCTGACATTCTTTTAGAGATAGTTAGTTTCTATTTATCAGAAAATTATGAGGGAAATGAATTTGATGAGATTTCTGATAAAAGACAAAAATTACTTGTTCACGAATTAGCATTCAAAAATTACTTTCAAAACGGAATATTAAATTATAGAGAACAAGAGGTAAATAAGGTTATTAGGATGTTTAAACCTTATCAAGATAAAATACAGGAAAGATTAGAAATCGATTTAAAAACCTTAATTAATTTATGCAATCATTCTGAATTAATTTATCGTGCAAAGTCAATAAATTCAAAGTCATTTATTTTAGACAAAGGCTTTGACAAACTGGCTCGACAATCTGCAAATGGATTATTAGCAGAGAATGAGTTTACAGATAAGCTGTTAGAACTTTCGAATGAGACCCAAGAAAGTTTTTTGAATTTTTTTGAGAAACCCCACCAATGTTTACTTTTTGCCAAACAAGATTTTCACCTCTCTTTTGAAGAAAAACATATTGATATTTTCTGTGGCTTATTTTCAATTGATATTAAAGATAATCATAGTAATTTATTTTATTCCCAACAAAATCCTTTAGAAAATAAACCGATTATAAGAATTAGTGATAATCAGTATTTAAACGTATATCAAAAACAATTGCCTTCAGCTCTATATGATTTACTTTATACCACGCTTACTCAAACAAAAAAGGAAAAAGAACAAGTAAATTTCCGTAGAGGAAAAGTTGTTTTGGAAAGCCATACTTTGGATATATTTAAAAAATTCTTCAAAAAATCAAAAAGGATTAAAATTTTCACCAACTATTACATAAACAACGAGCCAGAAGAAAAAGATATATTAATCCTTGTGGATAATAACGCCTATATCATTGAATGTAAGGCTTCAAGATATAGAGAACCACGAAGGGTTACGGAACAAGCATACCAAAGAATTAAATCTGACTTTAACGACTGTATTCAAAAAGGTTATGACCAATGCTATCAGGTTGAACAGGAATTGTTAAACAATGAAAAGGTTATTGTTAGCTTGAAAAATAAATCGGAGGTAATTATCACGAATGAAATTCACGAGATTTTTTGCATTGTAGTTACTTCAGAAAGATTTGCTTCCATACAAACCGATTTAGGATTAATGCTTAAAAGGAAAAATAATGAAGACCCTTACCCTTGGTCAATATATGTCGATGATTTAGAAACTTTTTTGAAAGTGCTTTACAATAGTTTCAGTAATCCATCCAGAAAGATTTTTAACTTTTTGGAGCATAGAGAATTACTACACGGAAGATTAATAACCAATGATGAATTGGATGTATGTGCTATGTTCCTAAAAGACCCAAAGAACTTCAAAGAAATATGTGAAAGTGAATATGTTGTTTTTACTGACCCAACCCTACAAAATTATTTTGACAAGTTATATTTTGACAAAAAACTAAAATTTAGGATTGAGGATTTTTAGTTTTAATTATCTCTTTGAAGATAGTTATAATAATCTTTCTAATGCTTTTTACAATTTCCATAAATATTTCCTTCATAACCCAACATTTAAATAGTTATACAATCCCATTAAAATGGCCAATGCCATTGCTCTTATATTTTTGGGCTTTAAAAAATAATCTGCTTCATCGGTGCTCGAAATAAAGCCCATTTCGATGAGTATAGCAGGGCGAATTTCGATATTTTCACGTAGCACTTGAAAATTTGCGAATCGAACTGCTCGTTTTTTAAAGTCCAATTTCAGAGTGCTTTCTTCCAAAATGGACAATCCCATTCCGATAGATTTCTTTATAAGTACTTCTTCATCGTTGGTATTATGCACGTAAATGTCCATTCCTTTTGCCGATGTGTTAGAGGCATTGCAATGTAACGATACAAACACATCAGCCTTTAAGCTTTCAGCTAATCGACTTCTATCGGATAAAGAAATTAAAGTGTCCATATATCTGGTCGAATACATATCAAACTCGTTATTTAAGAGGGTTTCATTTAGCCTTATAATCTCTTTGGCAATACTTAACGATACATCCTTTTCTTGAATACTATTTGTACCGATTGCACCAGTATCTTTTCCACCGTGTCCAGGGTCGATGATAATGACTTTTTGTTGACCGAAAATCACACAGAATTGTAGCATCAAAATCACAAAACTGACGTTTTTGGGCGTTACCCACTTCCAAAATTTTAGAGTTATCAACATCGCACTTTTCAATTTTCATAAAATTTGATACCAATTCGCATCAAATAAAAACAATTGACATCAAAACTTATTTTATTCACAATTTACTGATTATCAGTTCTTTGTATTGCAATATACACTATTTTTCAAATATCAAAATTGACGTAAAATCTAAATCACTTTGATTATGAAAAAATCACATTATGTAACCATCTTATCATTACTTATTTCAAGTACAACTTTTGCACAAATTGGAGGTATCGAAGATTCCGTAAACGATGTTTCTGATACTATCCGAACCATTTTCCCCATTATTTTGGGCGTTATCTTTTTAATTGGATTCCTATTTAATGCTGGACATTTCTTTGGCGAAAATGCCGATTTAAAAAAAGGGATTACCCGCGTACTGGTCTTTGTATTGATTGCGGGAGCAGTCGTGGGCATCTTTACGTACCTCATTAGCATCGTAGTGTAATGAAACGATTCGAGGTCTATAAAAACATACGCAAGCGAGCCGTGATTATGGGTCTGCCCATATCATTGTTCGCTTTAATGATGACCGTTGTTATCGGTTCATTGCTGTTCATCATCTTTTCGTTCAGCTTTACTGTTATCATTTCAGTATTTCTATTGAACGGTGCACTGTATATCGTATTGACTCACATTACCAAAAACCCTGCATTGATGCACATCAAAAAGGTATTCCCACAAACAATTAGTAACAAAAAAGGAAGTCGTCTGTACTATGAAGAAAATTAACCTATCGGCATATCATCCTATTTTGGATATTCAAGACCATATCGTGTTCGCTAATAACGGCAATGTGGTATTGGGCTATCAAGTGGACAATCCTGAAATCTATTCCCTCGCGGAAAAAGATTTTGAGGATATTCACGGTTCGTGGTTTCAAGCGTTTAAATCATTGCCTATTGCCACGGTTATCCACAAACAGGACATCTATCAGAAAGCTGAATATTTGGCGGAAGAACTTCCGAACAAAAGCTTTTTGCAACGTGCCACACACGATTATTTTAAAGGTCGGGAATTCATTAAACATTCTTCTTACCTATTCTTTATACTTCCGCACAACAAAGCTTTGAACGCACCGAAGTTTACCAACCCATTCCGCAAGGTCGAAAAGGGTATTCATAAGCAAATGGACCATAACGTTCAGGAATTTATTGCTTCTGTTAACGATGCCGTTTCCTTTGTAAATAACAGCCGGAAAGTGTCATTGATACCTTTGGGTATCGATAAAGTCTTGTCATTGACCAATGCTTATTTTAATGGATTCAACGAAGGATTTGATACCGACATTCTATTGAAAAAAGCGAATATTGAAATTGGCGACCATCATTTTGATGTGCTGGCCATCAATAGCGAATTGTGTTATGGCGATGTGGTTCAGAGTAGCAAGACCAATGATAAATTTACTTCGGACGACTTTGTATTCCACCAAGGATTTATTGACGGATTAGGGTTGAATCTCAATGAAAATCATATTGTCAACCAAATCATTTATTTGGATGATAAGCACAAATGGCGAAAGCTGTTGGACAAGAAAATTGAAGAACTCAAAAAGAGTTCCAATTTTGGAACACAGAACAAAGTCATCTTAAAGAAGATTGAAGACATTGTTACCAAAATCAATGAGGACGATAGTTCAAGAATTATTAGGGGTCATCTAAATATTATATTCTGGGATAAAGATGAAGCACAATTAGAAAGAATTGCTTCCAAAATAAAAACCGAATTCAAAGAATTGGATATAGTGCCTTATTATCCAAAAGGCGAAGAACGCAAGCAATATTTCTTAAACTCATATTGCTGTTTTACTTCCAATTTTTCTAATGAGGATTTATACGTAACCGATTTAAAACACGCTCTTTGCCTGTACATTAACAATACCAACTATCAGTCAGATGCCACAGGTGTCATCTTTAATGACAGACAACATAACATTCCTGTACTTAAAGATGTCTGGGATGAAAAGAAGAAACGCATCAAGGCAAGGAACTTTGCCATTTTCGCACCTACTGGAGAGGGAAAATCTTTTTTGGCAAACAATATTCTACGCCAATATTTTGAACAAAATGTTCGATTGGTCATTATTGATTTAGGTGGTTCATATTCAAAATTTGCCAAGCTCTATCCAGACGACCATATCATCCTTCGCTATGAACAGGGAAAAAATTTGGGTATCAATCCATTCTATATCTCTGATGTCAATGATTTGACACCAGAGCGATTGGAAGATTTGGCAATCTTCCTTTTAGAGCTCTTGGCTTCGGGCAAAGCAACGACTAAAGCTGAAGAAGTGGCGGTCAAAAAAGTACTTCGGTACTACTATCTACAAAATGTGGGTGGTACACATTCTTTGGAAAATTTATACCAGTTCGTTGATACAAAAAAAGACACCTTTTTAGAAGAACTACATATTCAAGAGCAACATTTCAACATCTACGATTTTCTGCACATTCTCTCTGAATATGTGGATGATGGCTTGTACAGCTTCCTGTTCAATGTAAGTGAAGACCAGACCTATAAAATTGAGGATAAAAGACTGATTGTTTTTGAACTTGATGAAGTAAAGGACAATAAGGAAATCCTTTCCGTAATGTTGAAGCTGATTAAATCTGCCATTCAAAGAACCATTTGGAGAAATAAAGCCGAGAGGGGAATCATCCTATTCGACGAGTTTGCCAAACAGCTCAAATTTGGAAATGTACTCGAAAGTGTAGAATTCTATTATCAAGCCATTAGAAAACAAAATGGAGCGATTGGGATTATACTGCAATCCATTAACCAATTGCCCAACAATTCCACATCGGCGAGTATTCTTGAAAACACCCAAGTAATTTACAGCCTTCGTAATGAAAAAGGCTATGCCGAATTAAAAAACAGGCTCAACCTTACCAGTCACGATTTAAACCAGTTAAAATCCATTCGTAACAACCTTACAGGAACACGAAAATATACCGAAATGTTCATCAAAATCGGAAAGGAAAGCAACATTTTCCGATTGGAAGTACCGCCCGAAGTCTTTGCTGCTTACCTCACGGATGGCAAAGAAAACGAAGACATTATGAAACATTTTGAAGAACACCAAAATATGGAGAAAGCCATTAAAATATTTATTAATTCTTAAAAATAAAAATTATGAGACACACTATCAGAAATCTAATGTTATCCGCACTATTTGTAGTGCTAATTGGAAGTAAGGCTTCGGCCCAGGGGATGCCTGTGTATGACAACACAAACTTTATCTCTTTTGTAAAATCATTATTGGAATCAGGTAAACAAACCGCCAATTTAATGAAGACGGTAAAATTCCTTAAAACCCAAAAAGAGAATATCGATAAGGTAAACAATGTCATCAAACAACTTCAAGCAGTCAGGGAACTGGCAAGAAACAACCAACGATTGTTTGATGTTGTACAGGATGATTTGAGGGAAATCCTCAATTCCCCTTTTATTAAACCAAATGAAGTTACACGCATTTCAGATTCCTTTGATGCCATCCTTCAGAACTCTATGGCTGGTATGGAATATATCGACCAAATATTGTCCAGCGACAATCTGAAAATGACCGATGCCGAACGTGCCGAAGTCCTTAAAGAAAAAGAGCTGGAATCCAAGGAAATGGTAGCGGAAATTGAGGCAAAAACCAGACGCTATCGAGAGATTATTCAATTTCGAGAAATGCAGTACAAAATCAATAACCGAGAAACCGATTACTAATGTCAGGTATTTTTTTAGGCATAGGGTTAGAGTTTGTGGACACTATTTTTCAAACGATAAAAAATAGTGATTTCTCACAATACACTATTGTAGGAATGAAGACACTCGCCCTCTTGTTTTTTCTCATCAACATCCTAAAAAAGTACAATGAAGGTGTAGCCAATAATGAGGGTTATACGTGGGGATTGACCCCTGCGGAACTGGCCAAAAACTTTGCAATAGTGATTTTAGTCATTTTTTCCACACAGGTATTAAGTGTTTTCGACACCATTTTGGTGGCCATTGAAAACCAATATCGGGACACGGCACCCGCACTTCTTCCTTTACAGATGCAAGATATTGACATCGAACAGGATGTAAGTGCTTGGGATGCCACCAAAAAAGCAATGGCAATGCTTTATGAAGCATTAGTAACACCTTTATACGGCTTAAAAATACTATCCTTTATTGCCGGAATATTTCTCTGGCTATTGGATTTGTTTATTTACCCCTTATTCCTTGCAGAACGATTCTTTTTGCTGGGCATAATGCAAGCCTTTTTCCCTTTGGTCATCAGCTTGGCGGTTTTTGAAAAGTTCAGGTCGTTGGCATACAACTTTTTTAAGCTTTACGCTGGCGTATATATGTTAGTTCCTGCCTTCTTTCTGGTCAATGTTTTCGTGAATAATCTTTATACCGAAATCAATACAAATTTCTGGAGCGACTTATTTGGTACGGATTGGGGGAGTAATTTTTTCGCACCGCTTTTACAGTTAGGGTCTATCGGATTTATTGTATTGCTGAAATTCAAATTATATAAACGAGCGACCTCGTTCACTTTTAAACTCTTTACAGGCTGATAAAGCAATAATAATTTACAGATGAAAACACCATATAAGAATATTTACAACATCTTAAAGCTCAATCGCTTTATAGTATTGACCGTCGTTATTGGAGCTGTGCTCACGTGCGTCATTTCCGTTTTGATGGTCATAAAGCTGCATAAAGAAACAGTTAATAATGCTTTTGTAGTCAATTCGGACGGAAGTGTTATTCCCTTGAAACTGGTATCTCAACAAGAAAATTTAAAAGTAGAAGTCTTGGCACAATTGGAGTTGTTTCACACTTATTTCTATAACATTGATGCCAGCAATTACGAAAAGAACTTGGAGAAAGCCCTTTGGTTGGGTAATAGTTCTGTAGATGCTCTGTACCGACAGAAAAAAGCCGATGGAGTTTATAACCGTTTGTTGCAATACTCGTTGGTTCAAAAAGTATTGAATATCGAATCCAAAGTTGATATTCAAAACGAACCCTACAAGTTTGAAACGAAAACCATTTTTGAAATCAATAGAGGTACTATCACAGATACTTATGAGTTGACCACTATTGGAAATTTGATTCACGTAGATAGAAACTTTCCAAACAATACCCACGGACTGCTAATTACCAACTTTTTTGAAAGCACATTACGAAAATTAGAAAATTATGAAAGTAGAAAAAAATAAAATAGTCTTTGCCATCGTGTTGGTATGCATCCTGCTTTTTATAGGTGGCTATGCAATGCTTATATTGGGCGAGGACGAAGAACCGACCATTGAGAACAACCAGATTCCTGTACCGGAACTGGAAGACGACCAAAAGGAATACGATTCCAAATTGGATGCCCTAAACGACTTAAAGGAAGTTAGGGAAACCAACGCACCCAGCATTTATGATGAACGGCTGTTGGATTCCACAGGCGTATATGACCCTGATTTATTGGACAAGAAAAAAATGCAGATGGTAGATAGCATTTACCAACAAGGGCAGATTCGATATTCAGATAGAACGTTTGAAAATATTAATCCAAGATACTATCCACCAAAACCACCTGTTAAGAAGGAAAAAGACACAACGGATGCTATTGAAGAGCAAGAAACGAACGTGGAAGCCAAAGAACGTGCTTTGGAGCATCAACTCTTTTTTGCTTCGCATCCTATTGAAAATGAGGATTTGAATTCAAAAAATACCGATGATTTCATTTATGTACGAGTAGATGGCACACAAACAGTTAAAACCAATTATCGCTTACAAATGCGGTTGATAAAAGATGCTACCATTTATGGACAACGCTATTCCAAGAATACGCCTATTTATGGATTTGTCAATTTTAAACCCAATCGCACCATCATAGACATTGAGAATATCAATCATCAACCAGTAAAATTGAAAGCCTATGATTTTCAGGATGGTAGCGAAGGCATTTATGTTGAAAACAGTTTTAGAGCAGAAGTTACCAATGAAATTGTTGGCGATATGGTGGACGACATTAATATTACTGGTGTTCCGCAAGTAAGCGGTTTCAAGAAAATATTCCAACGTAACCATAAAAACGTAAAGGTTACGATAACCGATAATTACAAACTCATTTTAAGACTTCCTAAAACAAAATATCAAGGAAAGCCCATAATGGGCAATTAATAAACTCACTCTGATGAAAACATATATCACATTACTGTTATTGATTTGTTCAATGTCAATTTCAGCACAGCAACCCCTTGACACTATTTACGCCAACGACCAGAAAAACGTTGCCCTGTTTTTTCCAAACCCTATTCGACAAGGAATTACAGGAGCTTCCAATTTTGTATTCACCTATAATCGTGAGAAAGAGCAGTATTTCGGTTTGTTACAGGCGAAGCCTGGAACAGAAAGCAACCTATTGACCGTTACAAGTGATGGTCGCGTTTATTCTTATATTTTGAAATATTCTGAAAAACTTCCAGAACTGAATTATTTTATCAATGAAAATGAAAGCATTGGCAGTGAACTTCCGGAAAAGATTAAGCAGAAGCCAGAAGTTAAACCGTTGAACGAATATGCAAATAGAATAACACATTTTCAAAAATTCAGCGAGTATTTATTAAAATCCAACTTTGAGCGTATTGAAACCAAACGCAAAAAAGGAATTAAAGTCCAATTACAAAAAATAGCGTATGATGCTTCTGAAGTGTATTTGGTTATAGAGGTCAAGAACAGGTCTGGAATCGATTTTGAAATTGACTACATTAAAGTTTATAGAACCAACGGAAACAAAAAGCGTAAAGCCTCTTACCAAAGATTACAACAAGAAGTTATTTACAAACACAAAATGCCATATTCCATTACTGATGGAGAAAGTCAATGCTTTGTGTATGTAGTTCCAAAGTTTGTTTTAGGCGACAACGAAAAGTTAATGCTGGAGCTGAAGGAGCTAAAAGGGAGCAGAAAAATGATTTTGGAAACCAAAATTTAAGAGGTGTTTATCACCTCTTTTTTTTGTGATTAAAAAAGTATCTTTGTTATAAATATAACAAATTTATTGACAACTAAAATTAGAATGAATAACGAACAAACCGCAATACGAACAACTTATTTCAGCATAATTGGGAATACTGCTTTAGCCTTAATTAAAGGACTTGCGGGATTTTTTGGAAATTCTTATGCTTTAATTGCAGATGCGATTGAATCGACAACGGATATTTTTGCTTCATTTTTAGTTTTATTAGGTTTTAAATATGCAAAACGACCAGCGGACGAAAATCATCCCTATGGACACGGCAAAATTGAGCCATTAATTACCTTTGGAGTTGTTACATTCCTTGTTGTTTCTGCCACAATAATCGCCTATGAAAGTATTCAAAACATTCAAACACCTCATAAAATCCCGAAATCTTGGACTTTGATTGTGCTAGGTCTAATAATAGCTTGGAAAGAAATCTCATTTCAAATTGTAATTAAAAAAAGTAAACAAACAAATAGTTCATCATTAAAAGCAGATGCTTGGCATCATAGAAGTGATGCCATAACTTCGGTAATGGCCTTTATCGGTATTTCGATAGCAATCATATATGGAAAAGGTTATGAAACAGCAGATGATTGGGCTGCCTTATTCGCTTCTGGATTCATTTTATATAATAGTTATTTAATATTACGTCCAGCTTTAGGAGAAGTTATGGACGAACAACTTTATGACGAACTGATAATTGAAATTAGAGAAAAATCAACAGAAGTTCAAGGTGTTTTAGGAACAGAGAAATGTTTTATTAGAAAATCCGGAATGAAATTCCACGTGGATTTACACGCAATTGTGAATAATGAAATTTCGGTAAAATCTGGTCACGACATTGCTCATAAGTTAAAAGACCATTTACAAAAAGAAATACCGAATTTAGGACACATACTAATTCATATTGAACCGAATTAATAAAAGCAATATATTCATAAAAATTGTCTATTCTGATAAGCAAAGAAAAGTTACTAATCTTTCCTATCCGTTTTAAAACCAATTCGTTCCCTGTTATGCTGTTCAATCTGTACCTTGTCCTTTTGCAGTAAATAATTCAAAGCCTGATGAATGTCCTTAAATTTGATATTCATTTCTTTTTCAAGTTGGGCTATATGTTCTTTAAGGTTGCTATAATCTGTAAGATGCTGCCGTAACGCTACAAATGCACGCATAATAGATATATTTACGTCAATGGCCTTGTCGCTGTTAAGTACGCTAGAAAGCATTGCCACGCCCTGTTCGGTAAAGGCAAACGGAGTGGCAGGACTAAATTTAATGTTCTCTGGAAGGTTGTCACAATTTGTGATAACCTCTTTCCACTCATCTTTTGAAAGCTGAAACATAAAATCATCGGGGAAACGTTTAAGATTACGTCTAACCGCTTGTTTTAGTACTCTAGTTTCTACTTCATAGAGTTCAGCAAGGTCAAAATCAAGAATAACTTTGTTTCCTTGAATATTATGGATTTTATTTTTTATTATAGATAGTTCCATTGTATTTTTAATTAACTGGAATTATGAATTTTGAGAAACCACTTTAGAGATAGATTCATTTTCTATCTCATTGAATTGAGCCCTTAATTTTTGCATATCATCACTTACTTTACGTTCAATGACTTTAGCATAAATTTGGGTTGTAGATATTCGGGAGTGACCCAACAATTTTGAAACCGTCTCAATGGGCATACCATTACTTAATGTAACCGTTGTAGCAAATGTATGTCGGGCAATGTGGAAAGTAAGGTTCTTTTTAATACCACAAACATCAGCAATTTCCTTTAAATAAGAATTTAGTTTTTGATTTGAGATTTTAGGAAATATACTTCCTTGTGATATTGATTTACGGTTGCTCTTGTATTTTTCAACAATTTGCATCGCCTTTGGCAACAAAGGTATTCGTATGGGCTTTGTCGTCTTTTCCCGTTTGTAATAAATCCAAAGTTCGCCATCGATGCCAATACAGATATTATCCGCAGTTAAATGGATGACATCGATATAACTTAAACTGGTATAGCAACTAAAAACAAACAAATCCTTTACCAATTCCAATCTTGGAATGCTAAATTGTTTATTTTCTATCTCTTGAAGCTCTTCGAGACTTAAAAAGCCTCTTTCGTTTTTAATGAATTTAGATTTGAAATTGATAAATGGGTCGCGTTGAATCCAACCCAATTTAAACGATAAATTTATCATCTTTCTAAAACGCTCGATATGCTTCATTACGGTATTGTTGCCCATTGGCTTTTGATGGTCTTCTGGTATGTAGTCCCGGAGATATTTCTCAAACTTTATGATAAAGTGATAATCAAGTTCCCGTAAATAAAGGTCTGTGGTCTTATAGGATTTCGATAAAAATTTGGAGATATAACTCTGTGTAGTGTAATAATTTTTTTGTGTTCCCCACTTTAATTTGTTTACCATATCTTCATTATGGTAATTGATAATATCTGTAATGGAACGATTATTTTCGTCATTACCGAAATATCGAGCCTTAACGACCTGTGCGGTAATCAATTTATGCTCATTCATTAAATCGCGATAACATTTAAACAGATGATTGTAAGTTTCATCTAAATAACTGTTTAGAATTCTTGATTTCTGATTTGTTCCCCGAGCTCTGTTTTTATGGACATCCCAATCAGACACTAAAACTTTTCGTTTTAGACTGATGGTAGCTCGCTTGCCATTTACCGTAATTCTTGCGTAAATAGATGCTTGGTCATTTTTTGCCCTGGAGAAGTCCGCCCAGAACAAAATACTGAAGGTGGTAGATGTTTTCATTATTTCGTCTTTTAGTTAACAATAATTCGTTGTTATCAGACGAAAGTCAAATCACTTATAAAGATACATTTATTTATTGATTAGCAGACCGTTGGTCATAAATCTGGTCAACACTTTTTGAAATTTTAATTTGTTATCCGATTTGTTGACATTTTTAATCAAAACATATCAATTCTTATGATATTCTTAAAAACAGAAAAACCTGAAAATCATACGATTAACAGGTTTTTGTTATAGATTGATACTATAATTTGTCGGGGTGGCAGGATTCGAACCTGCGACCTCCTGCTCCCAAAGCAGGCGCGATGACCGGGCTACGCTACACCCCGAGGTGTATGAATATTGGAAAGTTGCGGAGAGACAGGGACTCGAACCCTGGCGACAGTTTCCCGTCGACAGATTAGCAATCTGCTCCATTACCACTCTGGCACCTCTCCGTTATTTTAATGAACTTTCGCTTTCGTATTGCGGTTGCAAATATAAGACGTCTTTATCTTCTCGGCAAGCTTTTTAGGTAAAACTTTATACTTTTTCTAGAAGTAATTTTTAGTGTTCTAACTATGAGAATTTTAGAGATTATTTTTTTTAAAGTTATCTTCCATATCTATTAAATGCGCGATGTTTTTTACCAAGCGATTGTGTTTTTTTACAAACGGATTTTCTTTATTCCAAACATAACCAGCTAAAACTGCACAAACTTGTTCTTTTATTTTTAAGTTTTGATTTTGACTCATAATGATCTTCTGCAAATTGCCATTGTACCATTCTTTTACGTAGGTAGAAAAAACAGCTACTCCTTCTTGCATATAAGCTACATATTCTTTTTGCCAGTCCACTTTTTCTCCTTTTAATTCTTTAAGGATGAGTTTGGCAGCCAAAAGACCAGACTCTGTGGCAAAAGAAACTCCAGAGGAGAAGACAGGATCTAAAAACTCGGCGCTATTGCCCGTAAGTACAAATCGGTTTCCATAGAGTTGAGTCACATTCTTTGCAATATTTTTGACAATTTTCGGTTCAAATAAAAACGGAAGCTCTTTAAATTGTGGATAGTATTTTTCCGTTAAAGAAAGCATTTCAGTAAATATTTGTGCGGGAGTTCCTTTAAACTGGGGCAACCAATCATTGGTGGCTACAAAACCAATGCTCGTGTTTCCATTAGAAAAAGGAATGTACCAAAACCACACTTCTTGCTCTATAATATCAAAAGTGATGCGTTTTCCTTCAAAACCTTCGGGTCTTCTAACATCTTTCACTTGAGCAAAAATAGAAGAGTGTTGCGGAATTCTAGGAGCTGCTTCCAAATTTAGAAGCTTTGCTAAAACTCTCGCAAAGCCACTAGAATCAATCACAAATTTAGCTTCTAGTAGGTAAGTTTCTTTATTTTTATTTTCAATGGATAGCGTAGCATTTTCTTCCGTAAAGCAAACATCAGTGACTTGAGATTCAAACTCAATGTCTACGCCTTTACGCATGCATTCTTTTGCCAAAACATGGTCAAAATGATCTCTAGGCACTTGCCACGTCCAATCCCAACCTTCGCCAAACTTTTTGCTGAAATCAAAATTACTCTCCAAACCATCTTTAATAAAGCGAGCACCAGTTTTAACTTGGTAGTTTTGAGCTTTTAAACAATCCAATAAACCAGCCTCTTCAAAATTATCCATACAGCGCGGAATAAGGCTTTCGCCGATGCTATACCGAGGAAATTTTGACTTTTCAATCACTTTTACCTTAATCCCGTATTGACATAAGTATGATGCCGAAACAGCGCCAGAAGGACCAGCACCAATAATAGCGACGTCTACTTTTTCTTTTTTCATTCTATTTTGTTTGCTTGGTAAATATACTACATTTGCGAAACTAGAAAGATTTTAACACACTTTCACATATTATGTTAGCAATAAAAGAAGAGATTACATTCCAAGATTTTTATCAGGTTTTGTTTGAGCATAAAAAAATTTCTTGGGATTCTTCTATACAAAATAGAGTAGAAGAAAGTTTTACTTTTTTACAAAATTTTGCCCAAGATAAAATTATCTATGGAGTGAATACTGGTTTTGGCCCTATGGCTCAGTATCAAATAGAAAAGCAAGATTTAACTGCATTGCAATATAATCTTATAAGAAGTCATGCTTCTGGCACAGGAAAAATTATGCAGTCATTGTATGTAAAATCTTTGATGCTGGCGCGTTTAAATACCTTGAGTTTAGGAAAATCTGGTGTTCATCAAAGTGTAATAAAAGTGATGACTCAGCTTTTAAATAAAGAGATTACACCTTTAATTTTTGAACATGGTGGCGTAGGAGCAAGCGGAGATTTAGTGCAATTAGCACACTTGGCCTTGGTGCTTATTGGCGAAGGAGAGGTTTTTTATAAAGGAAAACGCTGCAACACACAAGAAGTTTTTAAACAAGAAGGGATTAATCCCATACAAGTGAAAGGTAGAGAAGGACTGGGTCTTATGAACGGCACTTCCGCTATGACGGGAATTGGCATTGTAAACACCATATATGCCAAACGTCTTTTAAACTGGTCGGTTTTTGCTAGTTCTTTAATTAATGAGTTGGTAGAAGCTTATGATGACCATTTTTCTGAACAGCTTAATGCCGCAAAAAAGCATCGTGGACAGCAAGAAATTGCCGCTTTAATGCGAGACCACTTAAAGGATAGCGACCGAATAAAAAGTAGGGTTCAGCATTTGTATAATCCTAAAGAAGAAAAAGTATTTAAAGAAAAAGTACAAGAATATTACAGTTTGCGTTGTGTGCCTCAAATTTTGGGACCGATAAGAGATACAATTAGAAATACAGAATCTATTTTAATGGAAGAAGTAAATTCTGCTAACGATAATCCCATTGTAGATGTGGCTTCACAGCAAATTTATCACGGCGGAAATTTTCATGGGGATTACGTCGCTTTAGAAATGGACAAACTAAAATTAAGCATCACTAAGTTGAGTATGCTAGCAGAGCGACAACTTAATTATTTACTCAACGCAAAGCTGAATGAGCTTTTTCCGCCATTTATGAATTTAGGAACATTAGGACTCAATTTTGGAGTTCAAGGAATGCAGTTTACGGCAGTTTCTACCACGGCAGAAAATCAGGCGCTATCTAATTCCATGTATATTCATAGCATTCCTAATAATAACGACAATCAAGATGTGGTTAGTATGGGAACCAATGCGGCAAATATGACTAAAACGGTTATCGATAATGCATACGAGGTGGTTGCTATTCAGTTGATTGCATTAACCCAAGCAGTTTATTTTTCAGAAGAAAAAAAGAAATTTTCTACAGCTTCAGGTTCTATTCTTCAGCAGCTAAAAAAACTCATTCCTCCTTTTAAAATGGACGAGCCCATTTATCCGTACATAAAAAAGGTGAAAGAGTTTTTACTAAAAAACGACGCTTATCAAGATAAACAATAATAGCATGAAATACGCAATAATTACTGGCGGTTCTAGAGGTTTAGGAAAAGCCATCGCTTTGCAACTAGCAAAAGATTTAAATTACCATATTCTTTTTACGTTTAAATCTAATCAAGACGCGGCTCATCACGCTAAAGCGGAAATAGAGGCGTGCGGAGTAGCATGTGAGGCACTTCAATTTGATGTGGCAAATAAAGAAGAAACCCAAGAAGCTTTTGATAGGTGGACGAAAGAAAATCCCGATGCACAGATAGAAGTAGTGGTGAATAATGCAGGAATCACTAAAGACGGACTCTTTTTGTGGATGCCAGAAGAAGACTGGAATAGCGTCATCCAAACCAGTTTACAAGGTTTTTATAATGTAACTCAATATTTTTTGAAATCTTTATTAAGGCAACGCTACGGAAGAATTATTAATATGGTTTCTGTTTCTGGTGCTAAAGGAACACCAGGACAAACCAATTATTCTGCTGCAAAAGGCGCGGTGATTGCTGCTACCAAAGCTTTAGCACAAGAAATAGCTAAAAGAAAAGTGACTGTGAATGCGGTAGCGCCAGGTTTTATCCATTCAGATATGACTAAAGATTTAGATGAAAAAGAATTAAAAAAACTGATTCCTGCTAATAGGTTTGGAGAAGCACAAGAAGTAGCCGATTTGGTAAGTTTTTTGGCTTCCAGAAAATCTTCTTACATTACGGGAGAAGTCATTCATATAAACGGAGGAATTTATTCATAATTTATGCGTAGAGTAGTTATTACAGGTATGGGAATTTATTCTTGCATAGGAAGCAATCGAGAAGAAGTTACGTCTTCTTTAAGAGCTGGTAAATCTGGAATTATATTTGACGAAAAGCGAAAAGATTTTGGTTATAGGTCTGCGTTAACAGGCATGGTTTCTCCATTAAATTTAAAGAAAGAACTCACCAGAAGGCAGCGCATTAGTATAGGAGCAGAGACAGAGTATGCGTACGTAGCTTCTCAACAGGCTTTTGAACAAGCAGGAGTAGATCAACATTTTTTAGATACTCAAGAAATAGGAATTCTTTTTGGGAACGATAGTACGGCAAATTCTGTTGTAGAATCTACCGATAAAATTAGAGAAAAAAAAGACACTACATTGGTAGGTTCTGGAAGCGTTTTTAAATCGATGAATTCTACTTGCAGTATGAATTTGGCCACTATTTTTAAACTTAAAGGAATAAACTTTACCATAAGCGCTGCTTGCGCCAGTGGATCTCACAGTATAGGAATGGCTTATTTGCTCATTAAACAAGGTTTACAAGATTATATTCTTTGTGGAGGAGCTCAAGAAATCAACAAATACGCTATGGGAAGTTTTGATGGGTTGGGCGTTTTCTCACTCCGAGAAAATGAACCTCATAAAGCGAGTAGACCATTTGATAAAGATAGAGACGGATTAGTGCCTAGCGGTGGAAGTGCTGCTTTGTTTTTAGAAAGTTATGAATCGGCTATAAATAGAGGTGCTACTATTTTAGGTGAAATTACGGGCTATGGTTTTTCTTCCAATGGCGATCATATTTCTACTCCTAATCAAGAAGGACCAGCAAGAGCGATGAAACGCGCGTTAGAAATGGCAAAAATTTCACCAGAAAAAATCAATTATGTCAATGCGCACGCAACTTCTACGCCCATAGGTGATACGAATGAAGCCAAAGCAATTCACGAAGTTTTTAAAAACGGAAAACCTTTTGTAAGTTCTACAAAATCTATGACGGGACATGAATGTTGGATGGCTGGTGCTAGCGAAGTGGTGTATTCTTTATTAATGATGCATAACGATTTTATAGCACCCAATATCAATTTAGAAGAGCCCGACGAAGATTCGGCTAAATTAAATTTAGTTAAGAAAACGTTAGACACAAAAATTGATGTATTTTTGAGCAATTCATTTGGGTTTGGAGGAACCAATTCGGCTTTGATTATCCAAAAAATAAAGCAATAACCGTAAAATCTTAATCAATGAAAAGAGATGAAATCATTTCAAAAATAGATGATTTTTTAGTGGAGGAGTTTGAGGTAGAGCAAAGTGAAATTTCAGAAACCGCAAATTTAAAAGAAACTCTAGATTTAGATAGTTTAGATTATGTAGATTTAGTAGTTGCCGTTGAGTCTAGTTTTGGAATAAAACTGGTAGCAGAAGACTTTGCAAATACACATACCTTTGAAGACTTTTATAGTCTTATCGATAGCAAGCTTAAGCAGTAATCACCATGGCAGATTGGAAAGGACAATCTAAAGGTAGTGTTCTTGGCTATAAAATTTTTATATTTTTTATTAAATATTTTGGTTTAAGAGCCACTTATGGTTTATTATATTTTGTTGCTTTCTACTATTTTTTTTCTTCTTACTCTACAAGTAAAAACATCTACACTTACTATCACAACCGCTTAAGATTTTCTAAAATAAAATCCTTAACAGGTATTTTTAATTCCTATGTGCAATTGGGTAAAAGCTTAATAGATCGGGTAGCGGTTACGGTAGGATTTAAAAATAAATTTAGTTTTGAGTTTGATGGCGTTCAGCATATTAAGAGCTTGGTAAAAGAGGGTAAAGGAGGTATTATTTTTACCGCACATATTGGTAATTTTAATATTTCTAAATCTTTCTTTACGGAAGTTTCTAAGGAACCCATCCAAGTAAATATGGTGGTTACAGATACAGAGCATAAACAAATTAAAAATTACCTTAACTCTGTAACTGGAGAAACTCAGCTAAAACTTATTGTCGTTAAAGAAGATATGTCGCATATATTTAAAATTAATGATGCCCTACAAAATAACGAGTTATTGGTTTTTGCGTCAGATAGAAGTGGAGAAGGAAAACACTTAAAAGCAGATTTTCTAGGTAAAGAAACCCAGTTTTTTCAAGGACCTTTTAAGTTAGCAGCTCAAAAGAAGTTACCCATATTATTTGCTTATATTATGCGAGAGAAAAATTTTCATTATCACTTTTATGCGAGACGATTTGAGCCTTCAAAATATGCCGCTCAAGACATATTAATGGGCTATACAGCGTATTTAGAAAAAATGGTAAGAAAATACCCTGCGCAATGGTTTAATTTTTACGATTTTTGGAAAGAAAATTAATGATGTCAAAAAAGTCTCTAATAGAACCGGCTTTGTTGCAACAACTTATTCCGCAAAAAAAACCTTTTGTGATGCTAAGTGTATTGTATGAAGTTAATCAAGAAATTGTAGTAACCGGATTGAAGATAGAAGAAGATAATATTCTAAATCAAAAAAATCATTTTTCTGAAGCTGGTTTACTAGAAAATATGGCGCAAAGTATTGCCTTGAAAATGGGATATCTTAATTATTTAGCAAACGAGAGAAAGGTAAAAATAGGTTTTATTGGAGCTATAAAAACAGCTCAATTTTACCGTATGCCCAAAATAGGAGAAGAAATTTATACAAAAGTAAGTTTAATACAAGAGTTTATGGATATTCAATTGTCTAAAGCTGAAGTGTTAGATGCTCAAGAAAATATAATCGCTTCCGCGGAAATAAAAACAGCCATAGCACCTTCTACATGAGGAAAGAAAGAATTAAATCTGAAGCTACTCAATTGGTAAACGAATACCAAGTACGTGTTCGTTTTAACGACTGCGATCCTTTGCAGGTGGTTTGGCATGGAAATTACATCACTTATTTTGAAGATGGGCGAGAAGCCTTTAATCGTTCGTATGGAATCCCTTATATGAAAATGTACGGAGAAGGATTTGCAACACCTGTGGTAAAATCTTACTGTGAGCATAAATTATTTTTACGGTACGAAGATGTGGCCACGGTTAAAACTACTTTTTACAATACTCCAGCAGCTAAAATTCATTTTAAATATGAAGTTTTCAATCAGCATAAAGAATTGGTGTGTATAGGAGAAACCATTCAGGTGTTTACCGATAAAGAAGGTCAGCTCTCGTTAAATATCCCCGATTTTTTTAAAAGGTGGAAAGAAAAATACGGCTTAGAATGAGAAAGGTTTATTTAGGAAATCACCAAATCATATCTCCGTTAGGTTTTTCATCAAAAGAAAATATAGACGCTGTAAAACAAGGAAAATCTGCTATGCAAAATTACACTTCTCCGATTATTGGAGCGTATATAGCAGGAAAAATTTTAGAAAAGAACCTTCAAGAGCACTTTAAACCTTTAGCTAAAAATGAGGCGTACACTAAGTTAGAAAAGATGATGATTTTGGCAGTTGCCGAAGTGCTTCAATCCCATCAAGAAATTAAGAAAGAAAAAATAGCTTTCATCATTGCCACCACCAAAGGAAATATAGATGCCTTAGCGGAAGAAAATCCGTTTTCAAAAAAAAGAGCAAAACTTTCTCAACTTGCAAAAACACTTCAGCAATACTTTGGTTTTTCAACACCCCCGATTCTAGTGTCAAATGCCTGTATTTCTGGCGGACTTGCGGTAAGTGTTGCTAAAAAACTAATTCAAAATAAAACCTATGACCACGCAGTTGTGGTGGGAGGAGATTTAGTTAGCGAATTTACCTTAACGGGATTTCATTCTTTCCAAGCCTTGGCAAAAAATATTTGTCAGCCTTTTTCAAAAGAAAGAACAGGAATCAATATTGGTGAAGCCGCGGCGGCAGTTTGGGTAACTTCCGTAAAGCCAAAAGAAAAACCCATTCAGATTATAGGAGAGGCCACTGCTAATGATGCTAACCATATTTCTGGTCCGTCAAGAACCGGAGAAGGTTTATTTTTAAGCGTAGAAAAGGCGCTGCAAGAAGCCAATATTCTAACGAGTGAGATTGATTATATTTCGGCTCACGGTACAGCCACCCTTTTTAATGATGAAATGGAGTCTATAGCTTTTCACCGCTTAGGCTTACAAAATACTCCACTGAATAGTTTTAAAGCTTACTACGGACATACTTTGGGTGCTTCGGCATTGTTAGAACTCATTTTTAGTCATGTAAGTTTGCAAGAAAACATGGTTTTTAAGTCTTTAGGTTATACAAGTCAGGGTACAAGTAAAACCCTGAATATGATTACCAAAACAGCGCATCAACCTTTACAAATCGCTTTAAAAACCGCTTCAGGTTTTGGAGGCTGTAATTTTGCTATACTGCTAAAAAAGGAAACGGAATGAAAAAAAATGGGTACATTACTTCTTCCGTAAAGCTAAAAAATCATCAAATTTTTAAAAATGATGCGCTTCTTTTTAAAACGGAACCTCATATTTCTACGCAAGATTTTTTAAAAGAAGCCTATCGTTTTCTAGAAATCAATTATCCTAAATTTCATAAAATGGATGTTTTGTGTAAATTGGGAATAATTGCGAGTTGCGTGTTAAAAGAAGATTACCCAAATGATACGGCTTTGGTTTTTCAAAATGCATCTGGAAGTGAGGTGAGTGACGTGCAACATCAAAAAAACATTCAAGATTTTCCTTCACCAGCAAATTTTGTGTACACCTTGCCTAATATTGTGATGGGAGAAATAAGTATAAAACACCAATTGCATAGTGAAAATGCATTTTTTATAGCGGAAGAATTTCAGCCGCAATTTATACATTTGTACACAGAGTCTTTATTAGATCAAAAAAAGGCTTCGGCAGCCATGTGCGGTTGGTTAGAAGCCAATTTAGATGATTATCACGTTTTTTTAAATTATATTGAGCCGCGCGGAGAAGATATTTTTTCCGCTGCAATGCTATCAGAAAAATTTTTGCGATGAGTAATTTACGTTTACAACTAAAAGAGAAAATTATAGAACAGCTAAATCTAGAAGATTTAAGTGTAGAAGATATAAATAATGAAGACCTATTGTTTGGAGACGAAATAGGCTTAGATTCTATAGATGCGTTAGAATTAATTGTGTTGTTAGAAAAAGATTATGGAATTAAACTAACAGATCCTGCGCAAGGCAAAGAGGTGTTTGAGAGTGTAGAAACGATGGCTCAATTTATTGAAAAGAACGCTTAAATGAGTTCACGTAAGATTGTGGTTACAGGAATGGGAATGCTCTCTGCTATTGGAAAAAATGTGGAAGAAAATTTTAATGCCTTAACACAATCAAAATCTGGAATTGGAGAAATAGAATTTTTAGATACGCTTCATAGGAAAGATTTTCCTGGGGGAGAGATTAAATGGAGCAACGTAGAGCTTGCTGATTTCTTAGACCTTCCTAAAATTCATTATTTTACACGCGCTGCTTTACTAGGAGCCTACGCGGCGAAACAAGCCCTACAACAAGCTAATCTAACAACCGATTTCAAGCAGGTAGGATTTATAAATGGAACTAGCGTTGGTGGAATGGATACCACCGAAAAACTGTATTCAAAATTTAAAAATAAATCCGAAAATTTCCCTTTTATCAAGGCGCAACATCCAGGTTTTACCACCAATGAAATAGCAAATTATTTGGGAATTAATGGTACGGTTTCTACCATAAGTACCGCTTGTTCATCAGGTGCAAATGCTATGATGATGGGCGCAAGACTTTTAAAGCAAAACCGGTTAAAACAAGTAGTGGTAGGCGCAACGGACTGCCTTTCTAAATTTACCTTAAACGGATTTCATTCCTTAAGAATTTTATCTTCGGAACTTTGTAAGCCTTTTGATGAATACCGAAATGGTTTAAATCTAGGAGAAGCTGCGGCGTATTTGGTTATAGAAACCGAAGAGGAAGCACAGAGAAGAGGACAGCCTATTTTGGCTTATTTAGAAGGTTATGCCAATGCAAATGATGCCTATCATCAAACGGCATCTTCGGCAACGGGAGAAGGTTCTTTTCTAGCGATGCAAAATGCATTACAAGAAGCAGAACTACTTCCGAAGCAAATAGACTACATTAACGCGCACGGAACGGCAACGCCAAACAATGACCTTTCTGAAGGGATAGCAATTCAACGCCTTTTTGATAAAATTCCGCCAATAAGTAGCACCAAAGCTTTTACAGGGCATACCTTAGCTGCTGCGGGTGCGATAGAAGCGGTTTATTCTATTTTGGGCTTGCAACATCAATGTGTTTTTCCAAATTTAAATTTTAAGGAACAGATGGCAGATTTAAAATTTTCTCCACAAACTACGTTTAAAGAGCAAAAAGTAGAGTATGTACTTTCTAATTCTTTTGGTTTTGGAGGAAATTGCTCTAGTTTAATTTTTTCTAAAGCTTAGTTTATGTTTATCAACGGAATTTCTAGCCTTAATGCTCAAGCTATTTCCTTAAAACAAGACGCGTTTTTTGAAGAAATTAAAACCTATAACACTAGAAATCTACAGCTTTATTTCTCTGATTTTAAGACCTACATTAAACCTTCTGCCATGCGAAGAATGTCTTCGTCAATAAGAATGGGCGTAGTAGCCAGCTTGCAAGCTTTAGAAGATGCAAATCTTAGCCAGCCAGATGCCATTATAACGGGGACGGGAATGGGATGTAAAACCGACTCAGATGTGTTTTTGGAAGCGCTATTAGAAAGTGATGAAGGCTTATTGTCACCCACAAAATTTATACAATCTACGCACAATACGGTGGCTGGCCAGATTGCGTTACAATTGCAATGCAAAGCGTATAATATGACTTTTGTACAAGGTTCAGCTTCTTTTGAGAGTGCTTTGTTAGATTCATTTTTACAAGTTGCCTCGGCGAAGAGCAAAAATTTTCTAGTGGGAGGAGTGGATGAAATTTCGATTCATACCAATGAATTGCACGTGTTGGATGCACAGTTAAAAGAAGAGGTAGAGATACATAATTTGCAACTTTTAGAATATACAACTCCAGGAAGTATTCTTGGGGAGGGAACTTCTTTTTTTGTTACTTCTTCTCAAAAAACAGATTCTTCTTACGCTTTGGTGAGAGATATTCAGCTTTACAATCAGTTAAAAGAAGAAGAATTAGAGTCTATCATACACTCTTTTTTAAAACGAAATAAAATTACTTCGGAAGAAATTGATGTGATTGTTTTGGGAAATAACGGAGATGTGAGTTTTGATAACTACTACCATATTTTACAAGAAGGTCTTTTAAAAAAAACTGCTCAGGCTTACTATAAACATTTGGTAGGAGAATTTTATACCGCAAGCGGATTTGGTTTTTGGTTAGCGTGTAAAATTTTGAAACTCCAAAAAATTCCTTCAGTATGTTTATTAAATAATATACAGCCTCAAAAAATGAAGAAAATTCTTCTCTATAATCAATATAGAGGTAGAGATCATAGCCTTATCTTGCTAGAATCATGCTAAAGTTTAAAATCGTCAATTTTGTTTTTTTCTTGGTGGCAATCCTTGTTTTAATGGGAATTGTAAACGCTATTCTTCCTATATATGCAATTTTAATTGTATTGGGAGCGTGGTTATTGGTGACGTTTATAGCATCCACGAATATCAAAATGAATTACTTTTTTACTTCGTGGCAGTCTCAAGAAAATACTTCCAATCAAATTGCGCTTACGTTTGATGATGGACCTACGCATAACACGCTGCAAATCTTAGAGATATTAAAAAAACATCAAGCAAAAGCTTCTTTTTTTTGCATAGGACATCGGGTAGATGAGCACCCAGCTATCGCAAAGAAAATAATTGAAGAAGGCCATACCATTGGTAATCACACGTATTCTCACGCTAAAAATTTGGGTTTTTTTAGCAATAAAAGAATGCAAGGCGAAATAGAATCTTGCAATCGTGCTATTGCGGCGGCTACTGGGAAAACTCCGCGTTTGTATAGACCTCCATTTGGAATTACCAATCCTAAAATAAAAAAAGCACTAGAAATTACAGAGATGCAACCAGTGGGGTGGAGTGTTCGTTCTTTCGATGCTTTACTTACTTCTAAAGAACTTATTTATAAAAACATTATTCGCCAGGTGAAATCTGGTGATGTAATTCTTTTACACGATGATCGCGTGCAAACACAAGAAGTTTTGGAGCGGTTATTGCTATCCTTGAAAGAAAAAAATTACAACTTGGTCACTATAGATCAATTATTTAAAAGCCATGCCTATTCTTAAATTTACCTTCTTCGTGTTATTTTTCACTTGTTTTTTAAGCTGGTCACAACAGCCGCTTTCTAAAAAAGAAGAGCTCGATTTTTTAAAGCAAGTAAGAGAGACTTCTGAGCTTACAAAAACCTTAAAAGGAACGTTTCTGCAAACCAAGCAACTTAGCTTTTTAGAGAAGCGTATAGAAAGTACTGGTGATTTTTATTATCAAACGCCTAATTTGGTAAAGTGGGAATACAAAGAGCCTTATTTGTATAGCGTTATTTTTAAAAACGGAAGTCTGCTAATTAATGACAATGGCAAAAAACAAGATGTAGATTTAGCTTCCAACAAATTATTTGAAAAATTAAGCGATTTAATCGCCAATAGTATGAACGGAAAAATGCTTACCGATACCGATTTCTCTACCAGCTTCTTTAAAAATAACGGAGAAATAATGGCAAGATTAATTCCGCAGCAAAAGCAACTGGCCGAATTTTTTAAAGCCATCGAGCTTCATTTTAATGAAAATTCTTTCCTAGTAGGAAAAGTAAAATTAATTGAACAATCTGGCGATTTTACGCTGATTGAACTTCAAAATTTACAACAAAACCCTTCTTTAGATGCGTCGGTTTTTACTCATTAGTACTTGTTTCTTATTGGTTTCTTGCGGATTGCCTTTGTTAAAAAATTTAGAGGAGACAGGCTTAATAAATGCTCCCAAGAGTATTGAGAATCCTTATTTTAAGGAGTTAGATTCTTACCTTTTTAAAAGCTCAATTTCTATTTATAACCATGATTTAAGCGGAATCTTAGTCATAAAAAAACTATCTGACACCTCTAGCCGTGTTGCATTTACTACAGAATTTGGAAATACGCTTTTAGATATGACGATAACTCAAAACAGTTATGAAAAACATTTTGCCATCAATAAATTAGACAAAAAAATTATTTTAAGAACCTTGGCAAAAGACATTCGGACTTTAACCGCAAACCACCTAAAGACCCAAAAAGCCTTCCGTCAAGGAGAAAAAGAAGTGCTGATGGCCAATTTAAATAAGTTTCAGGTGTATTTTTTTTTTAGCGATAATCAATTGGAAGAAATTGTAAAAACTACTAAAAATTCTGAAAAATTAAAGATTCAATTTTCACAGGATGAAGTGGGGCAGTTAAATTTAATTAACTTAGCTCATGAAGATATAGACTTACATATTCAGCTTAGACCCATAGATTAAACCGAGATGCTTTTAAAGAATTTTACCACTATTATTTCAGAAAAAAAAGAAGAAGATACGCTTACTTCAATACTTCATATTAATGAAAATCATGAAGTTTTTCAAGGTCATTTTCCAGAGCAATCTGTAACTCCTGGGGTGTTATTAATTCAGTTGTTTAAAGAAGAGGCAGAGCGTTTTTTAGGCAACACTTTGAGGATTGAAAAAACAACCCAGATAAAATTTCTTGCTGTTGTAAATCCTGATTTAAATAATGAATTAGAATTGCAGTCGGTTTTTTCTAAAAAAGAAGATTGTTTTCATTTAACGGGGAAAGCGCTGCAAAATAATGAGATTGTTCTCAAGCTTAAGTTGATTTTAAAAGAGGTATAAAATATGGCATTAGCCTCATTACAAGCTCGATTTCAGTTGCTTAAATGCGTAGTGATGATTCCTACGTATAATAATGAACGCACTTTAACCCGAGTGATTGATGCTGTTTTGCGTTATACAACTAACGTCATTATTGTTAATGACGGTTCTACAGATAACACCGCCAACTTACTTAAAGATTATGATTTTCTGACTCAAATTCACCTTTTTAAAAACAAAGGAAAGGGATTTGCACTGCGTCAAGCCTTTCATAAAGCCGAAGAATTAGGCTATGAGTACGGAATTAGCATAGATTCAGACGGACAGCATTTTGCAGAAGATTTACCCATTTTTTTAGAAGAATTAGAAAAAGAACCCAATAAAGAAATACTCTTGATTGGCTCTAGAACCATGACTGGACCCGAGATTCCTTCAAAAAGTAGTTTCGGAAATAAGTTTTCTAATTTTTGGTTCTGGATAGAAACAGGCACCAAACTTACTGATACGCAATGTGGTTACAGATTATATCCGCTTCAGCAAATCAATAAAATGTATTTATTCACCAATAAATTTGAGTTCGAAATTGAGGTAATTGTAAAAGCAGCTTGGCGCCATATAGAAGTAAAAAATGTGCCAGTACAAGTTTTATACGATCCTAGTGAACGGGTGAGCCATTTTAGGCCTTTTCAAGACTTTACGCGTATTAGTATTTTAAATACGTTTTTGGTGGCTGCAACTTTAGTATATTACCTTCCTAAGCGAAGTTTTCATGAATTAAAAAACACCAATAGAAAAGAGCTTTACCAAATTTGGAGAGAGAAAATTTTAAAAGTAAATGAACCGCCGCATAAAAAAGCTTTGGCCATTTCTCTAGGCATTTTTATTGGAATAGCTCCGTTTTGGGGGTTTCATACCTTATTAGTTCTTTTTTTGGCGCAAATCACTCAACTTAATAAAGTACTTGCTTTTTTAGCTTCAAATATAAGTTTCCCTCCATTTATTCCATTTATTATTTACCTGAGTTACCAAACAGGAGGCTTTATATTAGGGAATGAATTGGATACAGGTTTAGAGATTTTTGAGATAAAAAATGCCTTAGATATGGTTAACGGGATGAAGCAATATGTAATTGGAGCTTTTGTATTAGCAACTGCCAGCAGTCTTTTGGTGGGAATTGTATTTTATTTTATATTTTCGATCCGTCAAAATAAGCAAGCTGCAAAAGCCTAAATGTCTAATTACTTCATCCATATTTATCAGTTTTTTAAACGACAACCTTGGTTGCTGTGGCTAGGAATTTTGTGTCTTTTGGGCTTGAGTATCTTCTCAATTTCTAAAGTTGAATTTAAAGAAGACATTACCCAGCTTATTCCTAAAAATGACCAATCTTTAATCACTCAAAAGGTACTCAATACGGTAGATTTTACGGATAAGATTATCGTAAATATCAGTGTAGATGATGAAGCAAAAGAGGAGAAATTAATCGCTTACGCGGAAGAATTTTTAGAACATCTTCAAGATTCAACGGCTTTTGATGTAAAAAAAATACAAGGAAAAGTAGCCGATGAGGATTTGCTACAAACCTATGACTTTATATATGAGAATCTTCCGCTGTTTTTAGATCAAAAGGATTATCAAATTATAGAGCAAAAATTACATCAAGATTCCATTCGGGAAACCTTAAATGCTAGTTATAAAAGTTTGCTTTCTCCTGCGGGAATTATTACCAAAAAATACATAGTCAAAGATCCTTTAGGATTGACTTCAATAGGCTTAGAAAAATTAAAACGCCTGCAAATAGGAGACGATTTTAGTATTTACAAAGGCTATTTGCTCACCAACCATAGAAAAAATATACTTCTATTTATTACGCCCAATTTTACGGCAGCTAATTCCGATAAAAGTAAAGTCTTGGCAGAAAATTTATATAAGCTGACCCAAAAGCTAAATGATACGCACGAGGAAATCAGTGCGAGTCTTTTTGGTTCTATGCTCTATGCCGTTGCCAATGCCCAACAAATTAAAAAAGATATACAATACACCATTGGTTTTGCTTTAGTTTTACTGTTGGTAATTTTAATCTCTTTTTATAAAAAATTATACATTCCCCTTATTTTATTTGTACCCACATTCATTGGAGGAACGCTAGCTATTGGGATTTTGAGCCTCTTCAAAACCGAAATTTCACTCATTTCTCTAGGCATTGGCTCTATTTTACTGGGAATCACCTTAGATTATGCCTTGCATATACTTACTCATGCCCGCAAACACGGCCATACCAAAGGATTATACAAAGAGATTTCTTCTTCTATTTTAATGAGTAGCGCCACCACGGCTACCGCTTTTTTCTGTCTGCTTTTTGTGAAAAGTGAAGCCTTAAAAGATTTGGGTGTTTTTGCAGCCATAAGTGTACTTATATCAGCGATGGCAGCACTTGTTATTATTCCGCAGTTGTACAAACCTAACACCAAAGAAAATTTAAAGTCGAATTGGTTGGATCGGTTTTCAGCTATTTCTTTAGAAAAGCATACATGTTTAGTAGGTAGCGTGCTGGTTTTTTTTGTCATCGGATTATTTTTCTTTCAAAAAGTAGGTTTTGATGATGATTTATCTAACTTAAACTATCAACCTCAAGAATTGCTAAAAGCAGAAAAAGCGTTAGAAGAAACTACGCAATCTTCAGTAGCTTCGCTTTATGTGATTTCTTACGGAGAAGGAATAGATGAAGCTTTAAAAACCAATCATTCTTTATTTAAAAAATTAGAAACTTTAGAATCCCATCAAAAAATTAAACACTTTAGTAGTTTAGGCGGAATTGTAATTTCTGAAGAAGACCAACAACAAAAAATTAAGGCTTGGAAAAGTTTTTGGAATACAGAAAGAAAAGACACTTTAATTGAGAATCTCAAAACTGAAGGAAAAGAAATTGGCTTTAAAATTTCTACTTTTAATACATTTTATTCTCTTGTAGATAAGGATTTTAAAACCATTTACTTAAATCAATACAAAAAGGTTTCTAATTTGTTTTTAGATGAATTTTTAACCACTTCTAATCAAGAAAAGTGGAGTACCGTGATGTCTATGGTTGAAGTCACAGATGCTCAGCAAGAAGAATTTAGAAATTTTATAGAACAAGAAAAAAATGTTTTAACCATTGATAGAAAAGCGCTGAATGAATCTTTATTAGGAAGCTTACAATCAGATTTTAGTCAGTTGATTAGTTATTCTTTTATCGCTATTTTTCTCATTTTGTGGTTCTCTTTTAGACAAATTGAATTGGTATTTATAACACTTTTACCCATTGCAATTACTTGGGTAATCGCCCTTTTTTGTATGTATTTGTTAGGGATTCAGTTTAACATTCTCAATATCATTATTTCTACGTTTATTTTTGGACTAGGGATTGATTACAGCATTTTTATCACCCACGGTCTACAAAAACAATATGAAGAGCGTAGAGATAAACTCGATACCTATAGAAGCTCGATAGTATTGTCGGTAATCACTACTTTATTGGGAATGGGCGTACTTGTATTTGCCAAACATCCCGCTTTAACTTCTATCGCTACGGTTTCTATTATTGGCGTACTTACTGCGGCTTTGGTTTCATTTACCATCCAGCCTTGGTTGTTTCGTTTAACCATAACGCACAGAGCTAAAAACGGACTTAGACCGTTGCAATGGAAAAGTTTTAATATGGCTGTTTTCAGTTTTATCTATTTTGGCGTAGGTGCGTTTTTAATAAGCGTGTTGAGTGTGATATTAATTCCTATTCTGCCATTCCGTAAAGAAAAAAAGATGTTAGGTTTTCATAAAGTGGTGGCTTCTTTAATGAGCTCTGTGTTAACTAGTAACCCTTTTGTAAAGAAAAGACAGCTTCATTTTTCTAATGAAATTTGGAAGCAACCTAGCATTCTCATTGCCAATCATACTTCTTTTTTAGATATTCTATCATTAGGAAAATTACATCCCAAAATGATTTTCTTGGTAAATGATTGGGTGTACCATTCTCCAATTTTTGGAAAAGCAGTTCGATTAGCTGGATTTTTTCCTGTAAGTAACGGAATTGATGACGGCGTAGAACATTTGCAGCAAAAAGTAGAGGAAGGTTACTCATTAATTGCTTTCCCTGAAGGCAGCAGAACTACAAATAATAAAATGAAACGCTTTCATAAAGGCGCTTTTTATTTGGCGGAAAAACTAAATATTCCCATTACGCCCATTTTAATTCATGGTAATTCTGAAGTACTACCTAAAGGAGATTTTGTGATTCATGATGGAAAAATCACCTTAAAATGTTTACCTCAAATTCAGTCAGATTCAGAGGCTTTTGGTGTAGGTTACCGAGCGCGAACAAAAACAATAAGTACTTATTTCCGTAAAGAATATCAAGAATTAAAAGATAGAATAGAGCAGGAAGACTATTTTAAAACGTATTTGCTTTCTAATTACCGTTATACTTCTTATTTTACTGAAATTAAATCGGAATATACCACTTGTATTGAAGCCCATCTCAAGATATCACAGTATCTAAAAGAAGAGAAATCAGTAAACATTATAGATACTTCTTATGGAATGTGGTCTTTTTATCATCAAATTAGACGTCCGTTTTTAAAAGTAAATGCTTTATTTTTAGATGAATTAGACAAAGATAAAACTGAAACTAGGTTTTCAGTAAAACACCTCAATCTAAGTTTAAATCCCTTTACGGAAGCTGCCATCAACAAATCGGCTCATTTGATGTTAAACCAAAACGATTTGAATTTGTTAAATGATTTCAGCTTGAAAGATGTAGAGTGCATTTATGTAATAGGAGAGGAGTTGCCTAACAATTTTGAAGGTTTAAACGGCTTTATTCATCAAAAAAGCGAAGAAGGATTTTTAATTTTGACGAGAGAAAATGCAAGCGATGAAGAATAATACCTACGATGTAGTGGTGATGGGAAGTGGTCTCGGTGGATTGGTTTCAGCAACTATTTTAGCCAAAGAAGGTTATAACGTATGCGTGCTCGAAAAAAACAATCAGTTTGGAGGAAATTTACAAACCTTTGTTCGGGATAAAAAAATATTAGATACCGGTGTTCATTATATTGGAGGCTTGGCTAAGGGCGAGAATTTATATACCTATTTTAAATATTTAGGGATTATGGATAAGCTTCAAATTAAACGTTTGGATAAAGATCACTACGATACAGTTTGTATAGGTAACGATGAGATAAACTACCCTCACGCACAAGGTTATGATAATTTTGTGAAGCAATTATCAATTTATTTCCCTGAAGAAAAAGAAGCTTTAATTGCCTATACTAAAAAGCTTCAAGAGGTGTGTGAAAACTTCCCTATGTATAAATTAAAGGTAGGGAAGCCTTATGCGAATACACCCGAATTACTCTCGGTAAATGCCAAAGAATATATAGAATCTATCACAAAAAATAAAAAATTACAAGCCGTTTTAGCGGGCACCAATTTTTTATATGCAGGCAGTGAAAACTCGCCGCTTTATGTACACGCGCTTTCAGTCAACTCGTATATGCAAAGTGCTTGGCGTTGCATTAGAGGTGGTAGTCAGATTGCGAAGCATTTGGTTAAAGAGATTAGAAACCATGGCGGTAAGGTGCTTAAATACCACGAAGTGAATCAGTTTCATATTTCAGAAGAAAAGCAATTGGAGTCAGTTTCAACGGTCTCAGGCGAAACCTTTAAAGCGAAGTATTTTATCTCCAATATAGAGCCTAAAACTACGGTAGACCTTATTGGGAAAGATAATTTGCGGAAAGCTTACTACAAACGCATTAAAGCTCAGGAAAACATCATTTCTTCCTTTAGTATTTTTTTGGTGTTTAAAGAAAAAACTATTCCTTACCAAAATTACAATACTTATTATAGTGAGTCTATAGAGAAGGTTTGGGACGGACAAAATTATACCGAAGATTCTTGGCCAGAAAATTATATGGTAGGCATGGTAGAAGATCAAAAAAATAAAGGTTTTGCAGAGAGTTTAACCTCTATTGCTTATATGCATTTTGATGAAGTGAAAGCTTGGGAAGAAACATTTAATACGGTTGCAGAAGAGCAGAATCGTGGAGAAAGTTACGAGGCTTTTAAAGCAAAAAAAATAGAAGCATATTTAGACGAGCTAGAAAGGAAGTTTCCTAATGTAAGAGATTCTATTTACTCCATTCATACCACAACGCCTTTATCTTATAGAGATTATATAGGTTGCGAAGGCGGATCGATGTATGGCTATGTAAAAGATGCCGCACAACCTATGAAATCTTTTTTAGCTCCACGAACAAAAATTCCTAACCTGTTATTGACAGGACAAAGCGTTCATATGCACGGAATTTTAGGAGTAACGATTGGTGCGGTACTTACAGTTTCAGAAATTTTAGGCTTGGAATATGTCATGGACAAAATTCAGGCTCATATAGTACCTAAAGAGGAAGATAATTTATGAGAAAATTCTGCTTTCTTATATTAACGCTCACGCTTTTGGTTTCTTGCGGAACTAAAAAATCTTTATCGGATAGACCAATAAGAACCGATATTTCTTCCATAGATACGCTTCGTATACAACAAGCTCCTAATTTTTATAGTTTAGGAAATAATTCTTTACGCAAAAATAAAGAAGGCCTTTGGGAAATTTATGTAGAAGGTGACGCGCTAGAACGCGGCGTGGCTATAGGCAGCCTTACCAAAGAACTTATGGCTAAGCAAGAAAAAGTTTTTATGAGTAAGATTGAAGCTATGGTAGATTCTCCTTCTTATTTTAAATTTTTGAGTAATGTGGTGGCTTGGTACAATAGAAAGCTTTATAAACACGTAAAAGAAGAATACAAAGAAGAAATTTATGGAATCTCTAGATATAGCCCTCAAAACTATAACTCCTTTGCAGATCCTTATATTTTAAATCTGTATTTACACGGCGCTCATGATATTGGGCACGCCCTTAAAGATTTAATGTTGGTGGGTTGTACTTCTTTTGCCACTTGGGGAGATCATACGAGTGACGGAGAGTTGCTCTTGGGTAGAAACTTCGATTTTTATGCAGGTGATGAGTTTGCCGAAGAAAAAATAATTGCATTTATCAATCCAGCTAATGGACAAAAATTTATGATGTACACTTGGCCAGGCTTTATCGGTGTGGTGAGTGGAATGAACGCTAGCGGAATTACGGTAACTATTAATGCTGGAAAATCTAAAATTCCGTTAGTGGCTAAAACACCTATCGCATTGCTTACCAGAGAGATTTTGCAATATGCCAGCACCACAGAAGAGGCGATAGAAATTGCTAAAAGTAGAGAAGTATTTGTTTCAGAATCAATTATGGTGGGTAGTGCCAAAGAAAAGAAAGCGATTTTGATTGAAGTTTCTCCAAGTAATCTTGGCGTTTATGATGTCAAAAATTCGTCTCAATTGGTGTGTTCCAATCACTTTCAAAGTGAGGCTTATAAGAAAGATAAAAGAAATATAAAAGCCATAGAAAACAGCCATACCCAAGCTAGATTTGATAGGATGACCCAACTGCTTCAACAGGAGGAACAAATTAATCCGCGTAAAGCGATAGAAATCTTGCGAGACAAGAAAGGAGTTGATAATTCTGCTTTGGGTTTTGGGAATGAAATGGCGATCAATCAGCTTTTAGCCCATCACGGAATTGTTTTTCAACCCGAAAAAAATTTGGTTTGGGTTTCTTCTAATCCATATCAACTGGGAGCTTTTGTGGCGTATGATCTTCATAAGGCTTTCGCGGAATTTGAGCAAGGAGATTTCTCCTTAAAAGGAATTGATAGCTTACAAGTAGAAGCCGATCCTTTTTTAGAAACCGAAGCCTATAAAAATTATGAAACGTACCGAATTGAAGAACGAAATCTAGAAACAGCCATAACGCAAGAGAACTTTACAAAAACAGCTGAAGAATTAGAAAAATTTGTAGCTTTAAATCCTAAATATTGGCAAGCTTATCAACGCGTGGGATTGTATTATTACAAACAAAAAAAATATGCTTTAGCTTTGCCTTATTTTCAAAAGGCATTACAGCTAGAAGTAACCACCGTTCCTGATAAGGAGGAGCTTAAAAAACTCATTAAAAAAAGCAAGCGTAAATCTTAATGCAAGAAAATGTATCACATATCACAAACGAAGCCTGGGAAAAATTAATCCAGCAGCTGCGTTACGTTCAAGAAAACTCTGTTTATTATCAGCGTTTATTTAAAGAACAAGGATTTGATTCGCATCAAGCCAATACTTCAGACTTTTTGAATTTACCATATACTCGTAAACAAGATTTAGCCAAGTTTAATGATGATTTTATAGCTGTAAAACCTCGAGAAATTATTGAGTACGTAACTACCTCTGGGACCTTAGGAGACCCAGTAACTTTTGCTTTAAACGAGAATGATTTACAACGCCTTGCGCTCAATGAAGCGCAATCTTTTCAATTGATTGGAGTAGGTGAAAACGATGTGGTACAAATTACCACTACCTTAGATAAACGCTTTATTGCTGGACTGGCCTATTTTTTGGGTCTTAGAAAAATTGGAGCTGGCATTGTTAGGGTGGGAGCAGGTTCTCCCGCATTGCAGTGGGATTCTATACAGCGTTTTAAACCTAGTTATTTAATAGTGGTGCCTTCTTTCTTAATTCAACTAGCAAAGTATGCAGAAGCCAATGATATTGATATCAATACCTCTTCTATTAAAGGCGCCATTTGTATTGGTGAAGCTTTACGGGATGAAAAACATGAATTAAACACGCTAGGGAAGAAGATTAAATCTCTTTGGGATATAGAACTTTTTTCTAGCTATGCCAGTACCGAAATGTGTACCGCTTTTACCGAATGTAAAAAACATAAAGGTTTACACGTTCCTGAAAATTTAATTTTTACTGAAATTTTAAATGAGAATGGAGAAGAAGTACAACCAGGAGAAATAGGAGAGTTGGTCATCACCACTTTGGGTGTAGAGACCTTGCCTTTGGTAAGGTATGCAACTGGAGATTTGGTTAAGAAATTGAAGATTACCTGTGATTGTGAGAGCAGTTCGGCTTTAATTTCTTCGGTATTGGGAAGAAAACAGCAATTGATTAAATACAAGGGAACCAGTATTTATCCGCAGCAAATTGTACAATTAATGATCAACTTGCCAGAATTGCAAGAATATCAAATACAAGTAACTTCCAATGAATTGGATACGGATAAGCTCAGCATTGTGATTCCAGAAGAAGCTTCAGAAAGTTTACAACATCAATTAAAAGAAATTCTAAAAGCGAATTTAAGAGTAACTCCATTATTAAAATTACTCCCATTGGATGAGCTAAAAGCGAGCATTTTTCCTGAAGGAAGCAGAAAACCCGTGCGTTTTCTAGACCTAAGAAAAGCTTAGACTTTTTGCGTATGAAATGCTATTTTTTCTCCATCTTGCGTGGTAGTAAAAAATAAGTAGTCTACGCCGCCATCTTTAATTTTATACTTTTTTCTAATAGTTTCTACAGAAATGGGAAAGTTTCGGGTGGTAATATTGGCTTTTTTATTGCTCCAAGATTTCATTGTCTTTTTTGAAAACGGAATGCTGCCTATAACCTTAAAACGCCTTCCAGGAAAAGAAATAAGTTCTTCTGAAGTATAGAGGTGACTATGCTGAGCGATTTTCTTCACTTGAAATTTTTCTGCTAAAAGTTGAAAAAAACCAGCTTTTAAAAGTGTTGCATTGGGTTCATATAGAAATTGTAAAGGCTGAGCATATTCCGCTTTAGCTTGATTTTCTTCTTCTATAAAAGCTTCAAAAGTTTCAGTATTATCTTTCGCGAAGTTTTTACAAATCAGCTTGACTTGAAAAGAAGAATTTTTATCAATTAGCCAAAGCAATTCCTTTACTTCATTATTTACCGCAACAATATGTATTTCTTTTACCGAGCCCAATTCTTTTAATCCCAACTGAATATCGAGCAGAGGAGCGGTTTTAATTAATACTAAATCAGACTTTTCTGTAAGAAGATTCAAATTTGAAAGCACATCGGGTTCGCAATCTTGTAACCGAAAAACCTTTCCGCCAAGTTCATCTCTTCTTGCAGGATCTATAAAAATAGTATCGTAATGTTGAGTAGAATTGGCAAGATGCGCTATGCTATCTCCGCAGATAAATGTGGTATTATCTTGGGTAGAAAGTTGCTTAAAGTTATGCTGTGCAATCTGGGATAATTCTTTGTTTTGTTCTACATGAATAACTTGTTCTATTACTTCAGCAAAGGAAAAACTATCTATCCCAAAACCACCAGTTAAATCTATAAGCTTTTTACCTTTAACTAAGGAAGCTTTGTATTTGGCAGTAATTTCAGAAGAGGTTTGTTCTAGATTAAGGCCGGGAGGGAAATAAATTTGTTTAGCAGCATACCAAGTGGGAAGTTTCCTTTTGGCTTTCTTTCTAGCTTCTATTTGTTGCGCAATTTCAGCAGGAGTAATTCCGGCAAACGGACTTCCTTTTAAAATAAGTTGTGTAGTGTTGGCATTCTCGTTTTTACGAATATAATCTTGCACTTTAGGTTCCAAGACAGTAAAATTCATAGAATTATAAGTCTTTGGTAAGGTTTCTCACGATTTTGTATTCGCTAAATGCTTCTTTAGCAATTACTTTAAGAGCGGTGTAAAGTGGAATGGCAACAATCATCCCTATTATATTAAATAAAAGACCTGCAATAAGAATGGCTAAAAAGATTTCTAATGGATGTGACTTCACACTTTTCCCAAAAATTAAAGGTTGATTGATAAAATTATCAATGAGTTGTGCTATTGCGTAACCCGACATAACGTAAGCTAATTTGGGAAGAATCACGGAAGAGAAATCTGCTCCTAAATTACTAGAAATTACAAAGAGCATCATAAGAACTCCTGCAACCAAAGGTCCTAAATAAGGAACAATATTTAAAAACGCGCAAATAAAAGCAATAGCTATGGGATTGTCTACGTCATAAATCATTAATAAAGAAGAGTAGAGAATGAATAAAACAAATATTTGTAGAACAAGACCTACAAAATAGCGCGAGAGCAGTGCTTTAATTTTCTCGAAAACTCTTTTAAACCTTCCTTCGTCTCCACGATTTGCAAAAACTAAAATACTGTTGAGCATTAGTTTACTGTCTTTTAGCAAGAAAAAGGAGATAAAAATTATTGAAAAAATTCCAATTAAGGCAGTTCCTAAACCTCCAAAAATGAGGTTCATAAAATTAGGAATTACCTTTAAATCAAAATTTTGAACAAAACTAGTTTGTTGAAGACCTTGTATAATATCTATTTGCTGAACTCCTAAATATTCTTTTATTTGGATATTTAATTCGTTTAAATCGTTTTTAAAGGCATTAAAATCAATTTGCCCTAAATTCTCACTTTGCTGAACGACAATTGGTATAAAAAGCGCGATAATTCCTACAAAAATGGCAGAAACCATAAGTAATACAATTATAACGGCAAGTTTATTAGGTATTTTTAATCGGTATTTAAGAAAACGAACAATTGGCCTTCCTACTAAGGAAATTACAGCCGCAATGGCGATATATACAATTACCGATTGAATCATATAAATAAATACGCAAAACAAAAGAATAGCAACAATAACTCCTAATGCTCTTAAAATACCAACCGTAATTGTTTTTGCTCTCATAGCGTAAATATATTATTTAATTGCGATTGTCGATTATTTTTTTTGTCATCTCATACAAACAAATCCCAGCAGCCTGTGCTACATTCATACTGCTATTGTTGCCAAACATAGGAATATGTACGATGTTTTTGCTCAACGCCAATAAATCTTCGTGAACGCCACTACGTTCTTCGCCTACAATCAATGCTATTTTTTTGGTAAAATCTAATTTTAATTCAGAAACTGGAAAACTATCTTCTGTAATTTCTAAACTAATCCATTGGTAATCTTCTTTATTAATTTCTTGCAGAATTTCTTCCAAATTATCATAAAAATTAATATCTACTATTTTTTCGGTAGATCTCGCCGTTCTTTTAAGACGATTGCTGTTGAGATCGATGACCGAATCGAGTACCATAATTTTTTCGATATGAAACGCATCAGCTATTCTTAATAAACTCCCCAAATTTGCTGGACTCGAAATACGATCTGTAATCAGAACAATAGGAAATTTCTCTTTTTCAAAATCTATTTCGGTATGTGTAAGTTGTCTAGACATATTAATTTTGAAAGGCGTATGTTACGATATTAGCACCCATTTTTAAGGCTTTTAATCGCACTTCTTCGGGATCGTTATGAATCTCTGGGTTTTCCCAGCCATTTCCTAAATCACTTTCATACGTAAATAACAATACGAGTCGGTTATCTTCAAAAAGTCCAAAAGCTTGAGGTCGGTTTCCATCATGTTCATGAATTTTTGGTAAGCCGTCAGGGAAAGGGAAAACTATAGAAAAAATAGGATGTGTAGCCGGAATTTCTTGCAACTCTTTATCGGGGAAAATTTTCACCAATTCTTTTCTTAGGTATTGATTCATTCCGTAGTTATCATCGATATGCAAAAAGCCTCCGCTAAGTAGATAATTTCTTAAATTCTGCGCTTCTTCGGCGTTAAAATAAACATTTCCATGACCAGTCATATGAATAAAAGGATAGTCAAAAAGTTCTGGAGAAGAAGGTTCTACATTTGGGATTTGCGTACTTATTTTGGTTTGGATATTTGTATTGCAAAATTTCACCAAATTGGGCAAGGAAGTGGGATTCCCATACCAATCGCCACCGCCATTGTATTTTAAAACCGCTACACTTTGTGCAGTAAGGTTTCCAGAAAATAAAATAACAAAGACAAGAAGATAACGCATAAAAAGATTTATATTTTAAAGATAGAAATTATTTTATAATTCGTGTACTATCGCAAACGTATGTGTCGCAACAATAGCAGCAGTTTCTGTTCTTAAACGTGTATTTCCTAAGCTTACGGGAAGAAAATTATTTTCTAATGCCAATTCAATTTCTGAAATAGAAAAATCTCCTTCAGGACCAATTAAAAGCGTATAATTTTGCTGAAGCGGAATGGATTTAGATAACAATTTCTTATTTGTTTCTTCGCAATGAGCAATAAAACAGTTTCCGTTCGCATTTTTTTGGACAAATTCAGAAAAAGAAATTAACGGATTCAATTGAGGTAAACGATAATGAAGGGATTGTTTCATAGCGCTTTGTAAAACCCGTTCGTAACGCTCTGGTTTTATTCTTTTACGTTCACTGTGATCACATAAAATAGGCGTGATGCTATCAATACCAATTTCGGTGGATTTTTCTAAAAACCACTCAAATCTATCGTTCATTTTGGTAGGTGCTACTGCCAAATGTAAACCATAAGGTCTGGGCGTATCTTGCTTTACTTCTTTAATGCTAGCCAGACATTGACTCGGGTTTGCCTGAAGAATTTTGGAAATAAAAAGAGAACCTTTTCCGTTGGTAACGTGCAATATATCGCCTTCTTTCTTACGAAGCACTTTAGCAATATGCCTGCTTTCCTCTTTAGTAAAAACGATGTTTTTGTCTACTGGCTGAATATGTTCTTGATAGAATAACTGCATATTAAATACTGTACCTTGCTTTTGCAGATATGGAAGAATCTGTAAAATCTTTTTGTAAAAATTTGTAATGTCCAACAATGGCGATCATAGCGGCATTATCTGTCGTATATTCAAATTTGGGAATGTGAGCAATCCAATTTCTTTTTTGCTCTTGTTCTTTTAGCATCGCTCTAATTCCTTTATTCGCAGAAACACCTCCGCCAATAGCGATTTCTTTAATTTTGGTTTCATTTACCGCTTTTTTAAGCTTGTCGAGTAAAATATTCACCACCGTATGTTGAAAAGAAGCACAAATATCTTTTAGATTCTCTTCAATAAAATGCGGATTTTTCTTTTCTTCTCGTTGTAAAAAATATAACACCGCAGTTTTTAATCCGCTAAAGCTAAAATTAAGTCCGTCTACTTTTGGTTTTGTAAACGCAAAAGCTTTAGGGTTTCCTTCGTGCGCATATTTATCAATGAGAGGACCGCCAGGATAGGGAAGACCTAACATTTTTCCGCATTTATCGTATGCTTCTCCTACGGCATCATCTAGAGTTTCGCCAATTACAGACATCTTAAAGTAATCCTCTACCTTAACAATTTGCGTATGGCCGCCACTAATAGTTAGTCCTAAAAACGGAAAATTTGGTTTGCGCTCGCTAGCATCGTCTATAAAGTGAGCCAAAATATGCGCTTGCATATGGTTGACTTCAATCAACGGAATTTGCAAAGCCATCGCCATAGATTTAGCAAAGGAAGTTCCTACTAATAAAGAGCCCATTAAACCAGGGCCTCGTGTAAACGCAATCGCAGAAATTTGATCTTTTGTAATTCCAGCCTCTTTTATAGCCTGATCAATAACGGGCACAATATTTTGTTGATGCGCTCTAGACGCTAACTCTGGCACTACGCCACCATATTTTTGATGCACTTCTTGCGTGGCAACTACATTGCTAAGAATACTAGCATTGTGTAGTACCGCTGCGGCGGTATCATCGCAAGAAGACTCAATGCCAAGAATATAGATATTTTGTGTGTTCATTATGAAATATTAGGCACAAAAATTGTTAATATTGTTGCTAAAGCTACCTATTTTTGTAATCGTATACTTACGAAGTTACGAGCTTGGGTAAAAGCAAACAAATTTAGGATTATTCTTTTTCATGTAAACCAATTCAATCAGAAACTCCATTAAAAAATTTTTCAAAATATTAGGACGGGTCATCGTGGCAATTTTGTTGCTGTTCTTGTTGTTGATATTGGTATTTTCCATTCCTAGTGTGCAAACTTTTACGGCGAATAAGGTGACGCAAATTCTTTATGAAAAATACGATGCCAAAATAGACGTCGAGAATGTAAGTATTTCTTACGATGGGAGGGTAGTTTTAGACCAAGTTTTTATCGCAGATCACCATCAAGACACTTTGATTAGCGCCAAAGAATTGAAAACTTCGTTACTGAATATTCCAGGACTACTCACAGGATATGATTTAGATTTCGCTAATGCGGAAGTAAACCAACTCAAGCTCCATGTTAAACGATACAAAGGAGAAGAGAGAGATAATCTCAATATTTTTTCAGAAAAATTTAATAGCGGAAAACCTAAAACCAGCGATTTTTCCTTAACCATTGATCACATTCAAGTGCTGGATGGAACCTTTACTTTTGTAGACGAGAATAATGATATTCCTAATTTAGTTCATTTAAATAATCTCAACATCAATGCGTATAATTTACTGGTAGATAATAGTGATGTGTATGTAGATATAAATAGTTTAAACGGAATGGAAGCAAGAGGAATTCCTATCAAAAATCTTCAAACCAAATTTTCCTATACGTCCAAGCTAATGCGTCTAAAAGACCTTTCTTTAAAGACAGAAGAATCGTCGATTGTAGGAGATTTAAAATTTAAGTATAAGGATCCCGAAGATTTTAGTGATTTTGAAAATGAGGTGCAGCTAGAAGCTAAATTGCAGACGTCCTCCATAAGTACCAATGATTTAACAGTGTTCTATGAAGAGTTTGGGAAGGAAAAAACATTTACATTTGAAGGAAATATTTCTGGAACTTTAAACGATCTTAATTTAGAAAACTGGCACATGCGGGGCATGGATCGTAGCGTTATAGATGGAAACCTGAATCTAAAAAATATGCTGGCACAGGATCCTAGTAACTTTGTGTTAGAAGGAGATTTTAATCAGTTATCGACCAATTATTATGATTTGGTCAACTTGCTGCCGCGAGTATTGGGAAACACGCTGCCCAGGGAACTTATAGAAATAGGAAATATTAACCTTAGCGGATATATAAAAGCGACTCCCACTACAATCTCTACCAATTCTAGAGTGAACAGCCAATTGGGAAATGCCATTTTAAAAGTAGATTTAGGAGCTTTAAATGACCCCGATTTTGCTACTTATAAAGGCAATGTTGTTTTTAAAGATTTTAATTTAGGAAGACTTCTAGGGTATGACGAATTAGGAAAAACCAGCTTCAACTTAAAAGTAGACGGCACAGGATTTAATCCAAATACCTTAAATACTAAACTTAACGGAAACATTGAAAAATTGCGCTTTAATGCATATACCTATAAAAATATAAAGGTATCAGGTACTTTGAAAAATCCATATTTTAATGGAAATTTAGTCATCGATGATCCCAATTTGCAATTTGATTTTAATGGTTTAATTGATGTTTCCGAGGAGCAAAACGTGTATGATTTTAATGCTCATGTGGCTTACGCGGATTTGTACCGACTTAATTTTGTAAATCGCGATACACTTGCCATCTTTAAAGGAAATGTGGAAATGAATATGCGCGGAACCACCATAGATGACGCCGAAGGTGAAATTTTACTCAAAGGAGCTTCCTATAAAAATCAAAATACGGTCTATAATTTTGAAGAATTTATTGTAACCTCTAGTTTTAAAGAAGAGGTGAGGAAAATTACCATAAATTCTCCAGATATTATTAGTGGGGAAGTAGTGGGGAAATTTAACTTAAGGGAGGTGCCTGCATTGTTTAAAAACTCCATAGGTAATTTATATGCCAATTATGAGCCTATTCCTATTGAATCCAATCAATATTTAGATTTCAATTTTGATATCTATAATAAAATTGTAGAAGTGGTTTCACCAGATGTAAAACTTTCGTCAAATACTTTTATCCGCGGAAGCGTAGAATCTGAAGAAGATGAATTTAAACTAACGTTTAAGTCGCCAGAAATGGAAATCTTTAAAAATAAATTGGAAGAGATTAATGTTCAAATAGACAATTCTAATCCGTTATTTAACGCTTATGTAGAAGTAGATAGTATTTCTACCAAATTTTATAATGCTTCTAAGTTTAACCTGATTAATGTAACCTTACGCGATACTTTATTTGTGCGTACAGAATTTAAGGGCGGTGAAAATAATGATGACGATTTTAACTTGAGTTTTTACCATACGATTAATGAAGATAATAAATCTGTAGTTGGATTTAGAAAATCAAATTTTAAGTTTAAAGAAGCCAAATGGTATTTGAATCAGAAAAATCTTAAAAATCAAAAGTTAGTATTTGATAATGAATTCAAGACGTTTGAGTTGGATACCTTGCTAATTTCTCACAAAAATGAATTAATTAAATTCAGTGGAGAACTTACAGATTCTACCTATAAAAACTTTCACGCAGATTTTTCTCAAGTAGACTTAAAGAAGATTACGCCATATTTAGACAGTCTAGATCTTGGCGGAATCGTTAACGGAGAGCTTAATTTTCTTCAGAAGAAAGGAGTTTATTACCCCAGTAGTTCTCTAAACATAAAAAATGTATCGATTAATGATACAGATTATGGAAACTTAGACCTTTCTATAGAAGGAAATAAATCGCTTACTTCGTATCAAATTGATGTCATATTGAAAAATGAGGAGTATGAATTTTTAAAAGCCAAAGGCGGAATTAATGTAAGCGCAGAAGACTCCAATATAGATTTAGTTGTAGATCTAGACAAGTTTAAATTAGATGCTTTTAGTGCTTTAGGTGGCGATGTAATTTCTAATATTAGGGGAGAAGCCTCAGGGCAAGCAAAAATCTCTGGAGATTATAGTAACCCAGATATTTCTGGGCGATTAACGCTAGAGAAAGCCGGCGCTAAAATTCCGTACTTAAACGTAGATCTAGATTTTGAGCAAAATGCTATTGTAGATCTTTCAAACCAAGAGTTTTTGTTTAATAAAATTGATGTTACCGATGTGAAGTATAAAACAAAAGGAGTTCTTAACGGAACTATTTCTCATCAAAAATTTTCTAAATGGGAACTAGATTTAAGCATTAATGCACCAGATAGATTACTTGTTTTAGATACGGAAGCAACAGAGGAATCCCTTTATTACGGAACTGGTTTTATCAATGGAAGCGCTTCTATAAAAGGTCCCACAGATGAATTAAAGATAACGGTAAATGCAAAAACAGAGAAAGGAACTATATTTAAAATCCCGTTGAATGATACAGAAACTATTGGAGATAATTCGTTTATCTACTTTCTAACTAGGGAAGAAAAAATAGCTCGAGAACAGGGGAAAGAAATTGAGACCAAACCTGTAAAAGGTTTAGAGTTGGTGTTTGATTTGGATGTGACCAATGATGCCGAAGTGGAGATTGTGGTAGATCAAAATAGTGGAAGTTCTCTGCGTGGCCGCGGGGCAGGAACTATATTGATAGAGATCAATACCAACGGAAAGTTTAATATGTGGGGAGATTTCGTCGCCTATGAAGGCGTATATAATTTCAAGTATGGTGGTTTGGTACAAAAGGAATTTCAGGTAGTTTCTGGCGGAAACCTTACTTGGGATGGGAGCCCAACTCGAGCTAATCTTAATGTGAGAGCTATGTATGAAACTTCTGCAAATCCCGCTATTTTACTAGAAAATCCAACGATAAATAGAAATATTCCTGTAGAAGTTTTTATCAATTTAGAAGGAGAATTAACAGAAGCCGATTTAAGCTTTGACATTGAATACCCCAATCTGAGTTCCGTGGTAAAATCTGAATTGGAATATAGAATTAGCGACAGGCAAAGTACAGAGTTGCAAGCCTTATCCTTAATTACTCAAGGTAGTTTTTACAGTCAGAATGCACCGGGACAAAATGCAGCTCCAGGCAATTTATTAATAGAAAGAGCTTCTGGGTTATTTGATGATATTTTTAGTGATGAAGATGGAAAGTTTAAAGTAGGAATTAATTATGTTCAAGGCGCGCGAACTCAAGATCAAGATGTAGCAGACCGTTTTGGAATAACACTTAGTACACAAATTAGCAAGCGAATTTTGCTTAACGGAAGAGTGGGAGTTCCTGTTGGTGGAGTTACAGAATCTGTAGTGGTAGGAAATGTAGAGATAGATTTATTGCTGAATGAAGATGGAACGCTTAGAGCTAAGCTTTTTAATAGAGAAAATAACATACAATATATAGGGGAACAATTGGGATATACACAAGGCGTGGGACTTTCTTATTCGGTAGATTTTGATACGTTTAAAGAATTGATTCGAAAAATGCTGAATCAAGAGACAGAAAAAGAGAAGAAAATCCCAGAAGAAGTAGAAGAAAATCCTAAATCTCTAGCGCCAGATTATATTCAATTTCCCGGAATAGATTAACCGATTTCTAGAGTAGGCAATTATCATTAAACTTGCTTTAAAACTTTAGTCTTGATTCTTAACTCTAACAACGAAATGGCCCGCTCAAAAGTAATGTTTCAGTATGGGCGGGTCTTGATTCTCTATCAGAAAATAATAAAATTTAAACAATCTTACTCCAGTTTTTAACGAGATAAAGAAAGCCAATGAGGGCGACTACAAAAGAGATTCCTGCTTCTAGAAAATCTCCGTATATGATAAATCCCGTTCCAAAGAGACTTGCATAAACGCCGAGTGTTCCTAAAAGGAAAGCACCAATTTTGTAGTTGATGTGTTTAAACTTTCCTTCACCAAATACCAAAGCATCAAATCTATCTAAAGTTTTTTGATCGCTAGGTTGGGTTAATAAAGTTACACTTACCCAAGCTATGGTAGTAATCACTACGCCAATGACCAACTGCCAATGCGAAGCAATCTCCAACCAAGGCGATTCTAACTTACTATTCACAAAGAAAATAATAGCGATAAGAAATGAAGATAACATCGCCGCAATTTCACTATACGGATTGATTTTGTACCAGAACCACCGCAGAATGAACAATAAACCAGTTCCTGCGCCAATTTGTAGCAATAAATTAAAAGCATCTCTGGCTTCCTCCAAAATGAGAGAAAGTAAGCCCGCAAAAATCATCATGCTTATGGTAGAAATTCTCCCGACTCTTACTTTGGCTTTTTCTGAAGCATTTTTGTTGACAAAGCGAGCGTAAAAATCGTTTACCACATAGCTGCTTCCCCAATTGAGGTGCGTAGAAATGGTACTCATAAAAGCAGCGATGAGAGAGGTAATTACAATTCCTAATAAGCCAGAAGGTAAAAAGACCAACATGGCAGAATACGATAAATCATCTTTTACAAAAGAAGCACCTAAATCTGGGAAAGCGGTTTGTAAGCTTTCTAAATCTGGATAAATAATTAGCGAAGCCAAACCTATAAGAATCCAAGGCCAAGGGCGCAATGCATAATGAGCTATATTGAAAAATAAGGTAGCCAACACGGCATTTTTTTCATCTTTTGCCGCCAACATTCTCTGGGCAATATAACCACCGCCGCCTGGTTCAGAACCAGGATACCAAACACTCCACCATTGTACAGAAAGTGGAATAATCAACAGCGGGATAATAATTTCTGGCTGAGAAAAGTCTGGAAAAAATGGTGTTTTATCTTGAACTAATTCGTGAGTTAATAAATTTTCTAGTCCGCCAATTTGTGGGAGGTTAATGATGTAATAGCTAGCCCAAATGCTTCCTACCATCGCAATAAAAAACTGAATAAAATCTGTAATGAGAACGCCTTTTAAGCCGCCAAGCAGTGAATAGAATACGGTCACTAATGAGGCGATGACTAAAGTTTGTACTTCAGAAAAACCAAATAAAACGTGTCCTATTTTAATGGCTGCCAAACAAACGGTTGCCATAATAACTATATTAAAAAATACACCTAAATAAAGAGCTCTAAATCCTCGTAGCAAAGCAGCACTTCTTCCGCTGTAGCGGATTTCATAAAATTCTAAATCTGTGGTGATGTTACTTCGGCGCCAAAGTTTAGCGTAAAAGAAGACGGTAAGCATTCCGGTAAGGAGAAAAGACCACCAAATCCAGTTTCCGTAAACGCCATCTTTTCGAACGATTCCAGCAACAAGACCAGGAGTGTCTGCAGCAAAAGTAGTAGCAACCATGGAAACTCCTAAAAGCCACCACGGCATATTTCTTCCGCTAAGGAAAAAACTATCTACATTTTTACTACTTTTTCTATAGACGAGAACGCCCACCAAAAGACTGATGACAAAAAAGGAAATGATAAGCAGCCAATCTAATGTAGATAATACCATGGGATGATGTTTACTGAAAAATAAATCTACTTAAAAAAATCATTTTTTCCGTCAAGGAAGATTAGAAATGTTTTTTGCTTGCAACCAATTTATTTTACTGCAATGGCACTTATTTCTACGTTCACGAATTTAGGAAGATTAGCTACTTCTACGGTTTCTCGCGCTGGGGCTGTTTCTTCGTCAAAATACGTGGCATAGACATTATTGATTTGCTGAAAGTTATTCATATCACTTATAAAGATGGAAGTTTTAATGACGTTTTCAAAAGTCATTTCTGCTGCTTCTAAAACTGCTTTTAGATTTTGCATTACCAAATGCGTTTCTTTCTCTAAATCGTCTGTTACCAAATCATTGGTTTTAGGATCTATGGCAATTTGACCGCTCGTGTATAATGTATTTCCTGTCAAAACAGCCTGATTATAAGGTCCAATAGGAGCAGGAGCGTGTGGGGTTTTAATAATTTTCTTCATAGTTTATAAATTTCTGTCTCGTTCTCTATTCTTATCGTATTTGATATCGCTCAACACATTGGCTTTAATACCAATAAAGAAATACCAAGATTCTCGATTTCCGAAGGGAGTCCAGTTAAAAGAAAGTCTCCAGCTTTCTAAATCGCGCTGAAAGCGGAGTTGGGTAAAGGTAAAGCCGGGATTTTTAAAATCGAATCCAGAAGATGCACCAACAGTCCATCTTGGTGAAAGCTCTACATCTCCAGAAAACATTAGAGAATGGGAGGAGATTTCATCTTCGCGTCTTAAATTATTGTAGGTTGCCGTGTAGGCGAATCTAATTTTCCAAGGAATGGCATAACGATATCTTTGGGTTTCGTTTTCTACAACTTTTTCTTCCTTTTCTTCGTCTTCTCCATAAAGCCGACCATCTAAACTGGTAGATGTACCAAACAAATCGTCTGGTCTTCCTCCGTTTCTAAACGTTTCATTGTCCAGCTTATCGGTATCTTTTTCGCCTCTTTCAAAATCTTTATTAGAAAGACTGTACCCAAAACTTACGTTGGCTCTGGTAAGTCTAAATAAACTTCCGCCGTTGTTAATATTATACGTATCTATACGTTGATTATTACTGTTAAGTGCATAAGGATCTAGCGCACCATTAAAGTTGATGTCTAACTTATTTTCTATAATTGGCAAAACCCCTCTTACCGTCACAGGCTGAAATTGTAAAGAATCTGCTGCCAAATTGTAAGAGGTAGAAAGAGATAAATTACTTAGTAATTTACGCTTTATAGGTTCGGTGGCAGTGGTATCTTTAGAGCGTACTTTTGCTTCAAAATCGTTGGTAAGGGAAAACCCTATATTGCTCCCGTAGGTATTTCCTGGAGCTCCAAAAAGACCACCTTCAAACCTAGAGTATTCTACTATTTCTTCAGGTAAACCAGAAGTTTCTGGAACCAAATAGGTATCATAAAATTCATTAAACGCAGGATTAATACTGTAGCTCAAAGAAGGTCGCACCACGTGTCTAATGGCTTGTATTTTACCTTCTTTTTTAAATTTGAATAATCCATAAATGGTAGTTCCTATACTAGAAGAGAAGTTATAGGTTCTATACGCATCAAAACCATTTACGGTATCTGTCACTACTTTTTGCAGACTTTGATTATACGAACGATCTATGGTTTTAAAAACCCAATTTTCTTGTAAAGAAGTACCGGCACTAACACTAAAATAATTAAAGAGTTTAAAATTAGTACTCACAGGAACCGTATGTTGAATTCCCGACTGCATATTCTTGAACATTTGAGGTTTAAAGAATAGTGAATCTGTGGTTCTAATTCTATTTTCTCCTCTTAGGTTATATTGAAAATTTATATTTTGAAAAATTCCTTTTTTGGTTCCGTTTTTAGGTTCAAAAGGATAAATCCTAGCCATACTCGCCTGCACGGTAGGCAAAGTCATATTAACCTCTTGCGTATTCGTATTTTGATTATGCGTTACGGCGGCACTTAGATTTACTTGAGGTTTTCCATCAAAAGTTTTGGAGTAGGAGACCGAAGAACTTAAGTTGTTATTTAAAAAGTTTCCTGTATTGGTTTGGTTGATGGTTTCTTGGTAATATTTACTACTTCCAAAATTGACTGAGGCTTGGAATCTACTCGACGGACTTGCTTTTTGATCCTGAGTATGATTCCAACGTAAATTATAAATAGTACTTTCAGAGAAATCCGGGAAACCGCGTTCACTATTTAATAATTTCTCATACCGGAAACTTACATTTCCGTTGTAGCGATACCGCATTGCATAATTAGACTCTAAGCGAAAACCATAACTTCCGTTGGTATAATAATCTCCTAAAACGGCTAAATCTACATAATCACTAATATTAAAATAATACCCTCCGTTTTGCAAAAAGTAACCTCTATTTTGATTGTCTCCAAACGATGGAATAATAAATCCCGATGCTCTTTCATCTGTTAAGGGAAAATATCCGAAAGGTAAACCCAAGGGAGTAGGAACATCGGCGATATACATATTCACAAGGCCGGTGACGATTTTTTGTTCAGGTACCAGTTTAATTTTTCGTGCGTAAAAGTAATAATCGGGATTTTCAATATCCTTAGAAGTAGTAAATTTTACATTCTTCATAAAATACACTGAATCATTCTCGCGTTTGGTCGTTTCTCCTATTACATTAAATTCTCCTTGCTTGGTTCTAGAATTGTGTACCAATGCTTTTTTGCTCACGGTATTAAACCGAATACTATCTGGTTGTATTACGCTTTCTGCTTGAGTAAAAACAGGACTTTGCGTGTATGTGTCTGTAGAATCTTTGATCCCGTACGCATATATTTCATTCTTTTTATTGTCTAGAATAATTAGACCGGCTTCAATAACTAGATCTCCATATACAATCTTAGCTTCGTTATATAAATAAGCTTTTCCGTTTTTACGATCGTAACGCATATAGTCTTTTGCGGTGGCTACAATGTTTGCTGTCAAAAAAGAATCCTCTTTGGGTTTAATGGTATCTACCTTAACGGTGTCCATTAAAGTGGGCGGTTTTGGGGTAAGACTATCACTTAAGGAAAAAACAGCTTCTCTTTCCGCAGGAATATTTACTTTTGTAATGCTGTCAATTTCTTGGGCCACAGTTGCTGTAGAACCTAGAAACACAAAAAAACACGTGAAAAGTATGTAAAGTAAGTTTGTTTGCAATGCTTAGAGTGCTATTTTTGTGTGATTTTGGCTTGCTTTTTGAAAGTTCAAAATTACATATATTTTTTAAAGGTATATGTAGAATTTTTAAAAATTAAAAACCAAGTGTTAATTTTAAAAAACTAACTCCCTCATTATGAAAAACAACTGTGTTTATATTCTCTTAATTTGTTTCTTCTTTGGTATTCAAAGTTATTCCAATGAAAAAAACCCTCCCAAACCTTTTGTAGTGGTGTTAGATGCAGGACACGGAGGAAAAGATCCTGGAAATCGTGGGAACGGATTTTATGAGAAACATATTGCATTAGATATTGTTTTACAAGTAGGAAAGCTTTTAGAAGATAACAAAGACATTAAAGTAATTTATACACGCAAAACCGATGTTTTTGTTCCCCTTCATAAACGTGCCGATATAGCAAATGATGCAGAAGCTGATTTATTTGTGTCTGTACATTGTAATGCTGCCAGTAGTTCTAGCGCTCACGGAACTGAAACATTTGTACTGGGACTGCATAACAATAAAGCTAACCTGGAAATAGCAATGAAAGAGAACTCAGTAATCTATCTAGAGGAAAATTATGAAGTCACTTATGATGGTTTTGATCCTAAGGATCCTTCCTCTTATATAGGTATGACGTTAATGCAAGAAGAATATTTGGACCAAAGCATTTTATTGGCAGATTTTATTCAAAGAGAATACACAAATACTTTAAAAAGAAAAGATAGAGGGGTAAAGCAAGCAGGGCTTTTAGTATTAAGAGAAACTTATATGCCTAGTGTTCTTACGGAAGTAGGTTTTCTTACCAATAAAACTGAAGGAACTTATTTAAATTCTACTGCAGCAAAAAATAAGGTGGCCAACTCTATAAAAACGGGAATTGTTGATTATAAAAACAGCATTAATCTTCATTTTTCTGAAACTCCAGCGCTACTAGATCCAAAACCTATCGAAGAAAGAGAATATGGAGATAACTATGATGGGGTTTTATTTAAGGTGCAAATCGCTGCTGGTTCTACGGCAATAGAAACTGCCTCTTATAATTTTAAGGGGCTAAAAGATATAGAGCGAACTAAAGAAGGTAAGTTTTACAAGTATTACTACGGAAAAACTTCTAGTTATAAAAAGGCAAAAGATTTGCTTGTACAGGCTCAAGAGAAGGGCTATAAAAGCGGCTATTTGGTTGCTTTTAAAGAGGGAAAGAAAATTAGCGTTAATGAGGCGTTAAAAAGTCCGAAGAAATAGATGGACTTTTCTATATTTAATCCTTAAATTTGCTAACCTAAAAAACATATTCATTTGAAGATTACTAAAGAAGTAAAAACAGCTTTATTAGCTATAGTAGCGATTGCATTATTAATTTTTGGATATAGTTTTCTAAAAGGCAATAACTTACTTAAAAGCGACAGAACATTTTATGCTACATATAATGAAGTAGAAGGTTTAGCTAAATCATCTGCCGTAACTATTAACGGAATTAAAGTGGGTTCAGTTACTGATATCTCTTTTTTAAATAAAAAGGGAAGAGTTTTAGTAACCATGAGTATAGAAGATGATTTTGAATTTACCACAGAAAGTGTCGCTAGAATTTATGGGGGAAGCTTAATTGGTGGAAAAACCATGGCGATTATTCCCCATTATAATGGAGATAGAGCAAAATCTGGAGATACTTTGGTGGGTGATATAGAAGAAGGTCTCTTAGAGTTGGTGAATGATCGTCTAACCCCGCTTCAGAAAAAAGTAGAAAGTGCGATTGTAAGTGCAGATTCCTTGTTATTTGCGATTAATGACGTATTGGATAAAGAAACGCGAGACAATCTTAAAAAGACGTTTGCCAATCTTAATACTACCGTAGAGTCTTTTAATGGAGTAGCAGATAATGCCAATAATGTTCTTGGAAATGTGAACAATATTCTTGGGAATAATGAACAGAAATTAAATAGAACTTTTACCAATTTAGATGAGATATCTGGTAACTTTAATAAGTTTTCTGATTCTATAGCTAAAATTGATTTGAATAAAATGGTCGCTGATTTTGAAGGTGTCATTGCAGATTTTCAGAAAATATCCAACGATTTAAACGATGGAAAAGGTACTGCGGGTAAACTATTAAAAGATGATAAAGTCTATGACAATATGGACAGAGCGACCAAGCAGTTAGAAGAATTGCTGCAAGACATAAAGCTTAATCCAAAACGTTATGTTCATTTCTCTGTCTTCGGAAAAAATGCAGGTAAATACAAGGAACCAAAAGACTCTCTTAAATAATTATATTCAACTATGGCATTATTAGGACAAGTTTTATTTGTTATCGCTTTACTTTTTGGTTTAGGCTTTTTTGCTAGAAACGTAAAGAAGTTAGTAAGAAATATACGCTTAGGGAAAGAGATAGATAGAAAAGACCAACCTAATGAGCGCTTTGCCAATATGGCTAGAGTTGCTTTGGGGCAATCTAAAATGGTGAAAAGACCTATCGCAGGTTTTTTACATATTGTAGTTTATGTAGGTTTTGTCATTATAAATATAGAAGTTTTAGAAATTATTATTGATGGTATTTTTGGAACGCATAGAATATTTTCATTTTTAGGTGCCACTTATAATTTACTTATTGGCTCTTTTGAAATCTTAGCTTTATTGGTTTTTATTGGTATTATATTCTTCTGGACCAGAAGAAATGTTTTAAAATTAAAACGATTTTGGGCGAATGAAATGAAAGGGTGGCCTAAAAGTGATGCCAATAATATTTTGTATTTTGAATTAATTTTGATGGCTTTATTTTTGTTAATGAATGCAGCCGATTCTCAATTACAAACCTTAGGAGCAGAACATTATGCTAATGAAGCAGGCATTGTAGGCTCTTTTCCCGTGAGTCAGTTTTTAGTTCCGCTAATTGATGGCCTAAGTATTTCTTCTTTAATTATTGTAGAAAGAGCTGCTTGGTGGTTGCATATTTTAGGAATATTATTCTTCCTAAACTATTTATATTATTCAAAACACTTACATATTCTTTTAGCATTCCCTAATACATATTTCGCAAAATTAACTCCGCAGGGAGAATTTGATAATTTGGAATCTGTAAAAAAGGAAGTGGATTTAATGATGGATCCAGATGCAGATCCTTTTGCAGCACCAGATCCTTCCGAAGAAACAGAAGAACCAGAAAAATTTGGTGCGAGTGACGTTAAAGATTTAAACTGGGTACAATTGCTTAACTCGTATACGTGTACCGAATGTGGACGCTGTACTTCTGAATGTCCTGCAAATCAGACCGGGAAAAAACTTTCTCCGCGTAAGATTATGATGGATACGAGAGATCGTTTGGAAGAAGTAGGAGCCAATATAGATACGAATAAAGGAGAATTTAAAGACGACGGAAAACAACTTTTAGATGATTATATAAGTAGAGAAGAACTTTGGGCTTGTACTACGTGTAATGCATGTGTAGAGGCTTGTCCCATAGGAATAGATCCTTTATCTATCATTGTAGAAATGAGAAGATATTTGGTGATGGAAGAAAGTGCTGCCCCAAACGAATTAAATATTGCTATGGGTAATATAGAAAACAATGGTGCGCCTTGGCCTTACAATCAAATGGATCGTTTAAATTGGGCAGAAGAAAAATAAATTTTAAGAATTACTCTAAGTAAAAGAGAAAAAGATATACAGATTATGGAAGAGGCGATTAAAGTGCCAACAATGGCTGAATATATGGCAGAAGGTAAAAAACCGGAAGTTTTATTTTGGGTAGGTTGTATGGGAAGCTTCGACGATAGAGCAAAAAAAGTAACTAAAGCTTTAGTAAAACTACTCACAAATGCTGGTGTAGATTTTGCCGTTTTAGGAACCGAAGAAAGTTGTACAGGAGATCCAGCAAAAAGAGCAGGAAATGAATTTTTATTTCAGATGCAAGCTGCACAGAACATAGAAGTGATGAATGCCTATGAAATAGAGAAGATCGTCACCGCTTGTCCGCATTGTTTTAATACGATTAAGAACGAGTATCCCGAGCTTGGCGGAAATTATAAAGTCATGCACCATACCCAATTTTTAAAGTCTCTTTTAGAAGAAGGGAAATTGAAAGTAGAGGGAGGAAAATTTAAGGGAAAGAGAATTACTTTTCATGATCCTTGTTATTTGGGACGAGCAAATAATGAATATGAAGCGCCAAGAGATTTACTTCGGAAGTTAGAAGTAGAATTGGTGGAGATGAAAAATTGTAAGAAAAACGGTCTTTGTTGTGGCGCTGGAGGTGGACAAATGTTTAAAGAGCCAGAAGCTGGTAATAAAGATGTAAATATATTGCGTACCGAGCAAGCGATGGAAACCAAGCCAGATATGATTGCGGCAGGTTGCCCTTTTTGTAATACCATGATGACAGATGGTGTTAAGAGTAAAAACAAAGAGGGAGAAATTGAAGTTATGGATGTTGCTGAAATGATTGCGCAAGCAGATGAATTATAAGTTTAATACTGAAGATGTAGTTTTGATATGCATGTAGATTTTAAAGAATTACCCTTAGAATCCAAAATTTGGATTTACCAATCCAATAGACCTTTTACACCAGAAGAAATTCAAGAATTGGAACAAGAAGTTGCTGAATTTCTTGTTCAATGGGCAGCTCACGGCTCAAATCTTAAAGCTGGTTTTGAAATAAGATACAGACGGTTTATCATAATTGGTTTAGACCAATCTCTTCAAGGAGCTTCAGGATGTTCTATAGATGCTTCTGTACATTTTATTCAGGATTTAGAGAAAAAATACGAAGTCGACCTGTTAGATAAAATGAATGTGACCTTTAAGCAAGGTGAATTTATCGCTTATAAAACACTTATAGATTTTAAAAAGATTGTTAAAAACAGATCAGTTTCTCCTAAAACTATCGTATTCAATAACTTGGTAAATACGAAAGAGGAATATTTACACGATTGGGAGATTCCGATAGAAGAAAGTTGGCACAAGAGATTTTTGTAGCATACTTTTTGAATATTCTTTTCTGTAATCTTCTGTTTTTAATTCGGCCACATCCATGAATTCTTTAATTAAAATCCTTTTTATATTGGTGGTAATTCCCAGCACATTCGCTCAAAAAGTGAGTCCGTTGATGACAGATGATGCTGCAAATCAAAAAAAATGGGTAGATAGTATTTACCTAAATATGAGTTTAGAAGAGAAAGTGGGTCAGTTATTTATGGTCGATATTTTTTCAAGCAAAGGTGACGCTGCCGCGGATAAAATTAAAAAACTCATTGATGATTATCATCTAGGAGGAGTAATTTTTTCTAAAGGAGGCCCTCTGCAACAAGCTAAGATGAATAATGAGTTTCAAGAGCTTTCTAAAGTTCCTTTACTTATAGGAATGGATGCAGAATGGGGATTGGCAATGCGCTTAGATTCTACTTATGCTTTTCCTTGGAACATGACTTTAGGAGCTGTAGAAGACAATCAATTGATAGAAAGAGTAGGCCAGCGAATAGCAAAACACTCTAAACGCTTAGGAGTTCATATTAATTTTGCACCCGTAGTAGATATCAATATCAATCCTGAAAACCCCATTATTGGAAATCGTTCTTTTGGTGAAAATAAACAACGTGTAACCCAAAAAGCGCTTGCTTTTATGAAAGGGATGCACAAAGAAAATGTGTTGAGTAGTGCCAAGCATTTCCCAGGCCATGGAGATACAGATACCGATTCTCATAAAGCCTTGCCTACGCTCAATTTTACTAAAAAGCGCCTAGATAGTCTGGAGTTATATCCTTATTATAAAATGATTCAAGAAGGGGTTTCTAGTATTATGGTAGGGCATCTAAATGTACCTGCTTTAGAACCTAAAAATAATTTACCTTCTTCTTTATCAAAAAAAATTATTACAGAACTTCTGCGAGACAGCCTTCAGTATAAAGGATTGGTGTTTACCGATGCTTTAAATATGCGAGGAGTGGCAGATTTTGATGAAGGGGGAGAAATAGATTTAGCTGCCTTTCTTGCTGGAAATGATATTTTATTGATTTCAGAAGATATTCCTAAAGCGCATGATAAACTTGTCGCAGCATATCAAGAAGGCACGATAACAGAAGAACGTTTGGCATTTTCCGTAAAGAAAATTTTACAATCTAAATATAAGGTAGGATTAAACCATTACCAACCCGTTGAAACTGCATATTTGGTAGAAGAATTAAATACGATTCACGATGACGTATTGTACGAAGAAGTGATGGAGAAAGCAATCACCGTGATCAAGAATGATAAGGCAATTATGCCCATCAAAGATTTAAAATCTAAGAAAATTGCATATGTAAATCTTGGTGATGCCAATGGAGCCGATTTTTTTAATCAACTTCAAAGATACACCGAAATAGATCACGTTAAAGATGAACATCTGGGTTCGTTATTGGGAACTTTAAAAAATTACAATTACGTAATTATTGGTCACCATACTTCTAATGATAATCCTTGGAAATCCTATAAGCTTACGCAAAAAGAAATGGTTTGGTTGTACGAAATCTCTCGTTTAAATACCACTGTACTCGCTTCATTCGCTAGGCCTTACTCTATTCTAGATTTAAAAACGACTACCAATTTGGAGGGAATTGTATTAGGATATCAAAACAGCAAAATTGCGCAAGAGAAAGTAGCGCAAATGCTTTTTGGAGCTATTGGAGCCGAAGGTCGATTACCAGTGACGGTAGGAGATGATTTTCCTGAAGGAACAAAATATATTACTAAGCCACTAAAACGTTTGTCCTACGGTTTACCCGAAACAGTCGGAATAAATTCTGCTAATTTAAATAAGATAAGCGCATTAGCGCAACGCGTTATAGACGAAAAAATGGCACCTGGATTGCAGTTATTGGTAGCTAGAAAAGGAAAAGTGATTTATCAACAGAATTTTGGATACCACACCTATGAAAATAAAATTCCTGTAAGCGATAGTACTATTTATGATTTGGCATCTTTAACCAAGATATTGGCAAGTTTGCCGCTAGTCATGGAATTAAAAGAAAAAGGAGTACTACAGCTAGATACAAAACTAAAAGAAATTTTACCTGAATTAAAAGGAACCAACAAGGCCAATATTACCTTGAAGAAAATGTTAAGTCATTATGCGCAGCTTCAAGCTTGGATTCCTTTTTACATCGGTACGCTTGACGCAGAAACTAAAAAAGCTTCCGTAAAGTATTTTAGACCGCAACCCGATGAAGTGTTTAATGTAAAAGTCGCTGATGATTTCTATATGCGTAGGGACATCAATGACTCCATTTTTAAGCAAATTGTAGATAGTGATTTGCGAAAAAGAAAGCAATACAAATATAGTGATTTACCCTATTATATTTTAAAAAAGTTCTTAGAGAGCTATTACGGTAAGTCTTTAGACCAACTTACCCAAGAAAAAGTATATAAAGATTTAGGTGCGAATTTTTTGGGATATCTTCCATTAGATAGATTTAACGCAGATCAAATTCCGCCTACAGAAATTGACGATTATTGGAGAAAACAAAAGGTGCAAGGTTATGTTCACGATCAAGGAGCTGCTATGCAGGGCGGAGTAGGAGGCCATGCAGGTCTTTTTAGTAATAGTAATGATGTGGCAAAAATTATGCAAATGTATTTGAATGACGGCTACTACGGTGGAAAACGTTTTTTTATGCAAGAAACTTTAGGAGCATTTAACGAATGTTATTATTGTGAAGAAGATGTAAGAAGAGGCGTTGGGTTTGATAAACCTCAGTTGGGAACTCTAGGACCTACTTGCGGCTGTATTTCTATGAAAAGTTTTGGGCACAGTGGTTTTACAGGAACTTACGCATGGGCAGATCCCGAAGAAGAAATTGTCTATATATTTCTTTCGAATAGAACTTTTCCAGATGCCACCAATAGAAAGTTAATAAGTGAAGACATAAGAACCCAAATTCAGCAACTAATTTATGATTCAATTATTTATTAAAGCAGTCTTTTTTTGTCAAATGCGTTACCTTTAAACCAAAAAATATGAAAATAGGAATTGTATGTTATCCCACTTTTGGAGGAAGTGGAGTAGTCGCCACCGAATTGGGAATGGGATTAGCAAAACGGGGTCACGAAATTCATTTTATAACCTATAAACAACCCGTTCGTTTAGAACAACTTTCTAAAAATATCCATTACCACGAGGTTAACGTCCCCGAATATCCCTTATTTCATTACCAACCCTATGAACTTGCCTTATCTAGTAAATTGGTAGACATGGTTTTATTGCATGAAATAGAATTGTTGCACGTACATTATGCGATTCCTCACGCCTATGCTGGCTATATGGCAAAGAAAATGTTGGAGGAAGAAGGAATCTATATCCCCATGGTGACCACACTTCATGGAACCGATATCACTTTAGTAGGAAACCATCCTTTTTATAAGCCGGCGGTAACTTTTAGCATCAATAAAAGTGATTATGTAACGTCAGTTTCACAAAGTTTGAAAGACGACACGTTACGCTTATTTAATGTAAAATCTCCTATTTGTGTAATTCCAAATTTTATAGATACGAAAGTAGGAACGAGTCAATTTACAGATTGCCAACGTGAATTGATGGCTGAAGATGATGAAAAGATTGTCACTCACGTAAGCAACTTTAGAAAAGTAAAGCGTATTGGAGATGTGGTAAAGATTTTTAATCAAATTCAGAAAGAGGTAAAGTCGAAGTTAATTATGGTTGGGGAAGGGCCAGAGGTGCAACCCGCAAAGGACTTAGCAGAGGAATTGGGAATTTCAGGTAAAATAATTTTTTTAGGAGAAAGCAATGATGTAGATAAAATTTTATGCTTTTCAGATTTGTTTTTATTGCCTTCAGAAAAAGAAAGTTTTGGATTGGCAGCACTAGAAGCTATGGTAAATGGTGTACCCGTAATTTCTTCTAATACAGGCGGTTTGCCCGAAGTAAATAAACAAAATTTCTCTGGATACTTAAGCGATGTGGGAGATGTGGAAAGTATGGCCAAAAATGCAATTCATATTTTGAGTGATGACCAGCGTTTAAATCAGTTTAAATTGAATGCAAAAGAAATGGCATTAAAATTTGATACCGACTCTGTAATTCCTATGTATGAAGAAATTTATAAGAAAGCCGCCTCAAATCTTAATGCCAAGACTAAGTAAATAAAATCTTTTTTTAGAATTGGTAACGTACCCCAATAGCAATATCTGGAGCAAAATCATCAATTACATCATAGTCGGAAAAACCAATTTCTGGTCTAAAATCTAGTGATACTAATAAAGGGATATCAAAGTTGTATTCTATACCTATGTTACCTGCAACAAAAAGGAATGCACCATCCTTATGTTCAAAATCATCTCTATAGTGTCTATTGTCATCTACACTACCAATACCGGCACCAGCACCCGCATACCAATTAAATCCGCCATCAATATTCCAAACCCATTGGTATAATCCAGCTAGCTTAAAAGCATCAAAATGCTTATCATTTCTCCATCCTAAATCTAGCTCTAATCTATTGTTGTCGCTTCCAAGCGCACGTTGATAAGATACTTCAGCTCCAAAACCGTCTCCACCTCCCAAACGAAGACCAATAGCATTATTAGAAATTTCTTGAGCATTCATGGTCAATAATGCTCCCAAAACAAGACTGAGGGTCAAAAAAATCTTTTTCATTTCATTTTTTTTTTAATTAACCTCAAATATATTTTCAATTTTAATACCTTACGATTATTGTCAGGCAATCTTTTGTTAATCTTACTTAAAAACTGTTAAGAGCATTGAATTTATCCTTAATCGAATCTTTAAAGCACCACATACAGGGCGAACTTTTTATAGACGACACCTATAAAAAATTATATGCTACAGATGCTTCCGTTTACCGGAAAATGCCATTGGGCGTAGTAATTCCCAAAAGCTTAGGTGATCTTCAGGATATTGTAGTATTTGCAGCTAAACATTCTATAGAACTTGTTCCTCGAGCTGCGGGAACTTCATTGGCGGGGCAATGTGTGGGAGAAGGCTTGGTTGTAGACATTTCAAAGTATTTGAATTCGGTGATTGAATTTAATGAAAGTCAACGTAGCGTGACAGTAGAACCAGGAATTATTCGAGATGAATTAAATCGCTATTTAGAACCATATGATTTGTTTTTTGGTCCTAATACGTCTACTTCTAATCGCTGTACTCTTGGTGGAATGGCAGGCAACAATTCTAGCGGAACCACCTCCATTCAATATGGAGTGACCAGAGATAAGGTGTTGGAAATGGAAGTCATTCTTTCTGATGGAAGTTTAGTGACCTTTGGTTCACTTAACGCGGAAGAATTTCAGCGAAAGCTAGAACAGGAAGATTTTGAAGGCGAAATTTACAAGAAATTTTACCAGATGTTGCTTCCAAAAGAAGTACAAAATGAAATAAGAAAGCAATTTCCGCTGCCAGAGATACACCGAAGAAATACAGGTTATGCCTTAGATACTTTAATTGATACAGAAGTTTTTTCTTCCGCAAAGAAAACTTTTAATTTCTGTAAATTATTATGCGGAAGCGAAGGCACTTTAGCATTTACCACCAAGATTAAATTGCAATTAGACCCATTACCTCCTAAAAAATCAGCGATGATTGCGGCTCATTTTTATAGTATTGAAGACTGTTTGGAAGCAGTAGAACCGGTCATGCAAGAAGATTTGTTTACTTGCGAAATGATGGATAAAATCATTTTAGATTGCACCAAAGACAGTATAAAATATAAAGAAAATAGATTTTTTATTAAAGGAGACCCTATCGGAATTCTAATGCTAGAATTAAAAGCAAATCAACCCGAAGCCTTGCAGCAAAAAATAAAGTCTTTAGAACATATTTTACAAACTGAATCAAAATCTTACGCCAATAAAATTTTATACGGAGAAGAAATTCATCTTGCGCTAGAATTGAGAAAAGCAGGTTTAGGATTATTAGGGAATTTAAAAGGAGATAAAAAAGCCGTGGCTTGTATTGAAGACACTGCGGTTGCCTTAAAAGATTTGTCGAGTTATATTCATGAGTTTACCCAATTGATGAAAAGTTTTGACCAAAAAGCGGTGTATTATGCGCACGCCGGTGCGGGCGAACTTCATCTCCGACCTATTTTAAACTTAAAAAAGAGCGAAGATGTAGCGCTTTTTAAAGAAATCACGCATCAGGTAGCTTTGTTGGTTAAAAAATATAAAGGTTCTTTTAGCGGAGAACACGGTGACGGTAGAGTGAGGGCTTCCTTTATTGAAATGTTGGTGGGCGTTAGAAACTATCAACTTTTTAAACAGACCAAGAGTATTTTTGATCCTCAAAACATCTTTAATCCTGGGAAAATTGTGGAAGCACTTCCTATGGAAACCGATTTACGCTACGAAATAGACCGAAAAGAGCCACATGTAAAAACCGTGATGAATTTTGAGGATACCCAAGGTTTTCTACGTGCCGTAGAAAATTGCAATGGGAGCGGAGATTGTCGCAAAAGTGTCGCTGCTGGCGGAACTATGTGTCCCAGTTATCGAGCCACAAAAAATGAAAAAGATACGACAAGGGGGCGAGCTAATATGTTGCGAGAATTAATGAGTCAGCCGCACTCTGAAAATCGATTTAATGATAAGGCCACCAAAGAAGTATTGGATTTATGCATTAGTTGTAAAGGTTGCAAGAGCGAATGTCCTTCTAATATAGATATGGCAGCATATAAAGCCGAGTTTTTATACCAATACCATCAACATAATTCTCACAGCTTTAGAGATCAACTTTTTTCAGAAAACTATACGTGGAATAAGAGAGGAAGATTCAGCACTTCGTTTACCAATGCTTTGTTTGAGAATAGTTTAAGCTCTAAACTGATCAAGAGAAGTTTAGGGATTGCTCCAGAGCGGAGTTTACCGCAGCTTTCAAAAAAATCTTTACGGAAAAGTATACAGGAAAATCCCGATTTACTTTCCGCGAAAGCGAAACAGATCAAGAAAGTGTACTTGTTTATTGACGAATTTACAGATCAATTAGACACTTCTATAGGTTTGGATGCCTTGGAAGTCTTGACGCATTTAGGCTACAAAATAGAGGTGGTGGCACATGAAGAAAGTGGTAGAGCGCAAATATCTAAAGGTTTCTTGCTGAAGGCTAAGCAACTAGCGAATAAAAATATAGAAATTTTCAAAGATTTGGTTTCAGAAGAAAGTCCGCTTATTGGCATAGAGCCCAGCGCTATTTTATCCTTTCGGGATGAATATTTCCGTTTAGCCAATGCTCCAGAAAAAGCTAAAAAACTTGCAAAACATGTATTTTTAATAGAAGAATTTTTATCCGAAGAAATTAAAAAAGGAAATATAACTTCAGAGCAATTTGAGAAAGCATCTCAAACAATTAAAATTCACGCACATTGTCATCAAAAAGCGATGAGTTCTATAAAGCCAACGTTTGATATTTTAAACATTCCAGAAAATTACAAAGTTACCGTGATTTCTTCTGGCTGCTGCGGAATGGCAGGGAGTTTTGGTTATGAAAAGGAACATTATGAAGTGAGTATGCAAATAGGAAATCATAGCCTTTTTCCAGCAGTTAGAAGAGCTGCGAATGCAACCATTATTGCAGCCAACGGAACGAGTTGTAGACATCAAATTTACGACGGAACACAAAAAAAATCAATGCACCCTATAAGTATTTTAAAGAATGCATTGATTAAAGTTAAGGTTTAGCTTAAATTATTGAATGGTGTATGTATCAATAGACTGAGATGAATCTACATTTACAGAATCTATATTTGGAATACCAAATTGAGATAGATCTTCAAAATTATAAGAGGCCGAATTCTCACTGTAAATAAGTCCGATATCAGCCGCATAATAATTAGAAGAAGTCAAGACTTCTTGCTCTTCCAATAAGGGAACTGTAACAATTACAAGACTAGCATCTACCGCTAAATTTAAAGAGACATTTGCCTTCAAAACATTTTCATAAGAAGTGTTATTCACGGTATAACTCTCTAGGATTTCATTTTGTACCGTATGTAATGCGTAAGTCATAGAAAGTGGAATATCTTGTCCTTGTAGATTTAAGGTTTGATTAATCGTATTGCTAATTGTAGAAAGCGCATCACCAGCGGAAGCATTTACATCATAAACTACCAAATTATCGATAGGAATACTTAAATTCTCGATACCAAAAGAACTAAGTTCTACTTCATACTGACCGTTGTAAATTAGTTTTTCATTTTGTTTGGTTAGATTTCCATTTACCAAGATTCCTGTAATAACTCCTCTTTCTAGCATATTTGCCGAACTACTAAAAGAATAGGCATTATTATTTTCGGCAGTAAGTGTAAGAGTTTCTTCGTTGGTATTTTCAACTTCTCCTTCTGCAGTAGAACTATTGATGTAATTCCATTTATTTCCTACAGATAAGGGAAAATAAGTAGCGTTGTTGGTGTCGTTAATTGATGTATCATCTGAAGAGCAAGAAATAAGGCTTGTCATTACTAAAGCTAAACTTAAAATACGTAATTTCATGAGAATATTATTTTTCCAAAGATATTATTTTTTAATTTAATAATGTTCGTAGCTGAATTCTTGTACTAATTGAATCTGTAGGAATGCTACTGTACTAGGTTAATTTAATAGTATCTTTTGTACTTAGTGAATTAGGGGTTATACGTATCAAAAGTACCATCGGTGTAAAAGAGAATTACCTTTTCAATTTCTTTGGAAGTTTTATTCTGATTTCTTTTCGGAATTGCATCTTCTTTGGAAGTAATAGTAGAAGCTTTTTTTTCTTTTTTTGAAACAATTTCAGAAGATGTAGTAGGAGGAAAACTTCCTTTTCCGTTTAAAAACCAATACAATTCGACCTCTGGAAAAGTTTGTACTACTTTCATTACAAAATCTAAACTAGGCTTATTTCTTCCCGATATAATATGAGAAATAGAGGAGCGACCCACCTGAATTTTATCTGCAAATGAGGTGGCACTTAACTCGTAAAACGTCATAATCTTAGCGAGCCGATTTGTAAATTCTTTACTGTTTACCATTGTAAACTATTTTAGATAATTTTGTATTTTACAAATGTAAACTATTAAAATAGAATAGCAAAACCCTGCTTACAAGCACTATTTAAGTTTAAGTAAAAGTTTAGATAATATTACATATAGCATTGAAAAACAGATATTATATTCAGATAAAATATTCGGTAGGAGTTTTTCCGTATTGGTTTGTACAACTGCAAACACTTTCGTTTACAAATGTAACAAGTATGTTTACCGCACCTGTTTACATTTGTAAAAAAAGGATTGTTTACTTTTGTAAACTATGGAGAAAGAAAGATTATTAGAGCTAGCAACGCAGTATAAAAATGAATCCTTTTCTGGAAGGTATATTCCTGTAGAAGATGTTAATAATTTTATAGCCAAATTTTCTGAAGATCAAAATAGAGTGATAGGGAAATCTGTTTTAGGTTTGCCTATTTATGAATTGCATTTAGGAGGAGGATCTATCAAAGTTTTGATGTGGTCACAAATGCATGGAAATGAAACCACAACCACTAAAGCATTAATTGACTTTATTGGTTTTTTACAAAGCAATTCCGCGGAAGCGAAAGAAATCTTAAGCAAAATCTCTTTCAGCTTTGTTGTACTATTAAATCCAGACGGCGCAAAAATCTATACGCGTAGCAACCTAAATGAGATAGATTTGAATAGAGATGCTCAACTTTGTTCACAACCCGAGAGCAGAGCCTTTAAAAAGCTTTATATGGAGTTTCAGCCAGATTATTGTTTTAATTTACACGATCAGCGAACAATATTTGGCGTGGGAGAACCAGCCAAACCCGCAACGATTTCTTTTTTATCCCCAGCATTTAATGAAGATAGAGGCGTTAATGAAAATAGAATAGCAGGAATGCAACTTATTGCTTACATGAATAAAAGTTTGCAGCAAATCATCCCAAATCAAGTGGGAAGATATGATGATGGCTTCAACCTGAATTGTGTTGGTGATACCTTACAAAATTTAGGAATCCCAACGATTTTATTTGAGGCAGGACATTTTGAAGACGATTATGAGAGGGAAGAAACAAGAAAACTTATTTTGATTGCTTTACTAAAAGGATCCTGGGGACTCTCTAACAAAACCCATAAACATATAAATTATAAAGATTATTTTACAATTCCAGAAAATAAAAAATGCTTTTATGATGTTATTCTAAGAAATGTAGGGAGACAAAACATAGATCTTGCCATACAATATAAAGAGACTTTAAAGCGCAATAAAATTATTTTTGTGCCGTTTCTAGAGACATTAGGATGCTTAAAAGCTTATGTTGGACATAAAGAAATGGATGTTTCTGGTAAAAAAGTCATCATAAATAGAAAAGAAGAATGGAGCGAAATTACTGAGATTCAAGAATTGAGTGTGGACGGTAAGGAATGCTTAGTAAATTTAACAAAAGCTTAAATATTACGGATTATTTATCAGGATAATTGTATTATTTTTGCATAATATTTAAAAAAACAAAATTACAAATGGCAAAGTTTAGATTAGATGAAATAGATCATCAAATTTTAGATATTTTAATCGACAATACAAGAACTCCGTTTACAGATATCGCAAAAAAATTACAAATTTCTGCGGGTACAGTACATGTGAGAGTGAAAAAAATGGAAGAGGCTGGAATAATCGTAGGATCTTCTTTAAGCTTAGATTACAAAAAATTAGGGTATGCTTTTATCGCTTACGTAGGTGTGTTTTTACAGAAAACATCTCAAACCAAATTTGTGTTAGAACGAATTAATGAAATACCTTTTGTTACGGTAGCCCACGTTACTACTGGGAAATTTAATATTTTCTGTAAGATTAGAGCGAAAGATACAGAGCACGCAAAGCAAATTATATTTGAATTGGATGATATTGAAGGAGTGTATAGAACAGAAACTATGATTTCTTTGGAAGAAAGCTTAAACGATAAAAAACGTTTAATGCATTCCATCTTTAAGGAATTGTAAGAATTATATTAGTACAAAAAAAGGGGAAGATTTTTAAAATCTTCCCCTTTTTTTCGTCTTGTAAAAGTCTATTTTAATTCGACTTTTAAGATAGTAGCCTTATCTTTTTTTCCTTCATTAGAAATGTATATATCTCCGTTGGGAGTAATTGCAATTCCTTCCGGTTGTCTAAAATCATTTTTATCTAATTCAAAAAGGCGCTTAGTGCTTCCATTAGGATTTAAAATCAACAATTTTGGTTTTTTTCCTTCTAAAACAAAAATTTCTTTGCTTTGCGGATGTATTGCTATTTCTGAAGGACTAAAGGTTTTTTCAATTTTCTTCTCTCTTATTTTATCAAAAATATTATCGTGAAAATGTAACTCATATAGAGGCTTTTTAGCTAATGTTTTAGATTTTAAGTCAAACTCAAAAACTCCTTTGCTGGTTTTGCTAAAAGGATCTTTATCTTTAGCGGCCATCAATAAGCGATCGTTTTCTGGATCTAAAGCAAGACTCTCGGTGTTGTTTTTTCCTTTCAAAAAAGTATTATAGCTATGGGTTTTAAAATCTGGACTGTTGTAATTTTTAATCTCAAAAATAGTCCCATCGCTGCGCAGTGCATATGCATTTTTTTCAATTACCACTAAGCCTTCATAATCTCCTTTCTCACCAAACTCAATCGTTTTTTCTATGCGGGAAGTTTTTAAGTTGTAGATATAAATAATTCCTTCTTCATCTTGGATGCAAGCCATTCTGTAATCTCCCATCCAACTAATTCCAGAAATTTCTATTAGTTCTTTAGGTAGTTCCCAAGTTTCAAGAATATTATATTCTTTATAGAGCGTACTTTCTTCCTCAGCGACTATCTCTTTTGATTTTGGCGAATAATTAAAAGCCAAACTAATTCCAGAAATGACTATAATAACACCGAGAATAATGGATATTTCAATTTTTTTTAATTTCATAGCAGTATCTTTTTAGATATATAAAGAAAATGTATACTTAAAATCTGAAAACAATCTGGAAATCTAATCTATTAAGGTAAAATTTATATATCGTTTGCATAGTGTTATTATAATTTTAAGGCTTACGGAAGTTAACTTCAATACAATGCAAATTCTTGTAGGTATAACTTAGTTTATATTTATACTTTTGAGTAATGGCTAGAGCTATGGATAAACCTAAACCTGTCGAGTTTTGCAAAGCAGTTGCTTTATAAAATCTGGAGAAAATTTTTTCTCCGTCAAGCGGAATATTTTTTTCTGATTCATTCTGAATAGTTACCGCATTGTCATAAATTTTAATAGATATGATAGAACTTTTTTTGCCGTGCTTAATCGCATTTTGAATAAGGTTCGTAAATAAAATCATAGCTAAATCTTTATTCATGCGTATAGATAATTGTTCTTGCTGAATAAATTTTAGTTCTAAATTCTTATACCTTAAGAAATCTGAAAAATCTTCTATAAGCTCCTTCAAAAGCAAATTAAGGTTAATATCTTCTTCTTCCACAAATTGATTATTTTCAATTTTAGTTAGAAGTAAAAGAGATTTGTTAAGACGTTTAAGGCGTTCTAAATTTTGTAAAACACTGCTAAAAGTTTCTGCTTGGTCTTCATTTAGATGGCTTTTCTCCAATAAAAGCTCCAGCTTATTGATGCTTATAGCGATAGGAGTTTGAAGCTCATGAGAAGCATTCTCTATAAAATGTTTTTGCTGTTGAAAGCTTTCTTGAGATTTGTAAAGTAAAGTTTCAATATTTTTATTTAGAAGTGCAAACTCTTCAATGTTAGTGTCTTCAAAAGATAATTTCTGTCCAGATTCTATAGAGTAATTTTTTAATTTATCTAATAAGCTGTAAAATGGTTTCCAAGTGTTTTTTAAAAAATAATTGTTAAGTACTAAAATGCTTAAAATTAAACCTAAATACAATATCAAAATAGACCAAAAAAGCGTTTCTACCAGATCATCTTCTTCTACCATAGAAGTAATTACTTTTAATTTATAATAATGCTCATCTTGATAAAACGAAGTCTCTAAAAGACGCACAGGCTCAAATTCTCCTTCATTTTGCATAAACATTAACGTATCTCTATACTGATCTTCGTCTATTTTTTTGGGCTTATCTTTTAATTGCTGAATCGTATAATAGCCATTTTCAAATTGGTCTTGCTTAAGAAACTCTGGATGATCTAATACCTTTTGTTGCACCAGCTCTTTTTGGTTTTCTAAACTATCATCCATGCTATCATAGATCTCATCTAGCATATTGTAATAAAAAAAAGCGCCCCAAATAAAAATAATAAACAGTAATATAATGACAAAGTACCTACTCGTATAATTTAAAAGCTTCATAAAAGTTCTAATTTATAACCCATACCGTAAATCGATTTTATTTCTACTTCTGCTTGATGCGTGGTTAGTTTTTTTCTTAGGTTTTTAATCTGTGAATAGATAAACTCAAAATTATCGGCTTGGTCGATGTGATCTCCCCAAACGTGCTCTGCCAAAGCAGTTTTATTTACTAATCTACCCTTATTTGTTACTAAATATAAAAGAATATCGAGCTCTTTTCTATTTAGCTCAACTGCTGTTTGGTTCACAAAAACGCTTCGCTCTTCAGGATTAATGATTAAATTTCCTAACTCTATATTTTTGTTTCCTTCAAAGTTTCTTCTTCTAAGTAAAGCTTTTACTCTCGCATTGAGTTCTGCCATGTGAAAAGGCTTAGGTAAATAATCATCTGCTCCCAAATTAAGTCCTTTTAGTTTGTCATCTAAAGAGTCTTTGGCAGAAACAATAATCACTCCGTCGTTAATATTTTTCTCTTTTAAAATTTTTAAAATCGCTAATCCGCTACCATCGGGTAAACCAATATCCAGTAAAATGCAATCGTATTTATAAATCCCAATTTTTTGCAAGGCGGTTTCTTGGTCTTTCGCGCTTTCTATTAAAAAACCTTCTTTTTCAAAAGTTTGCTTCATATTTTGAAGCATATCTACTTCGTCTTCAATAATGAGTATTTTCATAATCTTTAATTAACAATCAAAAAGGTTATTTGATAAGCATCAAACCTATTTTGATATAAAATTACCTTATATTTTTTTTGAATTGAAACTTTTTCTTAAGTCGAATTCAGCATTATTTGTAAATTTACAATTGAATTCTATAATAAATTGGGATAATTCCGCTTGACGGATAAATAAATCTAATGAGTTATAGTTTCAGTCCAAAATTTTACTTTAAATCTATCAATCTAAATAAGATGAAAATTTTAAAAATAGCTCTATTATTTTTCTTCGGAAGCATTACTGTTTACGCCCAAGATTTAAAAATGGATGAAGTGCCTGCCAAGGTAGTTTCAACTTTTGAAAAAGAGTTTTTAAAAGCAAACGATGTAGCATGGGAAAAAGATAAGAACAACTATAAGGTCGCGTTTAAGAGGAACCAAATGGATTATGAGGTTTGGTATTCTTCAACTGAAAAAGAAGTGAAGCGTGAGGTAGAATTATTAAAATCTCAATTACCAAAGGCAGTTACTAAGACGCTAAATAAGAAATATGCAGCCTACAAAACCGGCGATGCAAAAATGATAAAGAGAGCTAGCAAAAAAACATTGTATAGAGTAGAAATAGAGAAAGAAAATTTAGAAAAAATAATAACTTTTGATGAAAACGGAAGCGTTTTAGGCGTTAGGACAAACCGATAATCTACTCTTTATAGTTTTATAATCTTTAGCAGACCTCACAGGTTTTGAAAACCTGTGAGGTCTCTTGTACTAAGTTCTCATATTAAATATTCAAAATAAATACTTCATTAAATAAAGTTTTAAATTAAAATTCCTAATTGTTTACAGTTTTAGTGCTTTTCTTTACATCAAATAAAAAAAACAAAAGCTATGAAAATTTTAAAAACAAGTTTATTGTTTCTTTTCGCAAGTATTGCTGTACAAGCGCAAGACTTAAGAATGGATGAAGTACCTGCCAGCCTAATTTCTACTTTCCAAAAAGAGTTTACCAACGTAAATGATGTGGAATGGGAGAAAGATATGGAAAATTATAAAGTAGAATTTGAAGTAGACCGTAAAGATTATGATGTATGGTACGCTACAAATGGACAGGAGGTCAAGCGAAAAGTAGAAATTTCCTCTTCTGAATTGCCAAGCGCAGTAAGTAATGTCATAAAAAAGAATTATGCAGATTTTAGCATTGATGATGTAGATATGATTAAAAAAGGGAATGACATCACCTATGAGATTGATTTAGAAACTTTTACGAAAGAACTGGAAATTACCGTAGATAAAAACGGAAAAGTTCTTAGTGAAATAGAGGATTAATAACAATCTGAAGTTTAAAAAGAAGACCCCAAAAGTTTATTCTAATTTTTGGGGTCTTTTTTTATAGATACCTAATCTTCTGTTTCTTTCATGGTATGATATACATTTTGCACATCATCGTCTTCTTCAATTTTTTCTAGTAATTTCTCTACATCTTCCTGATCTTCTTTAGAAATTTCTTTGGTTACGGTAGGAATACGTTCAAAACCAGAAGAAATAATTTCAATTTCTCTGTCTTCTAATTCTTTTTGAATCGCACCAAAGCTTTCAAACGGAGCGTAAATAAGAATGCCATCTTCATCTTCAAAAACTTCTTCGGCGCCAAAATCAATAAATTCTAGTTCTAATTCTTCGGCATCAAGATCTTCCGCAGGAATTTTGAAGTTACACGTATGGTCAAACATAAATTCAACCGAGCCAGAAGTTCCTAAATTCCCGTCACATTTATTAAAATAAGAACGTATATTAGCTACGGTTCTCGTATTATTATCGGTAGCAGTTTCTACCAAAATAGCAATCCCGTGTGGTGCATAACCTTCAAATAAAACCTCTTTGTAATCACCTAAACTTTTATCGCTCGCCCGTTTAATCGCGCGCTCAATATTGTCTTTGGGCATATTTACGCTCTTCGCGTTTTGAATTACCGCTCGTAATTTTGAATTGGTGTCAGGATCTGGACCACCTTCTTTTACAGCCATAACAATGTCTTTACCAATACGAGTAAAGGCCTTAGACATGGCAGACCATCGTTTCATTTTTCGCGCTTTACGGAATTCAAAAGCTCTTCCCATAATTTTTTATATTGATTTTAAGATGAACAAATTTAATAAAAATACCGCTGTTAATCTACTACGATAATGTTTTCTATCGCTTCTATCATTTTGAAATCTTTTTCTGTAACTCCGCCAGCATCATGGGTAGATAGAGAAATGCTTAAGGTATTATAAACATTGGTCCACTCAGGATGATGTTGTTGGGATTCTGCTTCAAAAGCGATGCGGGTCATAATAGAAAAGGTTTCTTTAAAATCTCGAAACTCAAATTTGGTTTGAAGGCTATCCTCGTGAAATTCCCACCCCTCAAAATCTTTTAGTTTATCCTTTATTTCTTTATCGCTTAACTTTTTCATTTTCTATTGTTTTTAGTTCTGCTTAAAGATACTAAAGTCTACGGAAATGCAACAGAATCTTCTACCACATCTTCTACCGTAAATTGTAAATTATTGGGGAGTAAATTGTTTTTAGGTAAGACTGCAATATATCGATCTTCATTAGAGTCGTATACATTTTTTAGTACCGTGTCTTTGAGTTCTATTTTCTTACAAATCTCCATCACTAAATCTTTATGATGAATGAGGTCTTTGCTTCCTAAATGAAAAACACCACCTAAATCTTGATTGATGATATAATGCATTTGTTGTGTGAACCGGTTAACGCTTGTAGCATTCATCACCACATTAGGAAATACTTCTATAGATTCCTCAATTTTATGAAAGGTTTTTAACTCTTCTAAACGCGGAGAATTGGCGCCATAAATCATAGGAATTCTGGTAATCACATAGTTCTCTACAGGCAAGCGCAACAACGCATTTTCTATTTTAATTTTAAAACGCCCATATACACTCATAGAAAGTGTTTTGTCATATTCGTAAGAAGGGAAATTGGTAAAAGCATCAAACACGTTAGAAGAGGAGAGAAAAATAATCTTAGAATTGGTTTTCATCACATATTCTATCGCTTCAAAATGAGCGTAAATTTGCGCGTTAAAATTTCCGCGTAAAGCGCAAATCACCACATCTGGTTGTAAAGATTCCAATAAAAAGCTCACACTCTCGGTCTCGGCATCCCACCAATGAAACTGATGATTATTTTCCCAATTTTTATTTGGAGTTCTATACGTGCCGTGTACGCTAAAATAGGGCAGGAGCTCTTTGTAAAGCGCTTGCCCTAAGAATCCACTTCCGCCGAGGATTAGTATTTTTTTTGAATTTTTAATCTGAAATCTTTCTTTTAAAAACGTTGTATAATTAGGTATATTGGATTCAAAATTAAATTATAAATGCTGACTAAAATTTGATGCCTATTCAAATTAAAAAAACTAGTGTTCAAAAAAAGTTTAGTTTTCTTGAATACTAGTTCTTATATAGATTAAAATGGAAAATTACGCTTTATAAAAAGGTGGTTTTACAATAACTGCCGGAATGGTTTTCTTTCTAATCTGGATTTGAATAGGCGTATCTACCGCTTTAAATTCGGTTTTTACGTAGCCCATTCCTATTGCTTTTCCTGTAGAAGGAGATTGTGTACCCGAAGTAACGTGTCCTATTTCATTTCCGTTTTCATCTAAAATTGGGTAATCTTTTCTAGGAATTCCTCTTTCTAACATTTCAAAAGCAATCAACCTTCTTTTAGGACCTTCTTCTTTTTCTTTCTTTAGGTTTTCTGAATTGACAAAATCTTTAGTGAACTTGGTAATCCATCCTAACCCAGCTTCAATAGGAGAGGTAGTCTCGTCGATATCGTTTCCGTAAAGACAAAATCCCATCTCTAATCTTAAAGTATCTCTTGCAGCAAGACCAATAGGCTTAATTCCGTATTCTTCTCCTGCTTTTAAAACAGCATTCCAAATTGCTTCTGCATTATGATTTTTACAGTAAATTTCGAATCCGCCACTTCCTGTATAGCCCGTTGCAGAAATGATAATTTGATCTTCTCCTGCAAAATCTGTGACTTCAAAATTATAAAATTTAATGGCAGACAAATCCGTAGAAGACAAAGGCTGCATGGCTTCAATCGCTTTAGGCCCTTGAATAGCAAGCAAACAATATTCATCAGAAAGATCCTTTACATCGGCATCCATGGTATTATTTTCGGCAATCCAATTCCAATCCTTATCAATATTAGAAGCATTCACTACCAAAAGGTATTTCTCCTCGTTCATTCTGTAAATGATCAAATCATCTACAACTCCTCCTGTAAGATTAGGCATACAGGTATATTGCGCTTTTCCATCTTTTAATTTAGAAGCATCGTTGGTCGTTATTTTCTGAATTAACTCTAATGCTTTAGGTCCAGATACCAAAAATTCTCCCATATGAGAAACATCAAAAATACCCACTCCCTTACGAACGGTTTCATGCTCGGCATTTACGCCTTCATAAGAAACAGGCATATTATAACCTGCATACGGAACCATTTTGGCTCCTAAGGCTTCATGTATATGTGTAAGTTGTGTTGTCTTCATCGTATAAAAATTTTGTGCAAAGGTAAAGTATTGTAGGTGTTTTACCAACAATCAAATTATAGTTTATTCCAAGCTAGTTTTTAAAGATTGTTATCTTTGTGTAAAACCGAACTCATGAAAATATTTAGCGCTCAACAACTTCACGAAGCCGATAAAATTACCCAAGAAAAGCAAAAAATAACCTCCTTAGAGCTTATGGAAAGGGCTTCTTCACGCATTTTTGAGGAAATTAATAATAGACTTAATGGCGCCAAAATAAAAATTAAAGTTTTCTGCGGAATAGGAAACAATGGCGGTGACGGACTTGTAGTGGCTAGAAAGTTAGTGCGAGAAGGCTATCACGTAGATGTCTACGTGGTGAATTATAGCGACAAAAGATCTGAAGGTTTTCTAGAAAACTACAGAACCCTAAAAGAAGACACTAAAAATTGGCCTGTATTATTAAAATCTGAAGATGATTTTCCTGAAATAAATTCTAGTGATTTTGTAATTGATGCCATTTTTGGAATTGGACTCAACCGACCTTTAGTAGATTGGGTGCAAAAATTGATTGTTCGCATCAACGAATCTGAAGCTTTTAAAGTAGCGATAGATATGCCTTCAGGAATGTTAGCAGATGATATTATTGCAGATCAACCAATTGTAAAGGCGAATTATACCCTTACATTTCAAGCTCCGAAACTGGCATTTTTCCTTCCAGAAACCGCTCCGTTTGCCGGAAATGTTCAAATTATAGATATAGGAATTGACGGACAATATCTTGCTGAAAATCCAGCGAAAGCAGTATTAATAGAAGAGGAGCAAGCCGCAAGCTTATACCAACCCAGGTCCAAATTTACCCATAAAGGAAATTACGGGAATGTCTATATGGTTGGAGGAAGCTACGGAATGATGGGAAGTATGGTGTTATCGAGCAAAGCAGCGTTGCGAATTGGCGTAGGAAAAGTAACGGCAGTAATACCGCAATGTGGTTATGGTATTTTGCAAACTAGCGTACCAGAAGCAATGGTAGAAGTTGCGCCACACGACATGCATTTGTCAGACATGAAATTGGAGTTAGAAGATGAAGATATTGTGGCTTTCGGAATGGGTGCAGGAACCAACGAAAAATCTATAGAACTTTTAACAACCCTATTAAATCAAGTAAAAACTCCCATGCTTATTGATGCCGATGGACTTAATATGTTGAGTAAATATCCAGAGTTGTTGGAATTAATTCCGGAGAAATCTATTTTAACACCACATCCCAAAGAATTAGAACGCTTAATTGGAAGCTGGAAAAACGACTTTGAAAAATTAGACAAAGTTCAGAAATTTTCTGATGCACATAAAGTTACTGTGGTCATTAAAGGAGCGTACACGATGACAGTTTCCAGTGACAATATGTATATCAACACTAATGGAAATCCCGGGATGGCAACTGCTGGCAGCGGAGATGTACTTTCTGGAGTAATTGCAGGTTTACTAGCGCAAGGGTATGATCCTGCGATTGCAGCTGTCTTTGGTGTTTTTATACACGGCAAAGCTGGAGATTTGGTTGTGGTCGATACTGTGCCAGATGCCTTAATCGCTAGTGATATTACGGCCTATTTAGGTAAAGCCATTAGGAGTTTATTTGAAAAACCTGAAACAAAAGCTTAATTTTGAGAACTGACTAACCTATTTATTAAAATTCAGAATGAAAGAAATACATTATATAAGTAGAGATATTTTAGATATCCACCATATTCAAAAAATAATTGATGAAAATATTCAATTAGAACTTAGCGACGAAGCTAAATTAGACATTCAAAAATCTAGGAAATATTTAGATGAAAAAATTGATAATTCTGTAGAGCCTTTCTACGGAATTAATACTGGATTTGGTTCTTTGTGTAATGTAAAAATTTCTAAGGATAAGTTAGTTCAGCTGCAAGAAAATTTAGTAATTTCTCACGCCTGTGGAACTGGAGATCGTGTAAATGATCAAATTGTGAAAATCATGATGTTGCTTAAGATACAGTCGTTAAGTTACGGTCATTCAGGCATCGCTTTAGAAACGGTAGAGCGTCTCATCGAGTTTTTTAATAAGGATATTATCCCTGTAATTTATGAACAAGGTTCCTTAGGAGCTTCGGGAGACTTATCGCCTTTGGCACATATGTCTTTACCGCTTTTAGGTAAGGGAGAAGTGACTTATAAAGGAAAAGTGCAGCCTTCAGAAAAAGTATTAAAATCTAATAGTTGGAAAGCTTTAGAATTAAAATCTAAAGAAGGCTTGGCTTTGCTTAACGGAACTCAATTTATGAGTGCTCACGCTGTATTTTCTTTAATTGAAACCTATAAATTATCTTATTTAGCCGATGCGATTAGCGCGGTTTCTGTAGAAGGTTTTGATTGCAATTTATCCCCATTTGATCCACTGGTTCACGAGGTTAGACCTCACCGCGGACAAGTAAAAACAGCTGAGCGGATCTTAAGTTTTTTAGAAGGAAGTGAAATTGCTCACAAAACGAAGGAAAGCGTTCAAGATCCTTATTCATTTCGATGTATTCCACAAGTTCACGGAGCTTCCAAAGATACCATTCGTTTTGTGCACCAAACGGTAAAAACTGAAATTAATAGCGTTACCGATAATCCTAATCTGTTTGTAGAACAAGATAAAATTATCTCTGGCGGAAACTTTCACGGTCAGCCTCTTGCTTTAGCAATGGATTATTTGGCGATCGCTGTCGCGGAATTAGGGAATATCTCTGAAAGAAGAATTTATCAGCTGGTTTCGGGATTACGAGGGCTGCCTATGTTTTTAGTAGATGATCCAGGATTAAATAATGGATTTATGATTCCGCAATATACTGCGGCTAGTATCGTAAGTCAGAATAAACAATACTGTACCCCGGCAAGTATAGATTCTATTGTTTCTTCTAACGGACAAGAAGATCACGTAAGTATGGGAGCTAATTCTGCTACAAAACTTATAAAAGTGGTGGAGAACTTAAAAACGGTTTTGGCTATAGAATTGTTTAATGCTTCTCAAGCTTTGTATTACAGGGAACCTTTAAAGTCATCTTCTTTTATAGAGCAATTGGTAAGCGGATTTAGAGAAGAAGTGCCCATTGTAAAACAAGATAAAGTGATGGCTACAGAAATAGCCAACGCCAAGTGTTTTCTACATCAATTTAATATTGATAAAGATTTGATGTTTTGCAATTAAGGTATTTTTTATAACTCACAATAATTTTAAAGCCCCCCCCTTAAAAAAGGAGGGGAGCTTTCAACTTCTGAAAAAGGGGTGGATGTGATGCGTATATTTATAGCAAACCTTTCCTTATCCTATTGCACCTAGCATAGTTCTTCTGAAAAAAAACATTTTAAGTAGGACTTTTCTAGAATAATTTCATCCTTATATCTAATAAAAAAGCCTCACATCCATTAAGATGTGAGGCTTTTTTTTGCATTCAACGATTATTTACTCTGATTCTTCTTTTTTCTTTTTGGCTTTCTTGATTTCGATGACCAATTCTGTTTTCTCTTTGTTGAGATCCATTTTTACTTTATCTCCTTCTGCCATTTTGGAAGTGATAATTTCTTCCGCTAAGGCATCTTCTACATATTTTTGAATGGCTCTATTTAAAGGTCTCGCTCCATATTGTTTATCGAATCCTTTTTCAGCAATAAAATCTTTTGCAGCATCAGAAAGTTCTAGATTATATCCTAAATCTTCGATTCTATGGAATAACTTAGCCAACTCAATATCGATAATTTTGTGAATGTGTTCTCTTTCTAGAGAGTTAAAAATAACTACATCATCAATTCTGTTCAAAAACTCTGGAGCAAAGGCTTTCTTTAACGCATTTTCGATAATTCCTCTCGTATTTTCGTCGGTTTGACTTTTTTGCGCCTGAGTTCCGAATCCAACACCTTGACCAAAATCCTTTAATTTACGAGCTCCAATATTGGAAGTCATAATGATAATGGTATTTCTAAAGTCAATTTTTCGACCTAAGCTATCCGTTAAGTATCCATCATCCAACACCTGCAGCATCATATTAAATACATCTGGGTGGGCTTTTTCCACTTCATCCAATAATATCACTGCATAAGGCTTACGTCTTACTTTCTCGGTTAACTGTCCGCCTTCTTCATACCCAACGTATCCTGGAGGTGCACCAATTAATCTAGAAACGGCAAATTTCTCCATATATTCACTCATATCAATCCTGATAAGCGTGTCTTCATTGTCGAATAATTCTTTCGCTAAAACCTTTGCCAATTGTGTTTTACCAACACCTGTTTGACCTAAAAATATAAACGATCCAATGGGTTTGTTGGGATCTTTTAAACCAGCTCTATTTCGCTGAATCGCTTTTACCACTTTATTAACCGCTTCATCTTGACCAATTACCTTCCCCTTAATCAGGTTGGGCAACTCAGCCAATTTATTGCTTTCAGTCTGTGCAATTCTATTCACAGGAATCCCGGTCATCATAGAAATCACATCAGCTACGTGTTCATCGGTTACGGTCTCTTTATGTTGTTTAGATTCCTCTTCCCAACGTTCTTGAGCGATTTCTAACTCTTTTTCTATCTTTTTTTCGTCGTCCCTTAATTTGGCAGCTTCTTCATATTTTTGCTTTTTGACTACCGTATTTTTCGTCTCTCTAACTTCATCCAGCTGTCGCTCTAGATCCAAAATCTTTTTAGGCACTTCAATATTGGTAATATGTACACGAGAACCAGCTTCATCTAAGGCATCAATCGCTTTGTCTGGTAAAAAACGATCTGTCATATACCTATTCGTTAGTTTTACACAAGCTTGTATAGCTTCATCTGTATAATTTACATTGTGGTGAGACTCGTATTTAGATTTAATATTGTCCAGAATTTCTATGGTTTCCTCTACCGATGTTGGCTCAATAATTACCTTTTGAAACCTTCTCTCTAAAGCACCATCTTTTTCGATATGTTGTCTATACTCATCTAAAGTAGTTGCACCAATACATTGTAATTCCCCTCTCGCTAGAGCAGGTTTAAACATATTACTTGCATCTAAACTTCCAGTGGCACCCCCAGCACCTACAATAGTATGAATTTCATCAATAAATAAAATGATGTCATCGTTTTTTTCGAGCTCGTTCATCACGGCTTTCATACGCTCTTCAAACTGTCCTCTATATTTTGTGCCCGCAACGATGCTCGCTAAATCTAAAGTAACCACGCGTTTATCAAATAAAATACGTGAAACTTTTCGTTGTACAATTCGCAAGGCTAGACCTTCTGCAATGGCACTTTTACCAACTCCTGGTTCTCCAATAAGGAGTGGATTATTTTTCTTTCTCCTACTCAAGATTTGAGAAACGCGCTCAATTTCTTTTTCTCGACCAACTACAGGATCTAGTTTGCCATCATCTGCCATTTCCGTAAGATCTCTTCCAAAGTTATCTAACACAGGAGTCTTAGACTTTTTATTCACTTTTCCTGTTTTAGGGCTATTTGATCCAAATGGATTATTCTTCGGATTATCATCAGCAGCAGGACTATCATCTGAAAAAGATTCTGAAGTAGGGCCTTCTATATAATCGTTATCTTGTGTGATCATAGATTTAAACTCGTCTTTAACGTTATCATAATCCACCTTAAGCTTATTTATAAGCTTGGTAGTAGGATCATTTTCATTTCTTAAAATACATAATAATAAATGTGCTGTATTAATTGACGAACTTTGAAAAAGCTTTGCTTCCAAAAACGTAGTTTTTAGGGCCCTTTCTGCCTGTCTTGTTAAATGAAGGTTCTTCTTTTCGTTAGAAAGCGTAGCGCTATCCGCATTAAGCGGACTTAAAATCTCTACTTTTCGTCTTAAATGATCTAAATCTACATTTAAAGATTCTAATATATCAATAGCCTTTCCATTACCATCACGCAGCAAACCTAAAACCAAATGCTCTGTCCCAATAAAATCGTGGCCTAAGCGTAAAGCCTCTTCCTTACTATATGTTATAACATCTTTTACTCTGGGTGAAAAATTATCGTCCATGTTCTTATCTCCTCTAATTAATTTTAACACATAAATTCAAAAACCGTACCTCATTAAAGGTAACTACGCTAATAGACAAAAATATAGTGTAAAATCAAAGCATAGTAACATTTAATTATAACCAACAAGGAATAAATATTTGTTAATAAAATAGGTGGAAAATCTTCTATAAACGCTTTATATAATAGGGAAAATGATTAAATTGCCACGTTAGAATAAAGATTATTAACTAAATAAAATTTTATGGCTGAAGGAGAGAAGTTAATTCCTATCAACATTGAAGATGAAATGAAATCGGCTTACATTGATTATTCAATGTCAGTCATTGTGTCACGTGCACTGCCAGACGTTCGTGACGGTTTAAAACCAGTTCACCGTAGAGTATTATTTGGAATGTACGAATTAGGTGTATTTTCCAACAGAGCACATAAAAAATCAGCAAGAATAGTTGGAGAGGTACTTGGTAAGTATCACCCACACGGAGATACCTCTGTATATGATGCCATGGTAAGAATGGCTCAAGAATGGAGTCTTCGTTATATGTTGGTTGATGGACAAGGTAACTTTGGTTCTGTAGATGGCGATAGCCCTGCAGCTATGCGATATACCGAGGCTAGGATGCGTAAGATAAGTGAAGATATGCTAGCCGATATCGATAAAGATACGGTAGATCATTCTCTTAACTTTGATGATACGTTAAAAGAACCTACTGTTTTACCAACGCGTGTTCCTAACCTTTTGGTGAATGGAGCTAGTGGTATTGCTGTTGGGATGGCAACCAATATGCCTCCTCATAACTTAACGGAAGTAGTTGATGGTATCATTGCTTATATCGATGATCGTGACATTGAAATTGATCAGCTTATAGAATACATAAAAGCACCAGATTTCCCTACGGGAGGAGTTATTTATGGATATGAAGGTGTTCGCGAAGCTTTTAAAACCGGTAGAGGTAGAGTGGTGATGAGAGCCAAAGCTACTCACGAAGAAGTGAAAGGTAGAGAGTGTATTGTGGTGACTGAAATTCCATATCAAGTCAATAAGGCGGATATGATTAAGAAAACCGCCGACTTAGTTAACGATAAGAAAATTGAAGGTATTTCCTTAATCAGAGATGAGTCTGATAGAAACGGAATGCGTATCGTATATATCTTAAAAAGAGATGCTGTTCCTAATATAGTTCTAAATACCTTATTTAAGCACACCGCATTACAATCTTCTTTTAGTGTGAATAACATTGCTTTGGTAAAAGGAAGACCTCAAATGTTGAATCTAAAGGATATGATTCAATATTTTGTGGAACACCGCCACGAAGTTGTAGTAAGAAGAACCGAATTTGAATTAAAGAAAGCTGAAGATAGAGCGCATATACTAGAAGGTTTAATCATAGCTTCAGATAATATTGACGAAGTGATTGCCTTGATTCGTTCTTCTAGCAATACAGAAGAAGCGCGTAATAAATTAATTGAGCGGTTCGAGTTAAGCGAAATTCAGGCAAAAGCCATCGTAGAAATGCGTTTAAGACAGTTAACAGGTCTTGAACAAGATAAGCTACGTACAGAGCATGAAGAGTTAATGATTACCATTCAAGACTTAAAAGATATTCTTGCGAGTAAAGAACGAAGAATGACCATCATCAAAGAAGAACTTTTAGAGATAAGAGATAAGTACGGTGATGAAAGACGTTCAGAAATTAATTACGCGGGAGGAGATTTAAGTATGGAAGATATGATTCCTGATGAGCAAGTAGTAATTTCTATTTCTCACGCGGGTTATATTAAAAGGACTCCCCTTTCTGAATATAAAAAACAAAATAGAGGAGGAGTTGGTTCTAAAGGATCGACTACAAGAAATGAAGATTTCTTAGAGTATCTATTTGTAGGTACCAACCACCAATACATGATTTTCTTTACCCAAAACGGAAAATGTTTCTGGATGCGAGTGTATGAAATCCCAGAAGGGAGTAAAACATCTAAGGGAAGAGCTATTCAAAACTTAATTAATATTGATCCTGAAGATCGAGTGAATGCTTTTATATGTACGCAAGACTTGAAGAATGAGGAATACATCAATAGTTATTATGTGATCATGGCAACCAAAAAAGGTCAGGTGAAGAAAACTTCTTTAGAGCAGTATTCTAGACCAAGAACCAATGGGATTAATGCTATTACCATTAAAGATGGAGATGAGTTACTTTCAGCAAAACTTACTACAGGCGATAGCCAAGTAATGTTAGCGCTTAAAAGCGGAAAATGTATTCGTTTTGAAGAAAGCAAAACAAGACCAATGGGTAGAAATGCTTCTGGAGTAAGAGGAATTAGATTGGCGCACGATAAAGATGAAGTAGTAGGAATGATTGCCGTAGAAGATCCTAAAGAAGAAACCGTATTGGTTGTTTCTGAAAACGGATATGGTAAACGTACCTTTATTGATGATCCTGAAACTGGAGAAGAAATCTACAGAATTACCAACCGTGGTGGAAAAGGGGTGAAAACCATATCTATTACAGAGAAAACTGGCGAATTAGTAACCATTAGAAGCGTAACAGATATAGATGATTTAATGATTATCAATAAATCTGGTATTGCTATTAGAATAGCCGTATCAAGTTTACGTACGATGGGCCGTGCAACACAAGGAGTTCGTTTAATTAATTTAAAAGGTAATGACTCTATTGCAGCAGTAGCCAAAGTTGCCAATGAAGACGATGAAGAAGAAAATGTAGAAGATCTACAAGAAAATGAAGATGGTTCTTTAGATACTCCTACAAGTGAAAATGGCACAACTATTGAACCTAGCAACGAGGAAGAATAAAATTTAAAAAATAGCAACTATGAAAACTAAAGTTCTAACTATTGGACTTTCCCTTATCGGAATTGTGGCGATTGCTCAGAAAAAAGAAATTAGAAAAGCTGGTAATGCGATAGAGTCTGGAGATTATAAGGAAGCAAAATCACTTTTAACCTCTGTAGAAGGGATTATTTCTAATGAAAAAGAAAGAACCCAAGCAGATTTTTACCTTGCAAAAGGAAATGCATTTTTAGCAGCTAAAGATCAATCAGAAGTGAATATAGAAGACTTGATTACCGCTGGAAAATCTTTTCAAAAAGCAATTGACTTGGGAGAAGAAGAGGAAGGTAAGGCAGGAATGGCAGAAGTAAAAAGAGTTTTAATTACTGCGGCTTCGGAAGATCAGACCCAACAAAAATTCTCAGAATCTGCTAAGAAAGCTTATGCAGCCTATAACTTGAGTAAGAAAGATACTCTATATCTTTATCATGCAGCATCTGTATCTTCTGTAGCTAAAGATTATGACGCTGCTCTAGGATATTATGAAGAGCTTAGAGATTTAGGTTATACAGGTAGAGGAACTATTTATACTGCTGTGAACAAAGAAACGGGAGACGTAGAGGAATTTGGAGCAGATGAAAATAAAAGAGACATCTATGTTAAAGCTGGAAGTCATATTAAACCTTCAACTATAAAAGAAGACTCTAAAAGACCAGATATCGTTAAAAATATCGCTTTAATTTATCTACAAAAAGATGAAAAAGAAAAAGCGATGAAAGCGATTCAGCAGGCAAGAAAAGAAAGTCCAGAAGATACTGGATTAATGCTTACTGAAGCCGATATTTACTACAATCTTGGGAAGATGGATAAGTATTCTCAATTGGTAGAAAAGGTGATTGAGACAGATCCTAACAATGCTACTCTCTATTATAACTTGGGAGTAACTACTAGTAAAATGGGAGATCCAGAAAAGGCGATTGAATATTACAAAAAAGCGATTAAAATTGATCCTGAAATGTTGAATGCTAATATTAATATTGCTTCTGCTATTTTAAATAAGGAGCAGGCGCTTATTGATGAGATGAATGATTTGGGTATGTCTAATGCAGATAATAAGCGGTATGAAGAACTTCAAAAAGAAAGAAATGATCTTTATAAAGAAGCTGTTCCATATTTAGAAAAAGTTGTTCAGAAAAAATCGAAAGAGTCTGCAGAGTATAAGCAATCTGCGCAAATTCTATCTCAAATTTACAGTATGCTAGGAGAAACTGAAAAAGCAAATGCTTTAAAAGACTAAGTAAATCTTTATATAATACTTAAAAAGCTTCCATTTTGGAAGCTTTTTTAATTTTGTAGAGGTTAAAAATTGCGTTTTTCCATAAAGAATCTAGAAACAAGACCGCTTCGCTTTTAGAATCAAAAATCAAGACTTAATTGTAACTAATTAAAAAAAAACAGTGATATGAAGTGCTACATTAAGGTAGTGTAAGCAAACTTCGTTTTAAGAAAATTGAAACTTAGATACCTTATAACAATTAAACCAGATAGACAGGTACAATTAATTATTTTTCTACGTAGTTTAAATTATTTTTTTGATTACTCTTAAGTTATGAGAATATTGCTTGGTATCTACATTAAATATTCCGCTATGATCCAATCGGTCTATTCTCACTTTTCCGTGTGCGTGAATAACATAATTATCTTTCATAATAATGCCCACGTGAATAATTTCGCCTTCTTGATTGTCAAAAAAAGCTAAATCACCAGGTTCACTTTCTTCAATAAAACTTAAAGCTTCTCCTTGTTTAGATTGTTGAGAAGCATCCCTAAATAATTGATATCCGTTTAGCTTGTATACCATTTGAGTAAATCCGCTACAATCAATCCCAAAAGGAGTTTTTCCTCCCCAGAGATAAGGTGCGTTAAGATAAAGAAAAGCCGTTTCTAAAAATTGTTCTTTAGGTTTTTTTCCTTGAAATCTTCTACCTTCATAGGTATATCCACCTAAACCAACCTTATTAATATTGGCGCCCAAGGAAATAGGAATTAGTTGATTTTGCTTTCCTTGAAGAAAATCAATCATATCACCTGTTAATTCATTTGGAGTTTGGTCTATTTCGGTATATTGATCTTCAGTAATTTCTAAAAATTGCTTATTATCAATCCAACCTTCATATTGATCAAAAGCAATACGGATTTTGCTCCATTTTTTTCTTTTTTCTAATACTTTAAAATGGTCACCAAATAAAAGTTGTGTGACCATTTCACTTGAATCAGCAGGTTCCCATCGTACAGGAACTATATTGAGGTTACAAAATCCGTAATGCATTATAAGTATTTAAGAAAAATATTAATTTCTTTCAAGAATCATGGCCGAAGCACCACCGCCACCATTACATATTGCAGCAGCACCTAGTTTAGCGTCGTTTTGCTTCAATACGTTTAAAAGCGTGATGATAATTCTCACTCCAGAACATCCTAAAGGGTGACCTAAAGAAACGGCTCCTCCATTTACATTCACATTCTCGTCTGTTAAGCCTAATATTTTCATATTTGCTAAACCAACTACAGAAAAAGCTTCATTAAATTCAAAGAAATCTATTTTATCTTGTGCAACTCCTGCCTTCGCTAAAGCTTTTGGTAAGGCCTTAGATGGTGCTGTGGTAAACCATTTAGGCTCTTGTGCAGCATCAGCAAAACCTTTTATAGTCGCTAATGGAGTTAATCCTAATTCTTCTGCTTTTTCTTTACTCATCAATACAACAGCTCCGGCGCCATCATTAATGGTGGAGGCATTGGCAGCAGTAACAGTCCCACCTTTAGAAAATGCAGGACGTAATGAAGTGATCTTATCCATTTTTACATTTTTAAACTCCTCATCTTCTTTAAAGATTACGGGCTCACCTCTTCTTTGCGGAACTTCTACAGGTACTACTTCTTCATCAAATTTTCCTTCTGCCCAAGCTTTTTTAGAACGCTCATAAGATTTTATCGCAAAAGCATCTTGGTCTTCTCTAGAGAATTCATATTCCTCTGCACATAAATCTGCACAAGTTCCCATAGCATTATGGTCGTAAGCATCTACTAATCCGTCTTTTTGCATCCCATCTTCCATTTGTTTAGGACCAAATTTTTGTCCGTTTCTTAAATGCATATAGTGAGGAATTAGACTCATATTTTCCATTCCTCCGGCAACGATTATATCAGCATCGCCTAAAGCAATAGATTGTGCAGCTTGCATTACGGCCTTCATTCCGCTGGCACAAACTTTATTAATGGTGGTACAAGGAACACTATCTGAAATGCCTGCCCCTAAAGCGGCTTGTCGTGCTGGAGCCTGTCCTACACCTGCTTGTACTACGTTTCCCATTAATACTTCTTGTACTAATTTAGGGTCTAAGTTTATTTTATCTAAAGCGCCTTTTATTGCAATGGATCCTAATTTTGGAGCGGGAACACTGGATAAGCTTCCTAAAAAACTTCCAATAGGAGTCCTTGCCGCACTAACTATAACTACTTCTTTACTCATGGTTTCTTATTTTATATCCGTTTCTGCGAATTTAACTAATTTATAAAGAACAGACCAAAGCTTTATGAACTTACGATGGTTTTTTTAGTACATTTGAATGTCAAGTAATACGTATGAGCAAATTTGTAAACGGAATTTATAAAAACCAGGCCTTAATTTATAAGATATTTTTATATCTACTTACCACGGCCATCATTGTTTACCTTTTTCCCAAAGGAAGCAAGTTTAAATACGATTTTTCTAAAGGGAAACCTTGGCAATATGAGAACCTCTACTCCCCTTTTGACTTTGCAATCCTAAAAACCAACGATGAAATTGCAGATGAAAAAGAGCAAATAAGGGAAAATCATACGCCTTATTATGATTATAATACAGCAATTCCTAAACAAATAAAGGCCAATTTAGATAAGCAAGCTAGAGCTGTTTTTGGAGATAGTATAATGGCTTTACGCGGAGTTAGATTGATAAAATTTACGCAAAAGACTTTAGATGAAATCTATAAAACGGGTATTTTAATTGAAACCAATCGATTTAATGAAAATAGTATAGTTTACCTTAAAAAGGGAAACGAGGCCCAAGAGGTGATATTTAACAATATTATACAGCAAGATAATTTAGGAAATTATTTAGATAAAAGAATTAGTCAGTCGTGGGTTTCTGGGTATCAAAATGAATTAAAAGAACTTTTCTTTAATATTCTAAAGCCCAATGTAAAGCTCAACGAAGAGTTAACCGAAAAAGACCTACAACTTAAACTGAATTCTATTTCTTACACGCGAGGAAGTATTTCTAAAGGAAGTAGAATTGTAGAGAGAGGAGAGGTTATCAACAATAATAAGTACCGCATTCTCATTTCCTTAAAGACAGAATATGAAACCAAAGTTTGGTCAGAATCTAGTTATTATGTCGTGGTTGCGGGTTATTTACTTCTGGTTTCTTTGGCTTTATTAATGTTATTCTTGTTTATTCATAAATATAGAAATGATATTTTTGAAAACAATACCAAGGTAACATTTATCTTTTTTAACATCTTGCTCACGGTTTTCTTAACCACGACGGTGATGAAAATTAATGTAGATTATTTGTATGTGGTACCGCTTTGTATTCTTCCGCTTACGCTAAAAGCTTTCTTTGATGCAAGACTAGGATTGTTTACTCATGTCGTTACTGTGCTTATTCTTGGCGTTATTGTTCCTAATAGTTATGAGTATATGTTCTTGCAGATCATCGCAGGAATTGTGACCATATTAACCATTTCTGAACTTTACAAACGCGCTAATTTATTTATTTCCGTAGGACAAATTACTGCGGTTTACATTTTTGCTTATTTTTCATTTACCATCATTCAAGAAGGAGATGTAAGTATGATTGATTACCAAACTATGGTTATGTTTCTCCTTGGCGGATTTGCTACTCTTTTTGTACAACCACTTATTTATGCTTATGAGAAGTTATTTGGTTTGGTGTCTGATATGTCTTTACTAGAACTTTCTGATACCAATTCTAAACTTCTTAAAGAACTTTCTAATAAAGCACCAGGAACTTTTCACCACAGTTTAAATGTCGCGAATTTAGCAGAAGCTGCCGCAAATGAAATTGGAGCAAATGCTATGCTGGTTAGGGTAGGAGCACTGTATCACGATATTGGGAAAATGGCGAATCCTACTTTTTTTACGGAGAATCAAACCACTTCGGTGAATCCACATGATGAATTAGAGCCTAAAGAAAGTGCCGAAATAATTATTAACCACGTGATTTATGGAATTGAAATGGCTAAGAGAAATAACTTGCCAGATCGTTTAATAGACTTTATTAGAACCCATCATGGCACCAGTGTGGTGTTTTATTTCTACAAAAAGGCGCAAGAAAACGACGAAGGGGTAAATATGGAAGATTTTAGATATCCCGGCCCAACTCCTTTTAGTAAAGAAACCGCTATTTTAATGATGAGCGATAGCGTAGAGGCGGCGAGTAAGAGCTTAAAGGAACCTACGGCAACATTAATTGATAGTTTTGTAGAGAAGATTATCAATAAGCAAATGGATGAAGGCCAGTTTTTAAACGCTAATATTACGTTTAAAGAAATACAGAATATTAAAAAGATTTTAAAGAGAAAACTTAAAAACATATACCACTTAAGAATTGAATATCCAGAATAAATCTACGCTATGAAATTTGGAAAAGTAGACCATCCCGAAGACATTGATTTTTGTTTACCAAAAGATCATGAGCAAACGCATAATATTCTACATAAGTTTGAACCTAATACTTGGAATGATGTGAGAATAGGTTGTGCCAAATGGAATAAGAAAGACTTAAAAGGTTTTTATCCTAGGGGAACCAAAGAAGAACTAACCTATTATTCCACTCAGTTTAACAGCATAGAACTCAACGCTTCATTTTACAGAATGTGGCCTTTTGAGCAGTTTGAAAAGTGGAAAGGAAAGACTGTAGAAGACTTTAAGTTTTTCCCTAAAGTACCGCGGCTTATAAGTCACTTAAAGCGATTGCAAGATTGTGATGATTTAGTCACAGATTTTACCGCAAATCTTACCGGTTTGGAGCATAAATTAGGAATGGTATTTCTACAAATGCCAGATAATTTTCTTCCTAAAGATATGGATCGATTGGCACCGTTTTTTGAAAAATGGCCTAAGGAAATTCCGCTATCTATAGAAGTTAGAAATGAAAACTGGTTTAAAGATAAAGCCGTAGAAGATGATTTTAATTCCATTTTATTAAAATATAACGTCAGTAATCTTATTACGGATAGCGCAGGAAGACGAGATTTACTCCATATGCGTCTTACCAACCAAACGGCTTTTATTCGTTATAACGGCGCGAACCATAGTTCAGATTATGATCGATTGGATGATTGGCTGGATCGTATTGAAAATTGGTATACACACGGCTTAAAAAATCTATACTTTTTTATTCATCAAAATATCGAAGAGTCTTCACCTTTACTTTCTGCTTATTTTATTGAAAAGTTTAACGAACGTTTTTCTACGGAAATCAGAATTCCAAAAACCCTATAATGTCGAAACCCAAAATTGCTTTAACTACAGATGCTGTTATTTTCTCTTCGGAAGAAAAAAAATATCAAATCTTACTTATCAAAAGAAAAAATAAACCTTTTAAAGGACTATGGGCTTTGCCTGGCGGATTTTTAGAAGAAGACGAAGTATTGATCGATGGCTGTAAACGAGAATTGGAGGAAGAAACTTCTTTAAAGGTGGATTCTCTTCAGCAAGTAGGAGTTTATGATTCTGTAGATCGCGATCCTCGGGGAAGAATGATTTCGGTGGCTTTTACAGCTTCCGTAAAGAATTCCACGGCAGTGAAAGCAAAAGATGATGCAGAAGAAGCGGAGTGGTTTCCAGTAAAAAAATTGCCCAAGTTAGCATTTGATCATTTGCAAATTATTAAAGACGCTGCAAAGCTTTTGCACATAACCTTATCATAATACTCGATGATTCCTTAACGGAATTTTAAACGAATTGAGTTATATTTCAGTAAAACAAAAAACGATGAGATTTCATACTAGAAAATGGATTAAACCCCAAGATTTAAATCCTAACGGAACTTTATTTGGAGGAAGATTATTGGAGTGGATAGACGAAGAAGCCGCTTTATATGCAATTATTCAGTTGGAAAACCCCAAAACGGTGACCAAATTTATGAGCGAAATTGACTTTAAAAGCTCGGCCAAACAGGGAGACATTGTAGAAATAGGAATAGAAGTGATAAAATTTGGAAACGCTTCTCTTACTTTAAAATGTGAAGTAAGAAATAAGATGACTCGTGAGACCATTATTAGCATCGAAAAAATTGTTATGGTAAGCTTAGACTCGGAAGGTAAAGTAAAACCTCACGGAAAAACTAAAATAGAATTTGTTAAAGACCGTTTAGAAAACTAATTTTTTTTCTGCATATTCGTTTAGTTTCCAGTATAATCAAATGATAGTTTTAATATCAGGTCGAGTGGAGTCGAGACGCTTTTGTTTAACCATTCGACTCCGCTCAAGGTGACAAAAACTACTTAGAGGAATGAAAGCGGATAAACATTTTTTTTTCAATTCTCATTTAAAGTTTTATTAATTCTTTCCATTGCCTGCTCGGTAAGCTCTTGCACTTTATTATTCCTATTGTTATTCTTATCAAGTACGATGCTTATATACATAGGAAAATGATCAGAATTGATATTGTTTCCTTTTCCTATATCATCGACCAGAAAATCTTTCGACATAAAAACATGGTCTAAAGGCCACCTAAAGAGAAAACTATTCGCATTATATGTAGTGTAAAAACCTCTACCTATTCTAGGGTCTAACAACTTACTTAACCTCTGAAATTTTAATGTAGTATGCGACCATGCAACGTCATTAAAATCTCCCATAACCAAGGTGGGTAATTTAGATTCTCTTGCCATTTTACCAACCATCATCATCTCCTTATCTCTATCTGTAGATTTAGGGTTATGTTGTGGCATAGGTGGGGTTGGGTGAATTACATAAACTTGAATCGTGTCTTGATTATTAAGCTTTAATCGAGTTTCTATTGAAGGAATAGAATCTGCTACTAAAAAATTTACTTTAGGCTCAATAAGCTCTTTTTTAGAATATAAAATCATCCCATAGGTATTTGGTAATGGTTTTATAACGGTATATTTAAATTCTTTTTGAAGATGTTTCGTGGCCTTATACCAATCTTGATCTGTTTCTAAAAGCATCACTAGATCTGGATTATAAACCTTAATTTCTTTCAGCAATAAATCTTTTTTCTTATTGGTTTGCAATGCGTTAGAAACAAAAATTTTTAAATTTTTGTTTTGCTCAAAACTTTTAATTGTTTTTACCTGAGTTTCAGCAAAAGCTGTATAAGGATAGATTTTATAAAACTGAAAGACGAGGCAAGCACAAATAGCTACAACAAAAACATAATCACTCCATTTCTTTATATCAAACCGAATAAAATAGCAAATAAATGCCGTAAAGGTTAAAATAGTTAATTGCACGTGTGGATAGTCAAACATTCTAATCCACCAATATTTACCTGAAAATAGAGGAATTAAGGTTAAAATAATGGCAATTACTCCAAATCCTATTAAAAAATTTTTGAGTTTCAATTTTTTGGTAAGTATTTATTATCTGCATAAAAAGGTCCTAATGGTAAGATAGAACAAAGCACAACAATCATTAAAACTTTAAAAGACCAGTTTAATTTTTCATACATCCAATACGCACCTATTACATAAAGAACAAATAAAACACCGTGTGCCATACCCACAATTCTTACCATTTCTGGCATATCCCAAATGTATTTTAAAGGCATTGCAATTAGGAGTAAAACCAAAAAAGAAATGGCTTCTAAAACACTAATAAGTCTAAAGACTTTGATTGAATTATCCATGAAATAAAGTTTTTGCGAAGATACTTTAATCTTTAAGATACAGAACAAGATAGTGCAGTAAATTAAGTCTTATTATACCCTATTTAGCAGTGACAGCGACGTTATTTTTAATATTATTTTTTTTAACATTTAGACTCATTTACTTCTTAAAATTAAATTTTAAATGAATCCTATCTCCTCATAATTTTCTAAATTTGTTGCTCATCAATTTCTAAATCATGAAAATATTAGTAACGGGAGGGCTTGGTTTTATTGGTTCTCATACCGTGGTAGAACTGCTTCATAAAAACTATGAAGTAGTCATTCTAGACGATCTTTCTAATTCAAGCATTTCTGTCTTGGAGGGGATTACATCCATCACACAAAAATCACCTCAGTTTCATAAATTAGATTTAAAAGATAAACTTAAATTAAGTGAGTTTTTTGAAGAAAACGATGACCTTGACGGAATTATTCATTTTGCGGCTTCGAAAGCAGTGGGAGAAAGTGTGGAGAAGCCTCTTTTGTATTATGAAAACAATATTAATACTTTGATTTTAGTATTGCAAGAAATGCGAAGAAGAGAGCTTAGTAATTTTATTTTTAGTTCTTCATGTACAGTTTACGGTCAAGCCGATGAATTACCAATTACAGAGGAAGCTCCCGTTAAAAAAGCAGAATCTCCCTATGGAAATACCAAACAAATAGGAGAGGAGATCATTCAAGAATACGCAAAAACAAATCCGCAGTTTAGTGCAATTTCGTTGCGTTATTTTAATCCTATTGGCGCTCATAAATCTACCGAAATTGGAGAATTACCTATTGGTTTACCTCAAAATTTAATTCCGTTTATCACGCAAACTGCAGCAGGCAAGAGAAAAGAACTTTCTGTTTTTGGCGATGACTATCCTACTCCAGATGGGACTGCAATTAGAGATTATATTCACGTAGTAGATTTAGCCAAAGCGCATATCGTAGCTTTAGAAAGACTTATCAATTCTAAGAATATAGAAAACTACGAAGTTTTTAATCTAGGAACGGGGAAAGGAAATAGCGTGCTAGAAGTTATAAGAGCTTTTGAAAAAGTGAGTCAGCAAAAGTTAGCTTATAAGATTGTAGATAGAAGAGAAGGAGATATTACTGCAGCTTACGCCGATACTCAAAAAGCAAACAGCGTCCTAGGTTGGAAAGCAGAATTAAGCTTAGAAGATTCTTTAAAAAGCGCCTGGGAATGGCAATTGAAACAGGAGTAATATAAAATCATTGTGGTTTTGTAAAGAGCCAAGACCGCTACCCGCCCGTTCTGGATTGGGCGGGCGCTTTTAGAAACAAGAACCAAGACTTAATTGTAACTCGTTAAGAAACAGTAGTGTTTTAAAATAAAAATATGCCCTCACTCTGGATAAAATTATTTTAAAAAAACAACCTATGAAATTCAATTCTGGCAGATTAAATGTGACAGGAGAAGATAAAAAAAGAGGGATTTTCTAAAATCCCTCTTTTTTTATTAGAGCGTTTTGCTACTTAAAACTCATAATCGCTAAGCGCTTTATTGTATTCTCTTATCTCTTCAATATTATGCTTATTATCTGCATCTTTGATTAGATTAATGAAGTAGATCAAGCTTTCATCAGCATTAAACTCTCTTTTTTCGGTCTCTTCTTGTTCAACCTCTTCCATTTCTCCGTCTTCATCTACAATTGTATCCTCTTCGTCAACAGGATCATCTTCAGGAATGGGAATATCAAAAGTATAATACTCTTCAATATGTTCATAAGTAAGCCTAATTGCTTTGGCAATCACAGGTCTCTTTTCTTCTACGGCGTAGGGTCTTAATTCTTTTAAATCGGCTACAAGCGTATTGGTGATAATTCCTGCGTGCTCTAAGTCTTGAAGAATTTTTTTTATAATTTTTTGGGCTTTGGAGTTATTCAAAATGGATAGTTTTTTAATTAACGTTCACTGCAAAAATAATTTTTTCAATCCTAACTATACCTACTTATTTGAAAAAAATCACATAAAGATTGCATAAAAAATTAAACTGCTAGTTCACTCATTTTAAAGGATTGAGTAACAAAAGAATAAATTAATTATTATTTTATAGCAAATAATTTCAATAAACCCTTTAAACTGCGTAATTTTGCAGGGTTTTAAGTTGAAAATTTTTAGAAGGAGGATACCAAGCTTTATGAGTGAAAAAGTAATTGAAAAAGAATTATACGACTATCAAGAAAAAGATTTAGAAAAAATCTTTTCTTATTTAAACGATGCTCCAGACAACTTTAATTTGTTGTATCAACTGCCTACAGGTGGAGGTAAAACTGTGGTTTTTTCTGAAATTGTAAGAAGATATATTGAACAAACCAATAAGAAGGTTGTTATTTTAACCCACCGTATAGAATTGTGCAAGCAGACTTCTAAAATGCTGGATGGTTTTGGGGTACGCAATAAGATTGTAAACAGTAAAGTAAAAGAATTACCAGATCAAGACGAATATCAGTGTTTTGTGGCGATGGTAGAAACGCTTAACAATCGTCTTAACGATGAAAAGCTAGAAGTAGATAATGTAGGCTTAGTGATTATTGATGAAGCACACTACAACTCGTTTACCAAACTTTTTAAGTATTTTGAAGACTCCTTTATTCTGGGAGTAACTGCTACGCCTTTAAGTTCTAACATCAAGTTACCTATGAAGGATAACTACCAAGAGCTTATTGTAGGAAATTCTATTCCGTCTTTAATAGGAAAAGGTTTTCTCGCTAAAGCGGAAACCTATAGCTATGATGTGGGATTAACTTCGTTACAAATAGGGATTAATGGAGATTACACTGTAAAATCTTCCGAAGATTTATATACCAATATGTCGATGCAAGAGAAATTGGTGCAGGCCTATGAAGAACGTTGTAAGGGCAAGAAGACGCTTATCTTTAATAATGGTATCAATACCTCTTGGTACGTATACCAAACCTTTAAAGATGCTGGGTACGAGATTAGGCACTTAGACAATACACATAGCAAGAAAGAAAGAAAAGAAATTTTAAAATGGTTTAAAAATAAACCGGATGCTATTCTTACTTCAGTAAGTATTTTAACTACAGGTTTTGATGAACCTACGGTAGAAAATATTATCCTTAACCGAGCGACTAAATCTTTGACACTTTATTATCAAATGATTGGTAGAGGATCTAGAAAACTACCTCAAAAAGATATTTTCACCGTGATTGATTTAGGAAATAATGCAGCGCGTTTTGGACTTTGGGATGCTCCCGTAGACTGGCAGCAAATCTTTAAAAATCCAGATTATTTCTTAGAAAATATTACGGGAGATGAAGATATCGAGCGCGAGTTTAAATATAAAATGCCTGATGAAGTTAGAGAGCTTTTTAAAAATTCAGAAAATATAGATTTTGATGTAAAGGAAGCTTATAACAAAACGGTGAATAATGGTCAAAAATCTAAAGCCGTCTTAGACGAATCAATCGCGCAACACGCTCAGATGTGTGTAGAGAATAGCGAAGATGTCTTTGATGCAAGAATCTTGGCTAGAGAGCTAAAAGAGGATATAAGAGATCGTATAAAAAGATATTCTTATTGTATTATTAACAACACCAAAAATTACCGTGATTGGCTGTTTGAAGATTACAATCGCAAATTACGCTCTAAAATTAATGAATTATTCCAAGAGTAGGTTTTAGCACTAATACGCAGATAAATATAAAACCCTCAATATTTTAAATTATTGGGGGTTTTTGTTGTTTAGAGCCTAACATTATTAAGAACTACAGTTAATGGAGCTTTTAGAAAATCTTGGTAACGCCACAAGAGACAATTGTATTTTTACTTCTCTTAGTTAAAATGTTGTTAATTTTTATTTTCCATTCTCGCAACCGTTTTTTTTTTAGCTTACTAGTGTAAATTAATGACCTTTCCAATTTAGGTGTATTTATTACATAGCGTTGCAACGCTAGCAGTACTGTTTTTGACAACTTATAAAGTAAATTGGATTTATAGGTTGTTATTTAAAACTTATGTTTAATCGGACAAAAATTCTTTTGTTCAAAAAAAATTAAATTATGAAATTATTTAAAACTTCCTTTTTAGGAGCAATATTTTTATTTTCAATAGGGTCAGTATCAATTGCTGCGACCTCGAATACAGCAAAAGACGCAGAGATGCGTAAAAAAGTAGACTGCAATACTGTTTTTACTGTGTGTGATCGTGCATTCCCACATAATTTTACACAATTTGATCAATGTATGATTAATAATGGTTGTGCTCTTTTAGGTTAATTATTAAACACCCTTACTTATCTTTAAGTAAGGGTTAATGTTTTTATTATGAAAAAAATTATTTTATTATTATGTATAAGTTCCTCCTTATTTTCTTATGCCCAAAGCGGTATAATTAATTATACTGCTCAAATGAATCTTCAGCACCAAAAAGAGTTTATAGAAGAGTTGAAAAAAGATGAAAAGGTAACGATGAGCGTGAAACAACAGGTAATAGATCTTTATAAAAATGCAGAACCAGACTATTTTGAATTGCACTTTAATGAAAGTGAGTCTTATTACTTTAAAGATGAATCACTAAAAAAAGAAGAGGGCTATACAATGGGGAGTAAAGCTGGTCAAATGCCATTTTACACTAATACATATACTAATGTTATTATTGAAGATAACCGTATATTCAGTTTTATTTCTCACGAACCCTTAGACTGGAAAATTACCAATGAGCAAAAAAACATAGGTGATGTAGCCTGTTTTAAGGCCACAACTACAGAAACACTATATAGCAGACAAGGTAATTTTTACGATAGAAATATCGTGGCTTGGTTTGCACCAGAGTATCCAGTAGAATTTGGACCCAGCAATTACAGTGGTCTCCCAGGTTTGGTACTCGAGGTAGAACGAAAAGAGTTTACCATTACTGCTACCAAAATCAATTTAAACCCTAATGAAGATAGGTTAAAAATTAAATGTGTAGATAAAGATGAGAAAATAACCTCGCAAAAAGAATCCTATAAGAAAATTGCAGAAATGATGAAAGACCGCAAGAAAAACTAAGTTTTTATGCGTAAACCTTACCAATTTTTCATTTTACTTTTTATTTTTTTTAACTCTCAATCTTATGCTCAAAAGATTTTAAGCGGTGTAATAACCGATAGCTTGGATAAACCACTTACTTCTGCAAACCTTTTGGCTGTGCCCAAAGACTCTTTACAGGAAGTTAAATTTTCTATCACTGATCAAAAAGGGAGGTATCATTTAAGTTTAAAGTCTATGCCTTATACCGTTACAGTTAATTACTTGGGCTACGCTAAAAAAAAATTCAATATAAAACTACATAAAGATCTGGTTAAAAACATTGTTTTACAAGAAAAGGCAGAAAGCCTAGAAGAAGTTGTTTTAGAAATGCCTATGGTGGTAAAAAAAGATACTATAATTTATAATGTCAATAAACTTATCACAAGGGAAGAGCGCAAACTTAAAGATGTGCTTAAAAAACTTCCTGGTGTTGAAGTAGATAAAGATGGTGGAATTACCATTAACGGTAAAAAGGTAACCACAATGCTTGTTGAAAATAAAAAATTTTTTAACGGAGGCACCAATTTAGCAGTAGATAATATACCTGCAGATGCAGTAAAACAAGTTGTGGTTTTAGACAATTATAACGAAATAGCTATGCTAAAAGACTTTCAGGAAAGTGAAGAGATGGCTATGAACATTAAACTGGAGGACGATAAAAAAAATTTTATTTTTGGAGATATAGTTGCTGGTTTGGGTAACGATTAGTTTTATAATGCCCATAGCAACCTCTTTTATTACAGTCCAAAAACCACACTCAATGCAATCGGAAATCTAAACAATATAAGAGAACGTGTTTTTACTTATGATCAATATTTTAATTTTCAAAATGGAATAAATTCAATATTTAATAAAGGAAGTACAAGCTTTGAAGATTCTTATCACGATTTTTCAGATTTTTTAGAAAAAGAAGATGTCGTTAAAAGTGTACGTGAATTTGGAGCTATAAATTTTACGCAACAAGTCAATCATAAATTAAATATTACGGGCTACGGGATTTTTTCTAAAACAAAAGAGAGCACTTTGATAGAATCTACAAATAGGTATAACACATTTACAGAAGAAAACGCTATAAGCACAGCGACCAATAACCAATTGGCTATGGGAAGTCTCAATGCTATTTATCTTCCAAATTATACTGATCAATGGCATGTTAACTCTCAGTTTAAAAAGGCGAATGATAAGTATTATAACAGAATTAATTCTGAAATTGATACTGCTTTTAATGCTATTTTGAACAATCGTTTTGGTAAGCAAACTTTTTTTAATCAAGCTATAGAATGGCATAGAAAACAGTCTAAAGAACATTCTTTTTCTGCGGCTGTAGATTACACTTACAATAAATTAACCCCCAAGAGCATTTGGGAGACTAACGATGCTATTTTAATGGGACTTATTCCTATTATAGAGGAGTCAAACATAAGAATACATCAATTTAAAGAAACAGAGAAAAATCAAGTTAAAGCTATTTTTAAACATTATTGGGTGCTCAATAGAAACAATCATATCTATTCAACTCTAGGAAATATTAATTTGAATCAGACTTTTTTTACGGATGACGCACAAAAGCTACATGACGGAAGTGTAAATAATTTTAGCGAAGCAGGTTTTAATAATGATTTTAATTTTAGACTGAATGATGCCTTTGCAGGTATTTTTTATAAATTTAGAACGGGTATTTTTACTTTTGATCAAGGAGCGTTTGTACATCATTACCGATGGAATCCTAATCAAAAATCCACAAAAATTCAGAAAAAGTTGGTTCTCTTACCAAACTTAACCGCTAAAGCGGAATTTAATAGAAGTAAAAATTTGCGATTTAATTATGAATTAAAATCTTCTTTCGCTGATGCTTCTCAATTTGCGAATAGGTTTTATTTGCAGAGTTATAATAGCATTTTTAGAGGAAATACAACTTTAGAAAATACCTTAAAGCATCATTTTAATTTACGTTTTACAAAATCTAAGGGATACCGGGGTTTTGGAATTTATGCCACCGCCAACTATTCTAAACAAATAAAGGGAATCACAAATCAAATAAACTACGAAGACACGAATCAAATTATTTCACCTTTGTTTGTTGACAATTCTTCAGAAACTTGGAGTTTAAACGGTCGTTTGAGTAAAAAAATTAGTGAAATTAACTTTCAAACAGGATTCCGCTACAATCATAGAACCTATTTGCAATTTGTTAATGATCTTTCGTTTGAAAACCAAAACATCAACACTTCCTACAATTTTTCAGCAAAGACAATTTTCGACAATTTGCCAATTCTAGAAGTGGGTTGGAGGCAAAGCTTTGGTAATTTTAAATTGAGCAACAACACCACGAATTTTGTAACTCTAGAGCCTTTTGTGAATCTTGATTACGACTTTCTAGATGGATTTATCTTTTCAGCCGATTTTATCTCTTATACCTACAAAAATAAAACTTTAGACCAGAGAAACAGTTACGAAATTGCCAATACCTCTTTGTTTTATCAAAAAGAAAGTAGTGCTTGGAGTTTTAAAGTAGAAGCTCAAAACTTATTTGATGTTCAGTTCAAAAATCAAAACACCTTTACATCTTATATTATAGCAGACTCAAGAACCTATATTTTACCAAGAATTTTATTGTTTAGCATAGGGTATAATCTTTAATTCAACGCCCCAAAAATCATAACTCCGTAAAGGAAAAAACGTAAGAAACGCAATAACCCAAAAAGCAAATAACTTCCAAACGGAAACTTAATAACTCCTGCGGCAATACTAGAAATAGCAAAAGGAACTGGGAGAAGTGCTCCTACCACAATTAAAAAACCTCCCCATTTGCGCATGTTTTTAATATGCTTAGCCATTTTTACTTCGAGGTAAACAAATACAGAAGGAATACTTGCAATACCACGGCCAGCGAAATAAGAAACAATTCCTCCAAAATAAGAAAGAAAGGCGATAGCTGTTAAGTATAAATTGGGATGTGCCGTTTTACCGGACCAAGCGATAAAAATTTCTGGCGGAATAAGTCCTAAAATAGATTCGGAAGCAAAAAATACCGCTAATACACCAATTGGAGGAAAATTATCGGTTACATAAGTCAAAATATCATTGATATCTATCACAAAAAAGTGCACGCAAATTAATGCGATAATAAAAATAACGATAGGTAAAGCTGCTTTGATCAAACTCTTACCTACAAACGAATAAAAACCTGTATACGAGTAATATTGGTGGAGCAATTTCCACCTCGGTTTTTTATTAGATTTATTTTTTTGTGCCATCCTAGTATTAAAAGTTGCAAATTTAAGTGCTTTCCACACGGTGTACAAGTCTATTCCTGTAAGATATAGTTAATATTTTCAAAGTATGAGAAATGCCTAATTCTTAGCTTTTGAACTTGTATTATCTGTATCATTCAGCTTTATATCTCTATTTTCTACAGAGACATTAAAGTTATCTCCTGAAGGAATTTCGAAAATTTCTAAATTAAAATAAGGAACCGCAGCAAGAACGTGATCAAAAATATCGGCGATAATGTGTTCGTAATTTTTCCAAACTTTATCTTTCGAAAATGCATATATTTCTAAAGGAATTCCTTTAGAGGTAGGCTCTAATTGACGCGTCATAATCATCATTTCTTTATTTATTGCCAAATGTTGATTTAAGTAAGCATCTATATATTTTCTAAAAACGCCAAAATTAGTTTGATTTCTTCCGTTAAGCAAAGTAGATTTATCCACTTGATTTTTTTGGTTATACGTATCTATTTCCGCTTGACGGGTATTTAAATACTCTTTAATCAATTGAACATTCTTAAGTTCTTCGAATTCCGTATCTGATAAAAAATGAATACTGGAGGATTTAATCAAGATAGCTCTTTTAATTCTTCGACCTCCAGAAGCACTCATTCCTCGCCAGTTTTTAAAGGAATCAGAAATTAAATAATAGGTAGGAATGGTAGTGATGGTATTATCAAAATTTCTAACTTTTACAGAGGCTAGATTAATCTCGTAAACATCCCCATCGGCTGCATATTTTTCCATCGTAATCCAATCTCCAATGCGCACCATATCGTTTACAGAAACTTGTATGCTAGCAACAAAACCCAGTATAGTATCCTTAAAAATCAACAAAATTACTGCGGAAAGTGCTCCTAAAGCGGTTAAAAAGGTCCACACATCTTTACCGGTAAGTAGCGAGAAAATAATCATAAAGCCAAAAAACCATGTGAAGATTGTAAATACTTGTACGTAGCTATCTATAGGCTTATCTTTAAAACCATCTAGGGTTCTAATAAAATCTCTGCACGTGCGAATAATACTTCTAATGAATAGAATAATGACGATAATGCTAAGAACATCTATCAGGTTTTCTGCATCATTGCTATAGCCTTTAAAATCTACTAAGGCCAAAGGAGTTAGCCACCTCACCAAAAATAAAGTTAGTAAATGTGAAAAGTGATAAATCCCTTTATTTTTAAATAGAAGATCATCAAACTCGGTTTTTGTTTTCTCTGTAAGTCGTTTTATAAACTCTCTTAGCGTATTTCTAAGAATAAAATCAAAGATATAAACCAAGAGGATAAGAATTATAAAATTAGCGATGAGATTCCCGTATACAGCCAGGTTATTCTGCCATCCCCAATCTTTAAAAAGACGATAAAAACTATGTGTAATTTTGGTGGTGCTCATCCCTTAGGTTTTCTGCAAAAGTACAGGGATTCGTTGCTTAAACAAAATCTAAATTGTCTTTTTGATTCTAAATCCCAAAACTATTCTTAAAGCTGCTCATAAACTTTGTAGAAAAATTATCTTTGTCTCAAATTTAAGCTAGCAATTGAATAATCTAGAGAACATAAAAAAGAATACGCTTAGGTATATAACAGGCTTAGATTTTGCCAAAGGCTATGTATTGGCATTGGCGATGGTACTTCCGCTGTATATCACCAACATATTCGATATTTTAGATATTGGAATCGCTATGACGTTGGGAGTTTTAATGGTGGCTCCCAGTGATGTTCCTGGAAATTTAAAACACCGACTATTAGGAATGCTTTCTGCTATAGTTTTGGGGGTATTAGGAACTCTACTAGGAGGTTATTCTCAAGAAATCTTCTGGCTCAATCTTATCGTTGTTTTTGTCTTCGTATTTACGATTTCGTTGCTCGCTGTATATGGTTTTAGAGCTTCTTTGGTTATTTTTACAGGATTAATTGCTATCGTTTTATCTTATGCAAATTTTGGTGATATAGCGATTTGGTTACACACGGTTTATATTGCTTTGGGAAGTTTATGGTATATTCTTTTAAGTTCACTATTTCTTTACTTGAGACCCAATAAACATACAGAATTACTTCTAGGAGAAACCGCTCAGCTTACGGGAGACTTTTTAATTTTAAGAGGAAAATTACTTTTTAAAGAAAACAATCGTGAACTTCTACAAGACCAACAGTTAAAGCTGCAAGTAAGTATGAATGAGAAGCACGAAGATTTAAGGGAGGCCTTATTGAGCTCTAGAAAAGCATCTGGAGTTTCTAATTCTTCCCGTAGAAAGCTACTTATTTTTATTGATTTGGTAGATCTCTTAGAGCTTATTATGGCGCATCCTATCAACTATAAATATATTGACGAAATAGGTGAGAAGGAGCCTTCAATTATTGCTAAATACCAAGAGCTTATTTTTGAAATGAGCAAACAGATGTTTCATATTTCTGAAGTATTTATAGACAACACTAAAGTGAGTTCTTCCCTTAATATGTCTAAATCTTTCAAAGAAATTGAAGCTTTATTGATGGAGGAGAAGTCGGCGGTATTGGATGAGCCTCAGTTTTTATTCTTACAAAATATTTTTGATTTTGAATTGAAGCAAATTGAAAAAATCAATTCTATAGAACGTGTTTTAAAGAATATCAATAAAAGAAATAAGCTTAAAATTCAGTCTAAAGAAGAGATTCAGCAGTTTTTAACGCCTATAGACTATAGTTTTAGAAACCTAACACAACAGCTTAGCTTAAGTTCACCCACTTTTAGACATGCGTTAAGGCTGGCTTTCCTTATGGTAATTGGCGTTTTTATAGGCCATTATTTTCAAGTACAAAACGCCTATTGGATTTTACTTACCTTAATTGTAATTCTTAGACCTAGTTACGGCCTAACTAAAGAAAGATCTAAAAAAAGAATTTTGGGGACTTTTATTGGTGGGGCGGTGGCTTTTATCATCGTTTTGTTTGTACAAAGCCAATTGGTGTTTATGATTTTAGGAATTGTATGTTTGATTCTTGCCTTCTCCATGATTCAAAAAAACTATGTGGGCGCCGCTGCTTTTATCACGCTGAACGTCGTTTTTATTTATGCGCTCATGCAGCCAAATATTTTAGATGTAATTCAATACCGCGTAATTGATACCATAATAGGTTCTGGCTTGGCTTTTTTTGGTAATTTTATTCTTTGGCCTTCTTGGGAGTCTTCATTTTATAAGAATAATGTGGTAGACGCTTTACAAGCAAATATCAATTACCTAAAAGAGATAGATCGTTTTTATCAGAAAAAAGGAAATTTACCTAACAGTTATAAAGTAGCTAGAAAAAAGGCTTTTATCGCTATGGGGAATTTAAGTGAAACCTTTCAACGTATGGCACAAGAGCCAAAATCTAAACGAAAATCATATAGAAGACTGTACGAGTATAATGCACTTAACTATACGTTTTTATCCTCCTTAGCTAGTTTAGGAACTTTTATTAGAAATAACACAACCACGCAAGCATCCAATGCGTTTGGTACGTATATGGAACATATTGAAGCAAATCTATATAAATGTATATACAAGATAGAAAAGAAAAATGTAGAGATGCATCCAGTTTCTAAAGAAGATCTAAAAAGAGCTTCTACTTTTTTAGAAAATGAAACGATTCGATTAAATTTGCAATATTTACAAAAGGAAAATCCAGAGCAACAAGAGAAATTGCAGGCGCATCGCAAAGAAGTGCAACTTATTTCAGAGCAATTAAAATGGCTTTATGAGATTTCCTTAAATTTAAAAAATGTAGCCAAAAGTAGAAAAGTATGACCTCGTATTTTAAAAGTCCGCCATTTTATATTACTTTAATCATCATGGCGTTTGTCACCTTTATGTATTTTAACTTTAAAGATAAGTATGTATTAGATTATGACAATCCTTCACAAGTGGTGGTTAATAAGAAATGGCCTTTACCGCGTGCATTAGAAGAAGTTTCGGGAATTTCTCACGTTAATGATAATATTATTGCTTGCGTGCAAGATGAAGAGGGAATTATCTTTCTCTACAATTTAGAAAATGAAGGGGTAGAAAGAGAAATCAATTTTGGAGAACAGGATGATTACGAAGGCATTGCTATCGTTAGTGAAAGTGCTTATGTTGTGAATAGTGCAGGTAAACTTTTTGAAATTAGAAATTTTAAACAAGAAGATTTTGAAGTGATCATTTATGAAAATTTTTTGACAGAGGATCACAATGTAGAAGGTTTATGTTTGGATAAAACCAAGAATAGATTGTTATTGGCTTGCAAAGATAACCCAGATCATCGTGGTAATTTTAAATCTATTTATGCATTCGATTTAAAAACGAAACAAGTTGGAAAAGAACCTATTTATAAACTAACGTATGATAATCCTATTTTTGATAATTTTGAGGAAGATAAGGATGAAAAGCTGTTTAGAACTTCAGAAATTGCTATTCATCCCAAAACCAAAGATATCTATTTACTCGATGGAGCTATTCCTAAAATCTTAATTCTGAATAAAAACTGGGAGGCACAAGAGCTTTTGGTACTCGATCCCGAAATATTTTTGCAACCTGAAGGACTTAGTTTCAATACCAATGGAGATATGTTTATTGCCAACGAAGGAGATCTAAAATCTTCTAATATTTTACACGTTAGCTTGGAGGAAAAGAAAACTAGTAAAAAGCAATCTAGCGAAAACAGTAATAAAAACGGTAATTTAGATGAATTTATAGATGACCCTTCCTCACAAATTTAGGTGTAGGATTATTTATCTTTTTTTAACCAACCAAAAATCCCTTTCTTCTTTTTCTTTTCTTTTTTATCGAATTTCTTTTCCGTTTTATTGCTGCCAAAGAGACGTTTAAAAAAGCCGTCTTTTTTAATGACCTCACAATCTAAAGATGATAAAACTTCAGAAGAAGCTTTTTCAAAATGTGCATTTGCAATATCTTTATAGTCATCGTCTGCGCTAATTTTTTGATAGTATTTTGCAAAAATAGGGAGAGCTGAGTTGGCGCCTTGTCCTATTGCAGTACTGCTAAAACCAATTTGTTGATTGTCGTTTCCTACCCAAGTTAGTGTCACTAGATTTGGCGTAATGCCAACAAACCAGCCATCTTTATTATCTTGTGTAGTTCCCGTTTTTCCTGCAATCTCATTAGATAAGCCATAGGTAGAGCGTAATCGCGTTGCTGTCCCTTCATTTACGGTAGCCTTCATAAACTCTAACATTACTTGTCTTGTGTCGTCGCTAAAAGCTTTTTGTCTATCATTTTTTAAGGAAGGATGCAAATCTTCAAATGAAGCCACTACATTGCCATCTTTATCTTCTATTTTGGATATAAAAATAGGAGAGGAGGGAACACTGTGATTCACATAACTGGTGTATGCTGTAGCCATTTCTATCAGTTTTACGTTGGAAGATCCTAAAGCTATAGATGGTACCCTTGGAATATCACTCTCAATTCCCATAGCGTGCGCTTGCTCTACCACGCTATTTACACCCGTTTCATAAAGCACTTTTACCGCAATGGTATTTACAGAGTTGCTTAGAGCTTTCTCTAAGGAAAAATTAACATTCTCACTATCTTCTATTTTAGAAGCATTGGTGGGCCTCCAATTATCCACATCGGTGTAGGTGACTGCTTCTAATGGAAAATAGGTACAAGGATCCATTCCACTTTCTAAAGCTGCCGTGTACACGAAAGGTTTAAAGGTAGAACCTACCTGACGTTTACTCTGCGATACGTGATCATATTGAAAGTATCTATAATCAATTCCGCCTACGTAGGCTAAAACTGCTCCGCTAGACGGTTCTAAAGACACCATTCCTGCATTCAAAAATTTAGAGTAGTATTCTAAGCTATCCAATACGGACATAGATTTCACTTCGGTTGCATCCCAAGAGAACAATTCGGTTTCTTTTTTTTGGTTTAAAGAATCTTCTATCGCTTCCGCGGAAAGACCTTGAGACACATATTTTTTATAAATCTTTAAACGTTGTTTTGCCGCAAGAAATGTTTTTTTGTTTTTTAACCAAGGTGCATTTTCTCCGTAAGCTTTTTCAAATTGTTTCTGCAAGTTAGTCATATGCTCTCGCATGGCCTCTTCTGCATATTTTTGCAGCGTATTGTCTAAGGTAGTGTAGACTTTTAATCCGTCTCGGTAGATGTCGTAAACTTCTCCGTTTGGTTTTTTAAATTTCTCTTGCTGAAGTAAAGTATCCAATTGTTTTTTGATATGCGCTCTAAAATAAGGTGCTAGACCTTGATTGGGAGCGTAATACTGATAATCTAACTCAATTTTATTTTGCTTCGCTTTATTGGCCTGCTTCAAATTAATATAATCATACTTTAACATCTGATTAATCACCACATCGCGTCGCAATTGAGAACGCTCTGCAAAAAGCCTAGGATTGTAACTATGATTCGCTTTTAAAGAACCGATTAGGGTAGCCGATTGTGCTAAACTTAGCTTCTGTGTAGTTGAATTAAAGAATTTCTGAGAGGCACTTTCAATACCATAGGTGTTGTCTGGAAACGGAACTGTGTTTAAGTAAAGGGTTAGAATATCTTGCTTAGAATAAATGTCTTCAATACGCTCTGCTACAATACTTTCACGTACTTTATTTACAACGATACTTAAATAGCCGTAATCCTCTCTTCCGTAAAGATTTTTAGCCAATTGAAGGGTTATGGTACTTCCGCCACCAGAAGATTCGTCAGACATTAAAATGGTCTTAAAAAATACACGTAGCAAACTTTTATTATCTACTCCATCATGTTCATAAAATCTGGAATCTTCCGTAGCGATTAAAGCGTCGATAAGGTGCTGCGGAAATCCTTCAAATTTAATAGATTGTCTATCGTAAATATAAAATTTACCTATCAAATCGGCATTTTTGTCCAATACTTGAGTCGCCTGACTTTGTTTAAGACTAGCCAACTGCTTTTTATTTGGGACTTTTCCCCACATCCCAAAATAAATACTACCATAAAAAAGAAATAGTAGAAGCAATAGAGTAGAAGCTGTATAAAGCGTCCACTTCACCCACTTTTTGTTTAAAAAGGCCCTGTAACTCATAAATTATATAAAAATAAAGAGCACAAATTAACGAATAAGTTGGGCGAGAAGCGCTGATTTTAATTTATTTATAACGTTTTCAACTCTAATCACGCGTATGAATGGTTTTGTAAATGAAATAAAAGTATTTTAACCATCAAACCTTCTATATCTTGCCAATAGCATAACAAATAAACCGTAAGCGGCTAATCCTGCTGCAGCAACTCCCATTAAAATACTTCCATACGCCGAATCTTGTAAAAAGAAAAATGCTTCTTTGGTTCCCTTCACTTCATTGGTTCCAGAATACATGGCGGCTCTAATAAAAATATATGCTAAAATGAGTATCACAAAAGCGCGAGCATAAAACCCGAAATAGCCCGCATTCTTAGCCGCTTTGTGCCAACTTCTATCATCTATACTAAACTTTTTCATAAACTCTTTTTGATAAGCTTGCTTGATGTAATATCCTGCAATAAGAACTAAAAAAATTCCGATAATGAAGAAAAGAATGCTCATAAGCGTCGGACTTAAAAAACTAGATAAACCACCGCCGCCACTAGAAGACGAGCTCCATAAATTTCTAGCTGCTAAAAATGCAATCCCTAAATAAATAATGCCACCGAAGAAAAAAACCACACGTTTTGCTTTACCTTTCCAATCGTCTTTTATTTCTTCAGGATTAATAAAACATTGTATAAATCTCCAGCAGGCATAACAAATTAATCCTAATGCAATTGCAATTAATAAAACTTTCCCAAAAGGCTGTTTGTTGATAAAATCAAACACTTGACTTTTTCCAGAGGTAGATCCCCCCAAATGCATTGCCGCCATTAAGGTCAATATTCCACTTAAAAAGTAGGTTACTCCTTTAGAGAATGTACCAACCTTAGCAATCATTTTGTATTCTTTCTTCATTTCATTTTTTTTAAATATAAATTCATAAAAAGAAAAAGATAGATTATTTAGGTTAAGATTAACAGGAGTTTATTTTATGCGTTAAAGTGTTCTAAAACCTATGAAATAGTTTACGAAACCTTTTGTTTCTACTTATATTTAAGCACTAAAAAATAAAACTATGGAAAAATTAGACAATAAAATAGCGCTAATTACTGGCGGAAGTAAAGGAATAGGTTTTGGTGTTGCCGAAGCATTGATGAAAGCTGGAGTGCATGTGGCAATTACTAGTAGATCTTTAACCAATGCAGAAACCGCTGCGGAAGACTTAGAAAAAAAGACAGGTGGAAAAGCTTTGGGAATAAAAGCCGATGTAAGAAATTTGATAGACCAAGAGGAAGCAGTGCGGCATACGATCGAAAAATTTGGACAGTTGGATTATGTGATTGCAAATGCAGGAATTGGACATTATGGAAATATAGCTGAACTTACAGATCACGATTGGCGTGAAACTATTGACACCAACCTTACAGGTGTTTTTTATTCCGCGAAAGCGAGCATTGAAGCTTTAAAGAAATCTAAAGGATATTTTATAAGTATTTCTAGTTTAGCAGGTACCAACTTTTTTGCAGGAGGAGCGGCTTACAACGCTAGTAAATTTGGAGTAACTGGATTTACACAGGCGATGATGCTCGATTTGAGAGAGGATGGAATAAGTGTTTCTACCATTATGCCAGGATCAGTTTCTACGCATTTTAATGGCAACGATCCAGATCAAAATGAAAATAAAGAGTCTTGGAAGATTCAAAAAGAGGATATTGGAGAACTAGTGGTAGATTTATTTAAAATGAACAAACGAAGTTTACCAAGTAAAGTGGAAATTAGACCCTCACAACCTCCAAAAAAGTAAGTTATGAAATCTTTACAATTAGGAACATCTTCTTTAAAATCATCCCCCATTATTTTTGGAGGGAATGTTTTTGGATGGACGCTCAACGAAAAAGAATCCTTTAAAATATTAGATGAAATGCTAGATCGTGGCATTACCATGATTGATACTGCCGATGTGTATTCGCGGTGGGTAGATGGTAATGAAGGCGGAGAATCTGAAAGGATTATAGGAAAATGGTTTAAAGATAGGAAAAACAGAAATCAAATTACTCTGGCCACCAAGGTAGGTGCCGATATGGGAAAAGGGTCTAGAAATATTTCTAAAAAGTACATATTAGAGCGGGTAGAGGATTCTTTAAAAAGATTGCAAACAGACCATATAGATTTGTATTTCACGCATTGGGATGATGAAGAAACTCCAGTAGAAGAAACCTTGGAGGCTTACCAACAACTTATTCAGCAAGGAAAAGTGAATGTTGTAGGCGCTTCTAACTTATCTTCCAAACGCTTAAGCGAATCTTTACAAGCTTCTACCGGAAGCAATTTACCTAAGTATCAAGTTTTTCAACCCGAATACAATTTGATGTCTAGAAAGGAGTTTGAAGAAAAAATAAAGCCCATTTGTAAAAGACATCAATTGGGAGTTACTCCGTATTTTTCTCTCGCTAGCGGATTTCTTACAGGAAAATACCGCAGCGAAAAGGATATGGAAGGTTCTTCCAGAAAGGATTTTGTGCAAAAATACTTGAATAGAACTGGATTGCAAGTCTTAGATGCTTTAGATGAAATATCTGAAAATCATCAAGTAGATAATGCCGCTGTTGCTCTGCGTTGGCTTATGCAGCAAAATGTGGTCACTGCACCAATTGCGAGTGCTACAAAATCTAAACATTTAGAAAGTTTTACCGAAGCTATGGAAATACAACTTAACGCTGAAGAAATGAGGCGTTTGGACGAAGTAAGTAAACTTTAATTTTTGACAATCATAGCGTATATATGGTGTTATCAACAAAAAAAGGCTGCTAGAATTATCTGGCAGCCTTTTCCATAATAAGCAGGTTATCTTAACCTAAATATTTTTTAAGAATTTTATTTTTAGATTGGTGTTTCAATCTTCTAATTCCTTTTTCTCTAATTTGTCTCACGCGTTCTCTACTTAAATCAAACGTATCTCCAATTTCTTGCAAAGTCATTGCGGGTTGGTTTCCTATTCCGTAATTCAAACGAATTACATCTGCTTCCCTTGTAGAGAGTGTATCTAAAGCTCTACTGATCTCTATGCTTAAAGAATCTCTCATCAAATTATCATCTGGAGTAGGGGACTCGCCAGAACTTAATACATCATATAAGTTAGAGTCATTTTCTCCTTCCTTAAATGGAGCATCCATAGATAAATGCCTGCCAGAGTTTTTCAACGCAATTTTTACCTGAGCTGTAGGCATATCCAATTCTTTTGCTATTTCTTCTGCAGAAGGTGGACGTTGTAAACCTTGCTCTAAATGAGAAAAAGTTTTGTTTATTTTATTAATTACTCCAATTTTATTTAGCGGTAAACGAACTACACGAGATTGTTCTGCTAATGCTTGTAGGATAGACTGTCTTATCCACCAAACGGCATAGGAAATAAATTTAAATCCTCGAGTTTCATCAAAACGCTTGGCTGCTTTCACTAAGCCCACATTTCCTTCATTAATTAAATCTGGAAGTTTTAAACCTTGATTTTGATATTGTTTTGCTACTGAAACAACAAATCTCAAGTTAGCATTCACCAATTTTTCTAATGCAATTTGGTCACCTTCTCTAATACGTTGTGCTAATTCTACTTCTTCTTCCGCAGTAATTAGATCTACTTTACTAATATCCTGTAAGTACTTATCTAACGATTTTGATTCTCGATTAGTAACCTGTTTGGTAATTTTAAGCTGCCTCATATATCTCTACTTATGTTTGTGATTTGTAATAAGTTTTATTATACGACAATTAAGTCAATAAAACAAGCTAATTAGAATGTAATTTTGTATAAACCATAAAAAACGCAGATTATTGCTTCAATAACCTGCGTTTTTAGTCGTTTTACTATAAAGGAAATTACTTAATCTCCATTACTTCTAAATCAAAAGTAAGATCTTTACCAGCCAAAGGATGGTTTGCATCAATGATTATAGACTCATCTTTTACTTCTGCAACTCTCAATTGTCTTTCTGTTCCGTCAGGGTTTTTAGAAACTAATCCCATTCCAACTTGTGGCTCAATTTCTTGAGGCAACTGACTTTTTGGAACTTCTTGAAAAAGTTCTTTTTGTACTTCTCCGTAAGCTTCTGTATGTGGAATTTGAACCGTCTTCTTATCATTCACTTTCATATCGATAAGGCCATCTTCAAATCCAGGAATTATTTGACCTTGTCCTAATGTAAATTCGATAGGCTCTCTTTCTAACGAACTATCAAATACTTGACCGTCTTCTAACTTTCCTGTGTAATGTACTTTTACCGTGTCATTCTTTTTAACTTGACTCATAAAATTGTTTTTTCTAATTTATTAATTATTGAAAATGAAATTTGTAGATTCACTTTCATCTTAGAACTTGCAAAATTATAAGAATTCTATTGAATCCCAAGAGTTTAGACTATTAATCTCTTGTATTTAAAGAAAGCTTAACAAAATTTAAGAAAAACGCTACATTATCTTTAGCTATATTGTATTTTCTAACCCATCAAAAGATAAATAATCATGGCTCAGGATCCTAAAAAAAACCAGAATAACGAAGAATATATTCTAAAAGACAATGCAAAAACCAAAATTGGTGCAGGCATTATTATTGTTTTCTTAATTGTATTAATTCTTGGAGTAATCTTATCTGGACTTTACTTTGAATGGTTTTGAAACCCAAAAATAATCAAAACCACATAAAATCCATATTACTTTTAATACCCTAATTTAAAAACTAATTGATATTGCTTAAGAATTAAGACCTAAAAAAGGAGCTGATCATTCAGCTCCTTTTACACTTAAAATATTTTATTTAGTTCTAAGACTCTTCCAACATAGATAAAAATTTATCCAAGTTAGGTAAGATAATAATTCTTGTTCTACGGTTACTTTCACGACCATCTGCAGAATCATTATCGGCTATCGGTGAAAAACTACTTCTTCCCGCAGCAATTAACTGTTTCCCATCTACATTATATTTATCTTGTAACAAACGAACGATAGAAGTTGCTCTACGCACACTCAAATCCCAGTTGTCTTCTAAGTAAGATTCTTTTTTAATGGTTTGATTATCGGTATGTCCTTCTACCATGACTTCCATAGCAGACTCAGAATTAACTACCTCTGCAATTCTACCTAAAAGCTTATGAGCTCTAGGACTTACCCAATAGCTACCACTTTTAAATAATAGTTTATCAGATACGGTAATTTGGACTACCGTTTGGTTTACATCAATTTCAATTCCTTCATCGTCTCCAGAAAGTGATTTCTTTAAATTATGTGATACCGCTAAATCTATAGAATCTCCTAAAGTTTTTGCTCCTGCAACTAAAGTAGGATCCACGTTTTTAAGAGTTCTACGCATCGACTTTTTATTTTTGTTAGACATCGCAGCGATATTATCTACCATCTCTAACTTATCATCGTTTTCGTCTTGCAACCTATTAATTTTTGCATAATAGTTAGATACCCGCTCTTCAATTTTTGCGTATTTCTCTTCGCAATCTTCTTTATCTACCCGAGTTTTCATAAGAACACTCTTCGTGTCATCCAATTCCGTCTCTAATTCGGTGTACTTTTTCTTAGACACACAAGAAGTAAATAGTGTCGCAGAAATTACGCTTAACAATAATACCTTTTTCATAATTTGTTTAGATTTTGGTGATGTCAATATTAACCCCTTGTTTTTGGTTTTGTTATCTTTGTCTTACTATAGTTTTGTTAAAAATAGTTTATAAATTCTTAATGCTTTGGTTTGATTATTGTATCACAATTACTTACAATATCTTTGTAATAGATAAAGATGTTCGTACGCTACAGCTTTTAGAAAAAAATTAGATTTGATATTAAATACTTAAAAAACAGCTCTTTAATTTTGATAATATAATGTAGGGCTATAAAAAAGAAAAAAATATGAAATATATAGCTAGTCTTGTCGGAATTTTTGCCGTTTGCGGAATTTCTCACGCCCAATTAGATAATCCTACTACCACAACTACAGGAGGTCGCCTTGGCGGAAATACAATAAATAGCGGCGGATTTACACGATCTACTCCCGGACTTAGCAAACCGAATAATTCTTTTTATGCAGGTAAGAACAAAGACCGACTTTCGCCAAAAGAGGAAAGTTTAGATATAACAGATCAAGAAGAGTTTCTAGATCCTACAAAAAAGTTTGATCCCAAATACTTAGCGAAGAAGGAAGGGGATAAGACACCAGAAGAATTTAAAAAGAATCAATACTTCGGAGATTTTAAAAGCAACGGAAAATTTGTCAAAATACTTTGTAGAGATCATATGGCGGTAGACGGCGATATGGTGCAGGTTGTTGTAAACGGAAAAGTTCAAGTTTCAAAAATATCTCTACAAGGCAGTTATACTAATGTGTATATCAATTTAGAAGAAGGTTTCAATAAAATAGAAGTCTTGGCGTTAAATCAAGGAATGTCTGGTCCAAATACCGCCGAATTTAAGGTGTATGACGATATGGGCGATTTAATCGCTAAAAATATCTGGAATCTAGCCACAGGATTCAAAGCTTCTATGATTATTGTAAAAGAAAAAGAAGAAGAGTGAGAAAGCATTTCGTCTATAAAATTTTATGTGTGAGCCTCTTAAGTTTGGGCGTTTGGAGTTGTTCTTCCCTTTCTAGCGTACAAAAAGAGAACAATACTAAAGAGATTGCCCTTTGGTTAGATCTCCAAAAAGTACATATTGATCTAAATACGGCATATCCTAGAAGTAATTCCGCTTTACAGAAATTAGCAGATAACGGACTTTTAGCTCCCGGAAATACCTCTAATGTGATCAATCTTTCCAGCAGTAAAAGCTTTATTAAGATTCACCAAGATAGTATTCAAGGCTATTTACCGTATTATGGCACCCGTCAAACCGCTGGAAGATTAGGAGAAAACGGAAGTATTAATTTTCATGACATTCCAAAAAATTACAGCGAACATTTAGATCCCAAAACGCTAATACATCATATTGCTTTTGAAATCTCTCAAAAAAAATCTAGCGAAGTCTTTCAAATACAAATTGAAATCTACCCAACCAAAAACGTACAAGTACTCATTAACAGCTCTCAACGCGACGGAATTAGCTATAATGGAAAAGCTAAAAAATTAAAAGAATAAGTATTTCGCTTACGCGAATTTGCTTTTAGTTTTTATCATGTTTTCTTGCTCTAGATTTTAAAGCTCCGTATACCTTAAGTTTCAAAATCCATGAAACAACATGCGGCAAACTCCCAAATGGAATTAAAAGAGTAGAGGTAAGTAGTTAAATTCACATCCATATCCTTATAAATTTTGCTTATGTACATAGAGGTATTCCTATGGTATGTTATTGTCTGTTCGCGCGCAGTCGAGAACTAATCGTCAGCTCAAATTAGGTTTTGACTGCTTCTTTCTTTGACTCAGGCAGGCTCAACCAGACATATTAAATGTTTTTCAACAGAAAAAGTATGTGATCTCTATAAAAAATAATTCCTGAAATAAATTCTGCGCTAGTATAAAAGTAAATTCCATTATTTTTAGTGTCCTAGAATTTTTAATTGCAATAAAATCGGCTTACTTTTAAAAGAAAAAATGAAAAAAAAATCAGATATTAAAAAGGAAACTCCAGTAGATTATTCCATATTAGGTAGCATAAAAAAAAGATGGAGTCCAAGAGTCTTTGCCGAAAAACCAATTTCAGAGAAAGATGCCAAAATATTATTAGAAGCGGGTAGGTGGGCACCAAGTGCGTCTAACATTCAACCTTGGCGAGTAATTTGGGGAATAAAAGGAACTCCAATCTACGATCGCATATTTAACTGCTTAGATGAATTTAATCAAAGTTGGGCAGGAAATTCGCAAATGTTATGGCTTAATGCCTTTAAAAAAACGATGAATAATGGAGAGCAAGAGAATTTTCATGCGCTTCACGATTTAGGTTTATTTATGGGAAATGTGATTCATCAAGCGAACAGTATGGAAATGGCAGTACACCAAATGGCCGGAATAGACTTTAAAAAAGCGCAAAAAGAATTTCAGTTTCCCGAAGAGTATCACGTTGCCACGGCGGTAGCTTTTGGTTATTTTGGTGGCGAGCCAGAGGAATTATCTGAAGATTTAGAGAAACAAGAAGTAAAAGAAACCCGAGAAAGGAAATCACAAGAGGAATTTGCTTTTAACGGAAATTTTCAAACTAAATAAAAATAAAATTATGAGTAAAAAAAAGAAACATGCAGATTTTCAAGATGGATATAGAAGAGATTCTAATCTTGGCAAAACAAGAGCAGATAAAGAAGACGAACTTAATGTAAAAGGCGATGGCCAACTTAAAGCGGAAAAAGACAAAGAAATGAAAAAGAAAGCCGAAAAGAAGAAAATTGATGACACGCTAGACGATCTTTTATCTGACGAAAAGTAGAAGTGATTTTTAAAAACACACAAGAATACGCTCTTAGAAAATAGATTTTTGTGCATAAGTTGATTTTAGAATCTCACCAAGTTGTATACCATTTGGTGAGATTTTTAATTGAATAAAGTAGGTTGCGTTTCTTGTAACAGAAAATTGTAAGTATTTTATTTTTCTATATACGATTACAGAAAGAAGGAATAGAATAGACTAAAGTACGATTTGAAAAAGATTCTAATTGATGACGGAAATGTGGAAGTAGGTCATCAATTATTCTATTTTACATAATATAAATTATAGTACAAATGTATTGTTTAGTTAACAAGAGTGGTTTATCCATTTGATAGCTATAATTAGCCGTTATGTAAAATAGCCGCTGCCATACGCTCGATTGTTTTATAAAATTAAATTGCTCTGGCAATTTATTTTACACACAATTATCCAACGCTTGCCAACGCCAAAATAAAAACTAACCTTTTTGCTGTTATTAAAAATCGCGTATTCGATAAAATGTACGTCAAAAAAAATTTTAGACAATTCTCGTAAGCTTGCCACAAGAGCATAAATTTTAAGAAATCGACTTTTTAGGAGATTCACGAACACATTTGAAGTTTCTGCAAATAATTAAATAAGTGAGTAAAAATAAAATTCTATGCACTTGTTATATTTTGAACTTCTATTAATCTTTTTTTAATGTTTCATTATCTTTTGTCTTGAAACAAAAGAAACAAAAATTCAAGGCTGCATATAATTTTGGAAACAATTGACGGCTCATTCGCTATATTTTAGGAAATATTGTAATTGGTTAACATTGTTTGGAAATCCCTTGTATAATTGAAACTCTTAAGAAACTGTATTACTAAACCCCCTAAAATATGGACGCTCATTTCTCCTATTGTTTTAACCAAAATTTTATGAGGCCAAGGTTAACATCATGATTCTATTTTACATAATATTATCCAAAAACTAATTTGTACAATTGATTAATGTTTTCATCCTCAATATCATATTCTTGCAAAAAACCATGAATCTCTTTTAAATAATCTCTAGCATTGCCATTATCTCCTTCTTCACCTTCTTTAATTATTTTTGCCTTTTCCTCAATATTTACATCTTTGCTCAAATAATTTTTGCCTTTACTATCAGGAAAAAAGACCAAACATTTTAAAGACTTCCCTTCATCATCAATTACTTCAAGTGATTTATTAGGAGTTTCAATTGGTAAGTAACCTCCTTCTCTTTTTTTTAATTCTGGCAAATGCTTTTCATATATCTGTATTGCAGCTCCTAAACATTCCCCACCTAATTCAAGACCTAAAGCCAACCCTGGTTTACTTTTAGTTCCTCTAGATTTAATTGATTTTTTATTAAAACTTCTCTTTGCTCCTTTCAATGTTGTTTTTATTGTGTCTAAAGGTTGAAAAGATTCATTATTCCAAATTAATGACCCATAAGCAAATACCCATACCTTATTTTCCATATCATTTATTAACTTAAACTATCTTGTATTGCTCTATTATCCATTCTTTCTCCATCTCTTTCATAATTTTCAGCTATGTAACGGTAAACTGAAGCTACATTTGGATGAGAAATTTTCCTCTTTTCTGCAAGACTATGAAAATGCTTTGCTCTAGCTCTTTCTATGTCTCCTCCAGCTCCAGCAGCTCTTGATGTGAATCCAAGTCTATTTGATATTTGGATTCTAAACCCTAGATAAACGTCTTTGCTATTAATTCGTTCTATAGTATCACATATTTCATCAGGAAAAAAAATATCCTGTTCCTTATTAGGATATCTTGCCAATATTTGACCAATTTTTTCGTCAGTACTTCCTACTCTATCGCATTCTTTTGATATTTCACGAACCTTGTCGACCCAATTATTTAATTCATCTGAATCAATATTGCCATCAGCAGATAGTCCTGGAATTAGATTGAAATTCCACAGTAAAGTATTTGAATACTCAATAAATACTTTTTGGTTTGGATCCTTCAGTTTGTCTTCCTCTTCTTCTGTGAATTCTCTATTCTCGGGTTTATAGACATTTTGGATTAAGTCCATGAATAAAACTGGGTCTTTCGATATTGCAGTGAACAAAAATTTCGGTAAAATTCCATGACCAGTTGAGTCAAAAACAAAAAGATATTTAAACTCTATTTTGGCCATCCTATCGGAATCTATATCGTCTCTAGAGGACAAATTATCAAAAACATATGTTAATCCATAATGGTCCAGATTACGCTTTGAGTGCTCAACATAATCTGTTAAGGATAACTTTTCTAAAGTTGTCATAACGAATTCACTATCTAATTTTTTAATTTCAGTAATCTGACCGAGAAGATTTAATACTGCTATTGTACGTTTGTACTGAATTAATTTATTAATACTAAATTCTATTTGATCAATTTCACCTACGTATTGTGGATTAAAATTTTCCCAGTAATATTTTTCAATTTCTGGGTTGTCAATACCTTCAATATACTTCCAAAGTTTAACATCAAATCTTAAAGCTAAAAGATACTTTGCTAAACTTTCATTATTAAAACTTCCATCATTTAATAGTCTATTAAATGTTTCTAATGTTTTTTCTTGCCCTAGTTTAAAATCTTTAGGATAGATATAGCTTTGAATAAGACTTATATCTTCGTTTTTATCTGATTTTAGAAGTTCATATAATTTGTTCTCATTTTCTTCAGATAATGTTATTCCAGCCAAAGCGTGTCCAACAAATCCAGGTGTTTCTAGATTATTTGCAATTTCTATTACTTTTTCTATAGAATGTTCATTTATTAATTTTTCAATAAACTCTTTTCGTTTATTATTTAACTCTTTCGCTCTATCTTCAAAATTAAGTTTACTGTCATTTCCTTCCATTGGAATAGGATGATGACCAAATAAATATTCATTAGCTAAAATTAAATCTTCGGGTTCAAATAAGTCAGCAACTTTTTGTGTTTCAGATAATATATTTTCGGGAATAGCCCATTTTTGAACCGAATGAGTACGATGCCTTCCAATAATCTCTCTAAAGGCATGATATATTTTAGAGCTGTCTTCTATTTCAGATTTATCTAATTTTTTCAGGCAATCTAAAAATTTATCAATATTGTTCTTTCTTAATGAATCAAACTTCGTTATTAAAGATAATATTTGATTGATGTCATTACTTTGATTTATTATTTCTAACATTTTATCTACCGCAAAATTCTCTGTTTCAAAAACTTCTAGATTTGTTATAGAAACTGCCCTAGCTTCTTCAAATAATCTCCATTGCATTTTATGAGTTGGCATTGCGTGATCATTTCTTCCGAATATTAGACTATTTAATAATTGAAATCCAACTGTAGAATGTTTTTGAGCAATAACTTCAAGCACCTGCTTTCTTTCTTCAAAAGTTGCGTTAGTTTGCGGGTGCCAAGTTTTAAAAATACTCTTAAGGGTATTATATGGAGTATTTGATGTTGGTAATTTTTTTGGAGCAAGCTCAACTAATTGACAGAGTATGGAACTAGTTTTTGTTAACAGTTCTGGTATCCAAGCAATGCTTTCCAAAGACCACAAGAGAAAAGGTAAATCATTGGAAGAACCCATAATGCCTCCTTCTTCCTCAAAAAATGCCATAACTCGTTTATCATCAATAATAGATTGTACTTGATTTAAAAATACTTCTGGAGCTGCTTCAGCTAATAACATTAGATTATACCCTAAAGACCTATATAACTCACCATTAGCATTATTCAATATTGAATTCACAATTTGGTCTACAAAAGCCTTCGGATTATCTAATGCAGTTATCCCATATTTTTTACCAAAAACAGATAAAATAATTAGAGTCTCTGATACACCTTTTTTAATTTCATTAGAATATTTTGGTGTTGCGTTATAAAAAGATGCCATATAACGTTTACCTGTTGTAAGCTTATATTTTGGATGTTCTTCAGTTAATATCTGAATGCATATTGTTTTAAATTTTTCTAAATCCTCTCTAGAAATATATTTAGCTAAATATACCCAAGTGTCCGAATGTGAAATTAGTCTCCAATTTTCGCCAATATTATAAATAGGGCTTTCATCACTATATTCTAATTTTTTTAGAAATTTTTCGTAGTCAGAATAATTTACTCCAGAAATATCTTCAATTAACTTTTTATCTTCTTCTGAATAAGAGTTAAATCTTGCTAATAATAAAAAAGGAATGAATTTTAAATAATCTGGATTATCTAACCAACCTGGTTTTTTTGAAGTGTATTCTAAACTTCTTCTCAAAACAGAAATATTTCTACCTGTATTTTTAGATAAAAGTCGAGCTTTTTCTTTATCAATTCCCATTTGATTCAGGAAATTTACTATTGATTCTTGCTCAAGTATTGGCAGTCTAATTAAGTTATTTTTATTAGTTGAAAAACTATTACTTACAGGAACTATAACAGTATGTCCATTTGTTATTGCTTTATTCAAATCAAGATATTCTTCATCGAATTTTGGTAAGAGTATTAAAGGCTGTTTATTTTCTATTAATTGAGTGAAACTATCTCTATTTTCTACAACTAAAGTTCTAGATTGAATACTATCTCTAATATTTTCATCCAGATTTTGAATAGAAGCTAAAATAAAAGCTAGAGAACCTTCTTTTGTATTAGATTGGATATAATTTATTGTTGGACTATTACTTAAAACAGCTTCTTTTAGGCTTTTGGCTTGTAACTCTCTAGAATCAACCAAAAGACTTGCTGGAAATTTCATCGGACCTTTTGTTGCCCAATCTTTCCAATAATCATCAGCTGAAAAAACACCTTTTACTGGTTTTCCTAAATGTTTTGCTAACCATATTTCTACTGAAGGAGCTAATTCTAGCCAATGCTCTAAATCTACGGCGTCATAGCATCTTACTTCAGCCCAAAATCCTTCTTTATTTCTGGCAGCTGCCCAAGATTTAGTTTTTGTCCATTTTTTGGCTGTAACACTTACATATGTAGTGTCTTTAGGCACCTTTCCTAATGTATTCTTTTTTCTTTTTTCATAATCTTCATCAGCCTTTCCTCTCTTTCTTTCTGTTACTCCGAACTCCCAAACTGAATTCCCTAAAGGAATAAATGGATTTCCTTTTTTAGTTTCTAAATCACCATCATAACCGCCAGTTTGAACATCATCTCCAAATGGAAATTCAATTTTTTTTATATGCTCAATTTCTACTCCAGCAAGTATTAATTTTCTAATCAATAAAGGCAAAGTACTTTTGCATTCAAGAGTATCTGCCCAATGTTTTATGTCTGTTGAAGTAATATATTTCATGTTCTAAACTGTTAATTATAAAGCAATTATTGTGTCAATATCTATACCATTTAACACAATCGTCAATAATTATGCATATTTTGCTTTGAAAGATGATTCAATGCCAAATTGTCATTTGCTTTTTAAAAAACCATTCCACACATATTACGCTTCCCTCTTACGTCATCGCATAAAAAGTGATTCATCACCTCCTAAAAGAAACTTTAAGAATAAATTTTTTCAAAGCATTGCAATTCTATACTAAGACTTCAATAAAAATTTCTTCCAGAAGTCCACTCAGCCAATTAAATTACTTCACCCTCTAATTTCTAAATTTTTCCATTTCTATTTTATTAAGAAAGGCATTGCAAACCTGAATATGTTGTAGTTGATCGTCTTCTACTTCGATGCGTACTCCAAAACTCTGGGTATAAACAATTTGATTTTCTGGAGCAGGAGCTGATCTATGCTTGTAACTAAAATCAAACCGAATAATTTGTTTACCAAACATACAAGCTACACACCTACTCTCTCCGGTTAATACCTCCGCTATTAATTTAGAATTTTGATCTTCTTTTTGCCAAGCCTTAAAAATAGGTTTTAAGTAATTTAGCAATTCTTTAATGTCATCTCTGTGTTCTAAATCAAGTGCGCTCAAATGCTTTTTTATGCTAGGTAGATGCATGGTTTTGATGGCTGCTGTAATTAAAAGTGTTAAGCTTGTTTGTCTTTTAGATGTGTGTATGTTCATATTTTATAAAGATTTGGGAGCAGTTTTTAATGCGTACTGCAGAGATACGAAAGAGATAATGAAGTTGTTCTATTGTTTTGGAACAGCGTTATTTACATTACAAAAATAAAAGTTAAGCTGCAAGTTTATTTTTGCTCTCTATCATTCTAAAATAGTTACAAACAGAAATAGACTAAGCATCAATAATAGGATCAGAACAAGCGAGAAGAAGAAAATTGAGTTATTTTTTCAAAGGTATTGCGATTCTTCACTGGGGCTTCGGTACAAATTCCTTTCAGGAATTCACTCAGCCGCCTATTTAGTCAAGTTTATTCAAAATTGAGTATTTAGTTCTGAGTGTTCAGTATTTTCTAAAAATCTATCTATTGTCCATAGTATAAAATCAGGTTTGTGATATTTTGTTTAATTAAAACTATAAATCGTTAAACATTTTGTGTCTTTCAGATGTTATATCGCATCAATTAAAATATAAAACATGTTCGGACTATTTAAGAAGAAATCAGAAAAAGAAAAGTTGCAGAGTGAGTATGAAAAGTTACTTAAAGAATCACACAGCTTATCCACGACCAACAGAAAAATGAGTGATCAAAAAGCTTATGAAGCAGAGGAAGTGATGAAAAAATTGGAAAAACTTAGTTAAATCTTAAAAGATGAGCAAAGAGAAAAAGCCAGATCAAGTAGTTTTTAATCCTGAAACCCAAAAATATGATGCAGCGCTAAAGTCTTACGCTACCAACGTAAGCGCACCAGTAATTACCACCAACGATACGGTAGCGTGGAAAAATAGAAGCATTCATAAAGTAAATCAAAAGGTAGAAACCAAGATTCAGGAATTAAAAAAAGAATACGACCAACTCATGCAGGAGTTTGAGTACAACCGACTTATTTTTAATGCGAAGTTTTCTTTTGAGCCAATTATAGGAGAAGTTTATCATTTGTATAAACGAGAAAACGGAGAATCTTTTCTCTCTCTTATTTCACCGGAACAATGCAATTTTAATTCTCTTGGTAGTTTTTACCTTAACGCCGATCAAATTTGGCAAAAAGTGTAGAGTTTGTCTTACTCAGTAATGAACTGAAGCTTCGATATAATTTTCTCTTGAAAATTCACTTTTCCGCCGCTTTTACATATTTTAAAATTAAGAATTTAAATTCTAAAATGTATGGAAATAAAGGAGATGGGTTGCTTGCGTTAGCACGTATATCGAAATCGTGGCTCATGGGTTCGATACAAATTCTTTTCAGAATTTCACTCAGTCACCTCCTTGCTTATTTCAAAATGTGAAATAAAAAACAACCTCCTCTTCTACTCCACTATAACCAAAACATTTTCCGCAGTACTTCTAAAGAAGATTTTTTTAACTTCTTGAATTAGGCTGTATCAATAATTTATATTTAAAATTAAGGCACCAAAATTCTCCAGACCAGTCCGAATCGATTTTAGAAAATAAAACTCTCAAGTGGTTGGGTCGTTTTAATCGTAAATATTCTATGGTATCTGGGACAATCTTTAGGGCACAGAAAAAATCTTTTTCAGCATTGTAACTTATATCATCAGGATTTTTTATTGGTGTACTTGCTAACTTAGTGGTGTAATCGTTTTTAGCAGCTTGTTGTATGCCTTGCCAGTAAGTTGCAATCTCATCCTTATTGTTAATTAACGAAGCCTTGCCGTTAATGCGAACTTGCAACAATTTTTTAGGACAGTAAAATAAGGCGCTACACATTGGATTCTGTTGGATATCATTTAATTTTTGAGTTCGTTTATCTGTGTAAAATACGATACTCAAATCTGCCAATGTTTTGCGTAGAACGACAGTACGTTGTCGTGGTACGCCGTTTTCTATAGTAGCCAAAACAAAATAATGAAACGGATGCCTCTTTTTTGAATATCCATATATAAGTTCGCGTTTGGCTTCTTCTAAGAATTGATTTTTCAGTTTGATGGATGGGATTTAGTGTTAAATTTATAAAGTCAATGGATTGGGGAATAGTTTTTAATAGTAGAGTCTAAAGTCGAGTAGTTTACAGAGGTTATAGTGTTTTTTGTGCAATTCTTCTACAACTTCAAACATATCGTCATCTTCCTTAAACAAATTAAAGAAGGCTTTATCAAGGTTTGAACTGGTGATGGCTGCATATTCATTTCCGTACCCAGAAACACCTCTTGCGCCAGTAATGTCTAAGAAATATTGAGCTTCTTCAGCATCTAAATCCAATACTTTTGCATTGGAAAAATGCACTATTTTTCCGGTTAATCTTCCTTCAAAAATTTCAGCAATTTCCTGTAAGCTATATAAATATCCGTGTAAACAAATACTATTTGCTTCGCCTGTAAACACCATATAGATAATTTCATAATCCTTAAAATTATGGTCATCCAGAATCAACGTGTTTAAACTATTTTCTAGCTCTTCAATGCTGTCGCAGGTTTTGTAAATACTGGCTACTCCGTATTGCAAGGAAAGTTGTTCTAAATTTTGTTGTGTTTCGGTATTATTTTCCGCTTCAGCGTCATCTACCGCTTCTAAACAATAGATAAAATACTCTGTTTCGCTATAGTGTTCTTGAGGTAATTGATGTCTTTTCTGTAACAAATCTTAAAATTTTTCAGCTTTTATAAAGTACAAAATTAAGTAATCTCTATGTATTGTACTTAAAGAGATTGTTAGAAGTGAGAAGCAAATAGACAAGAAACGAGATGCTAGAAGCAAGAACAAAGAATAAAAAGCAGAGAATAAGGAATAAATATCGCTACGCTTATAGAAGCAAAAAATAAGAAGAAAGACTTAATGCTAACTACCTGATAAACAGAATATGTTTAATGTGAAAAAAACTTCAAATTTTCGATTAAATCGATTTTCAAATAGCAAGGAGCCGATCTTAAATTTTATTAGATTTTAGACATACAGAAGGATTCAAGAGTTTTAGATGAATTAATTGGCTCCCATGAATTTTAATAAAACAACTGTTTATCATTATTACCTTGTTGATTAGGCTCATATAAATTTAGTCTTTTATCCTACGTCCTAAATCTTACAGCGAAGCGGTCTTTTATTTTAATCCACATCAAGCACTCTTCCTCAAAACTTCCAAAGGCGAGCTTTTTAAAACTTCCCGAATATTGCTAAGACCTATGACAACTACCAAAAGCGAAATGCCAGGTAGAAATACCAAAAACGGAACTAACGATGGAACAAAAGACTCTTTAAAAACAAAGAAGGCTAATAAAAAGCTACTTACTAGCGCCAAAAGAATTCCTATTAAGCTTCCTAAAACTCCCAAGAATAAATACTCGAGTGCGGTAATCGTTAATATTTGTTTATTTTTTGCGCCCAATGTCCGCAGTAAAACGCTTTCTTTTATGCGCTGGTATTTACTAGTTCGTACAGAACCTATCAAAACAATAATTCCCGTAAAAATGCTAAAAAATGCCATAAAATTGATGATCCACGATACCTTGTCTAAAATATCTTCTACGACTGTGTAGACTTGTCTTAAATCGATCACAGATACATTCGGGAATTTTTTAACCAAATCTCTTTGCAATACTGCCGAGGTTTCTTCGGTGGCGGCATAGGTCGTTAAGACATTAAATTGTGGTGCTTTTTCTAAAACTCCTTCTGGAAATACAATCGTAAAATTGAGTTGAAGATTTGCCCAGTCTACTTTTCTGATGCTTTTTACCACCGTTTCCATAAGTACTCCTTGTACATTAAAAACAATAGAATCACCAAGACTTAGATGCGCATCTTTGGCAAGATTATCTGAAATCGAGATTTGAACGAAATCACTTTCACTTTGCGACGCCACCCACTCGCCTTCCGCGATTTCTTCAGAAGCAATAAGTTCGCTGCGATAAGTAGTTCTAAACTCGTGATTTAAAATCCATTCTTTTACTTGTGTTGTGCTATCGGTTCGTAATTTATTTACCAGCTTATTTTTTATGCTGTGCATCCGCATCGTGACCAGGGGAATATTGTCTAGGACGGGCAAATCATTCGACTTAAATGTTTCCGCCACCTCCCCTATTTGGTCTGGTTGCACATCTAAAATGATGAGATTCGCACTTTTAGAACTTGTATCTATTTCGGTTTTATCGAGTAAAATATCTTTGGTAAAATAGAGCGTACTAATTAGAAAAGTACCTAAACCAATCGCTACCAATAATACTACAGTCTGATTGTTAGGGCGAGATAAGTTAAGTAAACTCTGCCTTGTGGTAAATTGTGCAGTTTTCGGAAAAAAGTTTTTAACTAGTTTTATCGTAAGAATTGCCGTGCCCGCCAGCAACGCAAAACTTACTAAAACACCAAGCATAAAAGCAAGTGCAAACAGCCAATCTTTAAGCAACCAAAAAGAAAAACCATATAAAAATACTAGGATGATGCCAATGGCAATGCGACGTGCATTTTTTGATTCTGTTAAGGTATCTCCACTAAAGCGCAAAACTTCTAATGGCGAGACGTACCAAGTGCGCAATAAAGGAACCAACGCAAATAATACCGACATCACCAAACCTAGAAAAACACCCATAAGTATAGGTTGCGGACTGATACTTAGTTGTAAATCAAAAGGTAAAAATTCTTTCAATATATATGGGAAAAGCTCTTGAAGTCCTACTCCTAAAGCCGCTCCAATAAAACCTCCTAAAATTCCTATCCCCGCAATCTGAATTAAAAAAATTAAAAAACTTTGCTTTCTGGAAGCTCCCAAACATTTTAGGATGGCGATGGCTTTTATTTTTTCTTTGATATAAATATTTACAGAACTGGCAATCCCCACGCAACCCAATAATAAGGCTATAAATGCTGTGAGGTTTAAAAATGAGCCTACATTATCATAGCGGCGTCCAAGCCTACTGCTCGTGCTGGTATGCGTATCTAAGTCGGCTTCTTCTACAGCTAACAAAGGCTGCAATTGCGCTTCTAAACGCACTAAATCGACTTGAGGCTGATGATAATAAAACTGATATTCTCTTCGGCTTCCAAATTGTAAGAGTTTGGTATCTTCTATAAATCGCTGCGGAATAATTACCAATGGTGCTACCGAAGTTGAAATTGCTGTATTGCCAGGGATTGCTTTTAAAGCGCCCGTTATTGGTAAACTGATCTCACCTATTTTTATAGAATCTCCAGGTTTAATATTGTATTGCAATAGTAAAGTGGCATCTACCAAAGCTCCGCCAGAAGATTGATATTGCGATGCCGCTTCAATAGGCTGCGTTTCTAACTCTCCATAAAATGGAAATTTTCCCTGTAAACCTCGTATTCGGACTAATTTTGTCCCCTCGTTATTGGGAAAACTAGCCATGGATACAAAATTCACTTCGGAAGCATCAGGTTGTAAAGAATCTATAATTTCTTGTGCTCGTTGCGTAGGCACTTGTTTTGTATCAATAATATAATCGGCACCCATCAAAGATTTGGATTGCAACTGAATATTATTCTTAAGATTATCACCAAATAATTGAATAGAAACTACCGCAGCAATTCCTAAAATGATGGAAGCCATAAAAAGCAATAAACGAACGCGACTTGCTTTTGCATCGCGCCAAGCCATTTTAAAAAGCCAAACAAGATTATTTTTTGATTTTAAAGGGGAGTTCTTCAAGAGTTTGGCGTTGTTTCATTGGTTAAAATCTGACCGCCTTTTAAACGCAATATCTGCTGTGTTCTTGCCGCCAAATCTAAATCGTGCGTAATAATGACTAGAGTAGTTCCTGCATCTTTATTGAGTTCAAGAAGTAATTGAATTACTTTTTCACCGGTTTCTTCATCTAAATTCCCCGTTGGTTCATCGGCAAATAAAATAGAAGGTCTATTGGAAAAAGCTCTCGCCAATGCGACGCGCTGTTGCTCTCCTCCAGATAATTGTGAAGGATAATGCTGCGTGCGATTTCCCAAGCCTACTTTCTCTAACAATTCCTTAGCTCTGCTAGCAGCGTCTTTCGCTCCCTGTAATTCTAAAGGAACGCTTACGTTCTCCAAAGCCGTTAAGGTGGGAAGCAATTGAAAATTTTGAAAAATAAAACCTACTTCTTTGTTACGTAATTCTGCACACTCATCCTCATTAAGATTGCTCAAAGTATAACCGCATAATTCTATAACTCCCGAGTTAGGCTCATCAAGCCCTGCACATAATCCCAATAAAGTGGTTTTTCCGCTTCCAGAAGGTCCCACAATAGAAAAAGTCTGACCTTTTTCCACTTCAAAAGAAATATTTTGGAGCACTGTTAATTGTTTAGAACCACTCGTATAAGTCTTTTCTAACCCGTTAATCTTTAATATCTTTGCCATCTAATTTTTCGTAATCATTATAGAACTTATGCTGAAGCTCAAAACTACACAATCGCTTTTTAAAAGTGTGATTTCTACGCATCGAAACCTATTAAAGTTTTGTTATTTCTTCACTGCATTAGTGATGATTTCTTGTGGCGATACAACGAACTCTAAAGAGCAAGAACAAGATAGTACAGTTACTACTGAAAGTGAAATTTCGCAAGAGAAGACCAGTAAAACCATCTTGTTTTTTGGGGATAGCATCACTGCGGGTTATGGTTTAGACGATACCAATGAAGCTTTCCCGGGGTTAATTCAAGCAAAAATTGACTCTTTAGGATTAGATTACGAAGTGATTAATTCTGGTTTAAGCGGAGAAACTACCGCTGGCGGAAAAAGTAGGATTGAATGGGTTCTCAAACAAGATATAGATATTTTTGTTTTAGAACTTGGTGCTAACGATGGTTTACGTGGCGTTGCTTTATCTGAAACCAAAACCAATCTACAAGCCATTATCGATGCTGTAAAAGCTAAAAGCCCAGGTACTGAAATTATTTTGGCAGGTATGCAAATGCCTCCCAATATGGGACAGGAATACACTTCTAATTTTAAAGCAATTTTCCATGATTTAGCCGAAGAAAACCAACTTGCTTTTATTCCGTTTATTTTAGAAGGTGTAGGCGGAGTTAAAGAATTAAATCAGAATGATGGTATTCATCCCACCGCAAAGGGACATAAAATAGTAGCACATAATGTATGGGAAGTGCTTTCCACCGTAATTGATAAAAAATCTTAACTTTTATGAAGAATTTTTATTTCTGAAACTAAGAATCAGGTTTCAACAGCATAAATCGAAATAGTTTTACTCTCTCTTACATCCTTACAATCATTTTTTAAGGTTTTTCTGGGTTTTGAGTTGAGATGAAATATGCTTATCAAGATATTCTTCATCGGCTAGTCACCATCAAGTCTATATTCCATAATCTATAAGCAGAGCGGTCTAAAGTCTTTACTTAGCATAGAAAATATAATAAAATTTAAATTCTTAATTGCTTATTGTTCAATATTGCCGTTTTTAAAACTTATTAATGCGTTTTCAGTTGAAATTTAATACGCTAATTAAGATATTCTTCATCGGCTATTCTCCATCAAGTCTATATTCTATATTCTATCAGCGCAGCGGTCTTAAGTCTTTTTCTTCCTCTTCTATTTCAATAGAAAACGGGATTACGCCTCTATAAATCGTTTTCAGGTTGTATATTTGTTGCTTGTAGAATACCTACTGCCTTAAACGATTACCTTTATGTTTCCCAAGCCATTTAAGAAATTACATCTTAACATTTTAGAGAAATTGGAATCTCTAGAAATCACGACTCCTACTCCGGTTCAAAGTGATAGTATTCCAATTATAAAAAGCGGATCTAATCTTTTTTGCACTGCTCCAAAAGAAAGCGGTAAAACAACTACACTTATTCTTACCACTTTGCAAACATTAAAATGTGAGGCGGTTGGTGATGCCCCAAGAGCAGTAGTTCTTGTAGAGAATAAAGAAAAAGCCTTAGCACTTTATGATCAGTTCTTAGCGTACACGAAATATAATTCATTGCGCGTTTATGTAGCCTACGAAAAGATGCATATCGATCTGCAAAAATCAGAAATCTTGGAAGGATTAGATATTCTTATTTCTACACCAAAGAATATGAATAAGTTATTTTTATTGAACGGAGTAAGTACTGCTGAACTTAAGATTTTTAGTATAGATGATGCCGAATTTCTATCTCAGCAATCGGATTATGCCGCAATATTGTCGATTACACAAAGCATTAAAAAATGTCAGTATGTGCTTTACGCGGAAAAAATGACTCCAAAATTAAAACGTTTTGAGAATTACTTTATGGAATACTCGAAGACAGTTTCTATGTAAAATTAGTAATGTTCGATTAGGAAATAAGACTGCTTCCCGCCAGAATGAATTCTTTCGGGCTGGCGCTACAAGATAATAGAACGAAAAATGAACGAGTTTTAATCCGACATTATATTGCTATTTTGGTATTAGTTACAATCAAGTCTTGATTCTTGGTTCTAAAAGCGAAGCGGTCTTGTATCTTTACCAACAATAATGATTTAAATAAAAATTCCAAACTAGACATTATGATTCCTAAACTACATTATATTTCCCAAGGGAATTCGCCTAAAGAACACTTAGAAAATATTCAGCAAGCTTGTACTGCTGGGATAGAATTGGTTCAATTGGGCTTAGCTATTTCTTCGGAAAAGAAGTTTTTAAAATTTGCGCAAGAAGCTAGAGAAATTACGTCTCAATTTCAGACTCGATTAATCTTAAAGTCGAAATATAAAATAGCTAAAGAAATTAAAGCAGACGGTGTATTTTTAGAAAAAACCGACTCCTGCCCTAATATTGTAAGAAAACATAGTTACTCTTGGCAAATTATTGGTGGCGCAGCAAATACTTTACAAGATTGTGAATATTTTCTAGAGAAAGAAGTCGATTATATTGAATTAGGTCCGTTTAGATTGATAAACTGCGCGGATATAAGTAATTCTATTTTAGGTTTAAATGGATTCACCGCTATTGCTGAAACTTTAAATACAGAAACTCCCATTATTGGCTTTGGCGGTATCACTACAGAAGATGTGAAAGATATTTTGGAAATCGGTATTTCTGGACTTGCAGTAGCTGACGAAATTACACGCAATTTTAATGTGATAAGAACCTATAATCAATTATTAAACGCATCTGTAATTGATGAACAACGTCATAGTTTTAAGTGATCTAATGGATGTTTTTGCATGATTTTTGACTTGTAAATTAATCGTATATGACTTCGATAGACTCTCCAACAATTCACAAACTTTACCCACGTTTCTAACTAATTGGATTTGCACTTCTTTTTTAATGATATTTCCACAATTTAAACAAGTCTAGTTTTAAAATACTACCTTGTAAGAACAAATAAAAATTATGAAATTAAGTTTATTGTCTTGTGAATCTCAACGCCCCGATCAGAGGGAAATAGCCAACTGTATCACAGAGATCTCATTAAATTGTGATTCTCCTAGGTCTATGGAACTTACAGGTTTTCTTTTAGAAGGTGATCCTGTTGACATTGAGGTAGATGACAAGAGTTCAAGTTCTGCTTTAAGAGCCCTTCGAAAACTATCTATTGACTATAAAATTCTAGAATGATTTACCGACTTATAGTATTTCTAATACTCAATTTTGCACTTATTGGTGCTGGCAGTTTATTAGCCGGCAAAGGTCCGCGATCAGATTGGTATGCGAATCTAGATAAAGCACCTTGGACTCCACCAGGCTGGGTTTTTGGTCTTTCTTGGACAATAATTATGATTTGTTTTAGCGTTTACCTAAGCTATTTATGGCCTTCCGTAGAGAATAAAAAATTTCTTCTTGGCGTATTAATTCTTCAATATGTACTCAATTTAGCTTGGAACCCCACTTTCTTTTATTACCATAAGCTCACCGCTGGATTATTTGTAATTAGCGGACTCACCATGGTTGTAGTATTTTTTCTGTTTTATTTTTGGTCCAACTTAGAGCTAAAGTCCTTATTAATAGCTCCGTATCTTATTTGGTTACTAATTGCTACTTCCTTAAATGCTTATATTCTGATCAAAAATTAAATTTCAAGATTACCAATCACATGTACCATAAAGCATCTGTACACCTTATAGATAAATAATAATCTTACCACAGAAGACATTAGCATTTTTTTATTACAATACTAGATGGTTAATTCTTATTTTTGAAAAAGACAGAACTTTCCATAACTCAAAACATAAGAATATGAATATAAAAACTACCCTCTCTTACCTATCCCTACTTACATTATGCATTTTTTTCGCCTCTTGCTCTTCTACTAAAGAATTAAGTAATTGGCGTAAAGCCAATACTCAAAATGAGCAATACCATAAAGTTTTAGTGATTGGTATGGGTGAAGATGTTGATGTAAGAACCACTTTTGAAGATAAACTGTCTAAAAGTTTAAATAAAAATGGAATTAATGCAACAGGAAGTATAGAATTTTTTGGCAATCAATTGTTGACAGTTCCCAAAACTTTAGAAGCCTGGAGACCTCTTATTGATCAATTAAAATCTGATAACTTTGATGCTGTATTAGTTACTAAAATAGTTGGTGTAGAAGGTAGAAAAGCAAATTCTGGAATTGTACGTTATTACAATACTATTTTTGCAAGCTTTGAAGAAGATGTCATGAAGAATGAAAATTTATATTCTGAAGAAGAAGGATTCAAAGACTTTTATATTCATCAGGTGGCTTCTAACTTATACTGCTTATGCGAAAGAGATTTGGAAGAAGATTTAATTTGGAGAAATACCATCGAACTAAAACAAGCCTTTGATACCGATTATCTTGTTCAGGCGGGAGTAAGATTATACACTAAAAAATTTATCAAAAAGTTGAAAAAAGAAAACTTATTTGCTAAAAAGTAAATGTAATAACTTGGGGATAAATCCGCTTAATTGTAATAATTTTTATGTGCTTAGGCTTTTACATAAGCACATAAAAATTATTAAAGCTTTAAGCGTTTTCTAGCGTGCGTTTTGATTTTCTGTAGATATATTTTGGATAAATAGAACGTTTAGCAAAACGGTTTAACTTATTAGCATTCACCATCTTTATATAAACAGGTTTGGTAACTCCAAAATATTCATATGTAGATCCATCCAAAAAGGTAATTTCTAGTAATAATCCTTTATGTTGGTAATCTGCAATACCAGAATTAGTAATTGTTTCTGTATACTCTTCTAAATTGGCTGCCTTGGTTTCTGGAGAAATACTCACTAGAAAATGATACCCATCAATAATTTTTCGACTTTTGATCTCTGCTTCTTGTTTCGCAGCGTCACTATCTTGAAATTTATCAGGATGCCACTCTTTTACCAAATCACGGTAGGTTTTCTTTAAGGCTTTTAACTCAATTTCTTTCTCTACGCTAAAGAGTTTCTTGTATTCATTTATACGCTTCATATTCAAATTTTATTTCAGGGCGCGAAAGTACGCGATAAAATGAAACGAAAGACGATTGTTTGTAACTAATTATTAATTTAATAACATTGATGTCTCATAAAGAGTCAATACCGCTACCCGCCCGTTCCGGATAGGGCGGTCAGCGGTCTAGATTCGATAATCCTCTCTACCAATCTATAGGTCTGTAGTCTTTTAAAAACTTGCCACACCAGTGTTTTCCAGTATTGATTCCGTCCAGTAAAGGATCCATTACTCTTGCAGCACCATCTACAATATCTAATGGAGGCTGAAAATCGTGAAGCTCTTTTTTTCGTTTAGCCAATTCTGCCGGGTCTTCATCAGTCACCCAGCCGGTATCTACAGCATTCATGAAAATTCCGTCTTTCGCTAAATCTCCAGCCGCTGTATGCGTTAACATATTTAAGGCCGCTTTGGCCATATTCGTATGCGGATGACGTGATTCTTTGAAAAAACGATGAAATTTTCCTTCCATCGCAGTTACATTAATGATATGTTTTTGACCTGTATTTTCTTTCTTCATTAATTCCGCTAAGCGATTACATAATACAAATGGTGCTACAGAATTTACCAATTGTACTTCTATCATTTCCGTAGTTTCAATAGCGCCCAATTTTAATCGCCAAGAATTGGTTTTTCTTAAATCTACTTGCTGTAAATCTGCATCTAACTCTCCTTCTGGAAATATTTCTTGTGCTACAAGACTATTGTCAAAACTATAAGGAATTTGCGATAACTTTGCCGAAGCTCTTAATCCAATTCCCGGTTCTGGTCCGTGCCAAGTGACCGGCATATTTTTATTTGGCGATGCTGTTTTTGAAAAAGATTTTAATTCTCCTAAACAATCTGAATGTTCTGCTAATAAATCTTGAATATTTTGTGGCAGCTCATCTATAGCTTGTTCTTCTTTTGGCATTAAATGCGCATAAAATCCTGCAGGCCTTCTCACGGTTTGAGCCGCATTATTAATTAAAATATCTAAGCGATCGTATTTTTGCTCTATATAATTACAAAAAATTTCTACACTAGGAATATGTCTTAAATCTAAGCCATGAATGTGCAATCTATCTTTCCATTGGTGAAAGTCTTCTTCTTTAGAAAATCGTGAGGCAGAATCTACTGGAAAGCGGGTCGTCGCAATTACCGTAGCACCTCCTCGTAGTAACATTAGCGTAATATGATAACCTATTTTTAATCTTGAGCCTGTGATTACGGCTACTTGCCCGTTAACATCTGCGGTCTGAAAACGCTTGGCGTAATTAAAATCACCGCACTCAGTACACATCGTATCATAAAAATGATGCAATTTGGTGAATAGCGTTTTACATACATAACAATTTCTTGGCGTTGCTAATTCTAAGGTTTCTTTACTTTCTAAATCTGCCGCCGCAAGCAACTTGGGAGCCACAAAAATATGCGCTTCTCGAGCACTTCGAATCCCTGTTTCTTTACGAGCGTTTTTATCTCTGGCTGCTTGTTTTCGCTTGGCAGCTTTCTTAGCATCTTTTTTTCTACGCTGAAATTCTTCTCTATTGGGTCTAGAAAATAATCCAGCAGCTTTGATTAAAGCAGTTCTTTTTTTCTTCGGAATTTCAAATATCTGATCCGTATCGGCATTCAGAGTTTCTAATATAGCGATACATTGGTCAATTTGCTCCTGACTAAGGATTTCCACTTCCGCTTCACTTCTGGCTTGCATAGATAAAATTTTAAAGTGCGAATATAGCCCTTATTCTATTCAAAAGATAGTATATTCTGTCAAGACGATTTTTTTCTGAAATTAAGTGAAGGTTGAAAACCTTATTGTATATCTGTTTAATGTGCAATTTGATTAAATTAAGTTATGATGTCACATGGAGCAGAGTCGAGATACATTTTTTTTTATTAAGTTCAATAAGAGAAAAATCAATTTTAGAAATTATAACGGATATACATAAATAGTATTAGCTTTAGGTTTTTCTGAAATTTAACAAGAGAGATACCCTCATTTAAATCTCGGCCAGAGTGAAATTTTCGAAGCGAAGCGAAAGAAATCTTATACTAAGAACAATTGTTATACTAAAAACTTCTCAATTTACAATCCAGACAACCAAGGATTCTTAAAGAATAGAAATTCTAACTTTCTTTTTCTTTAATCTTGTATTGTTGAGTTTCTCTATCAACTCCTCAGCAATATTTAGAGGAACAGCTACAAACGTACAATCTTGCTTTAGCTCAATAGTGCCTAATTGATCTTTATGAAGTCCGCCTTGTTTAAAGAATAAACCCGCAACATCTCCCTTAGAAATTTTATCTTTTCTTCCGCCAGAAATAAATAAAGTTTCCCAGTACTGAGCTTTTTGAGGTGCTTTCTTAGAAATGTTAATTTGGGCACTGCCTTTAATAAATTCGGGCAATGCTTGGTCTTTCCATTTTAGAACATAAGCAGTTCCTTTTGAATTTACTCTTGCTGTTCTTCCGTTTCTATGAGTAAATTCTTCTTCGAGTCGTGGCAATTCGTAATGAATAATATACTTCATTTCAGGAATATCAATACCTCTTGCAGCCAAATCTGTAGCTATTAATACTTGGCAAGTTCCGTTTCTAAATTTAATTAAAGCTCGCTCTCTATCTTTTTGCTCCATCCCGCCAAAAAAACACTCATGATTCACTTTATTTCGTTGAAGAAAAGAGCTTACTTGAGAGATGCTTTCTTTTAAGTTACAAAAAATAATTCCAGGCTCACGACCTATATGCTGAAGCAATTCTAACAAAGTTTCCAACTTATTTTTATCTGGAGAAATCACAGTTTTAAGCGCTAATTTAGAACTTATTTTTTCTTTTAAATAGTTGATAGTTTTTGGTTTGTCCAATTGCACAAATTTTGGAACAGTCACTCCGTGAGTTGCCGAAGTAAGAATACGTTTTTTAAGACTTGGCAATTCATTTATAATCCCCTTCATTTCATCCTCAAAACCATCTTCTAGAGATTTATCAAATTCATCTAGAATAAGTGTTTTAATAGTCGCTTTTGAAAAGCGATCACTATTAAAGTGATCTAAAATTCTTCCGGGTGTTCCTATTAAAATTGCTGGATTGTGCTTGAGTTCTATTTTATCTTTAGACATAGGTCTGCCACCATAAACGGCATTAACCTTATAACCAGAACCCATAGAGCGTATTACTTGCTCAATTTGAATGGCCAATTCTCTTGAAGGTACCAAAATTAAAGCTTGTATTTCTGTAGATTCAGGATCTAAAGTATTGATTAAAGGCAACAAAAAAGCCAAGGTTTTTCCTGTTCCTGTGGGAGATAATAAAATAGTATTCTTTGTGGTTTCAATCACAGAAACCGCTTCTTCTTGCATAGAGTTTAATTCATGAATATTTAATTTTTCTAAAATTTCCTGCTGAGTTTTCATATAATTTGCCATACTAAAAGTTCTTTTTTTTCTTTTTAGATTCTTCTGAAGTGGAAATTGAAGTTTTGGTTTGTGCCAAATAATTCGCCAATACTTTTTCTACGAGTTCGTCTTTGGTTAAATGATGAAAGACGGTCTTTATCTTTTCTTTAAAATCTTCAGAAACCTCGCGATTAGGTTTGGTTTTAAAAATTTTCTTAGCCCATAACAAAGCATTATTTTCTTCGATGCTTTGTGGATCTGCTTTCTTAAATTCTTTAAAAACCAGTCCCAACTCATTCTCAAACTCAGGAATATCTTCTATTTCTTCGTCTTGAATAATACTTAATGAAAATCCCTTTGCTCCTGCCCTAGCCGTTCTTCCACTTCTATGAACGTAAGCCTCATAAGTATCTGGCAGATGATAATTAACCACATAAGAAATTTCTTTCACATCAATACCTCTAGCAGCTAAATCTGTAGCTACCAAAATATCTATATGACCTTCCCTAAACTGTCCCATAATTCGGTCTCGAATAGGTTGTGCTAAACTTCCATGGATGGCTCCCGAAGAAAACTTGTTGATCGCTAACTTTTTGGCTAATTTATTCACCGCAGCTTTAGTTTTACAGAATATAATGCCGCGTTCTCCCTCTTTAGTACTTAAAAAATGAAGTAAAACCTCTAGCTTTTCTATAGGATCTACGACTACGTATCTATGATCTATTCCTTGGTGACCTAGCGTTTGCATATCGGCTTCTATATGCACCACATGTTTGGACATATAATTTTGAACCAATTGTTTAATATATCCTGGCAGCGTTGCAGTAAACAAAAAGGTTCTTCTTGATTTCGGAATCTCTTTAATGATTAGCTCTACTTCTTCCTTTAAAGCACTCAGCATTTCATCAGCTTCATCTAGCACGAAATAGTCTAGACTTTTTATATTTATCGCATTGCGTTTTATCAAATCAATGAGACGACCTGGAGTAGCGACCACGATATGTGTAGTGTTTTTTAAACGTTCTATTTGTGGTTTTATAGGAATTCCGCCACATACAGATGCGATTTGTATTTGCGGACTTGTAGAAGAAAAAGAAACTAAGTTCTCATAAATTTGCTGACCTAATTCTCTTGTAGGAGCTAATATTAATCCTTGTAAACTCGTATTTTCAACATCTATCAATTGAATTAAAGGCAATCCAAAAGCGGCCGTTTTTCCTGTTCCTGTTTTTGCTAAGACAACCAGGTCTTCTTTCTGATTTAAAACTAGGGGAATTGTTTTTTTCTGAATATCTGTAGGTACAGAAATTTGTAATTCGGCTAAGCTCTTCTGAATTTCTTCCTTAATTCCTAATGCTGAAAACTGTTTGGACATATTTTTTATTTTGTGCAAAGATAACCACACTTTTACCGCAAATACTATGAAATAGGTTTGTTCTTACTAATATTAATCAGATATAAGATAGAAGTGTTTCTAAGAAAACTGAATTAGATCTAAGAGGATACTTTTTATAAAACAGTCAAGCACCAAGAGCGGTTTTTTTTTAAAGTATAAATTCATCTTGAGCCTTATCAAAATCAAAACACATTATATAATATAGTACGAGGAAGTTACTTTAAGCTCGTTTTTGGTTATTAAGTTGGGTCTCTAGCTACAACATTCTATTTTTTTCCTCTAAACCAGTTAAATTCATTACTTTTGATGACATAACCTATCCTGATCATACTTTGAGATTGTTGGTAATCAAGCAAGCTTTCGGCTTGTCCTAGATACCATTCCAACATAATGTATTGATTAGCGATATTTCGTTTAAATGGATTGTAATAAATTCGAGAGCGTAAAGCTCCGTTTTTAAAATTTAATCCTTTGCGCGCCATTACGGCAAAGCTCAATTTATCATGAATGAGCTCATGAGAAATCTTTATTTCTGCCAATCCTACATAATCTAACAAATCTGGATTTCCTTCTTCATAAGCGAAAGGAAGCCAAGCTTTAAAGCTGGCAGTCGTATTTTTAAAAATATTAGTAGTATAGCCTAAGCTTAAGCGGTTCCAACTTCTTGAGAAAATACTGTCTCGTCCATTCGATTCATGTTCAAAAGATAATGTCGCAATTCCTGCGAGTTCATCATTTTTCTTATAAACAAACTTCCCCAAACTAATGGTAGGATGAAAGTTAAGATCTCTAAAAGGAAAAGAATCTTCATAAATATTCCAAAAGGCTTTTTGAGTATAGGTAAGGATCAAATACGTATCATAAGGCAATGATTCTTTAGACAATATTTGCTTAAAACTGATTTGGTATTTGGCATTTGCAGAAGCACGATCAATAGATTGGTTAGTAGGAACTCCAGTAATAAAATAATTATCTAAATGATTAGAAAAATAAGGTAATTCTTGAATAGAATCATTGATTTCCTGTCTGGTAAATGCCTTCTGTGCAGAAACCGAAGAGGAAAATATTACTACTGAGAAAAAGACGCTAAAGAAGAAGGTAGTAAAACAGTTGTTAAATTTCATACATAGGAAAAATTGAAAAATAATTAATGAAGCTAAGTACATTCCATCTCTTAAGAAAATTCGAATGTACAGGACGCAAATATACTAGTAAAAATTAAGGCAAAAAGAAAAATTTCATCAGGCTTTATAAAATATTTGCTCTTATTTTTATTCTGCTGGGTTATTGCATTCAGCAATACCAAGAGTGATTTCATCAGGATTTCTAGTTTAGAGTGAAATGGAACATAAATGGACAGAAAGTAAGGGTTGTGAAGTTAAATTTTTGAGGAAAGAATAGGTTTTAGTTGATTTGAAATTAAAATGAAAAAAGCCTATCTTAAAAAAGATAGGCCTTACTTGTGTCTTAAAGAGATATATATTACAGAACTCTTACGTTTACTGCATTTAAACCTTTATTTCCTTCTTGTAAATCAAATTCTACTTCGTCACCTTCACGAATTTCATCGATTAATCCTGATACGTGTACAAAATGATCTTTGTCTGCACCTTCTTCTGTGATAAATCCAAAACCTTTAGTGTCGTTGAAGAATTTTACTGTTCCTTTATTCATTGTAATGTAATTAAAAAATTGTTATTTATTATCGACAAATATAAGTTTAATTTTTAGTAATCCTACCATTAGGATCAATTATTTTAAACAAAATTTTAATCCATCCGTTAAAAAAAGACATTAATTTATCTTAAGTCCTATAAACAGGAGTTTTTACGTTTTAAAAATGTTTTTAAGTTAATCAGGTTTTGCTACGAAAAAATCTAGCTTTAGAACGAAAAGAAACTTTTTTCACTAGAAAACTATTAAAAAAGACCCGAACTTCTACTTGTTTTGATGGCATACTAAATAAAAAATCCAGTCTATAACTTGATTCTTATTAATTCACGGCTTTTTGTGAAGTGCGTTAAGTATACAGTACTTATTTGAAAGTTGTAATAAATGCATATCAAGTAAACTTTGCTACATTATTTTACTAGTCTGCGTCTTATTATTGATCTTCCGAATCCAATACGCAATTATAAATCCACCAACAATACTGGGAACAAACCAAGCATATACATTAGGAAAATACTCATTTACAACTACAAATGCGGTCGTAGCCGAAATATAACCTCCCAACATTTTACTTAAATGTAGCTTTAACCATACTTTTTTTAATGCATTGGGTTTTCTAAATACGATCATATCTTTCGTAGAGAGTATAATACCTAAGCTTCCAAAAACCACTAAGACGGGATTTATCGTATTGTTAAGTAGAGGTCCTAAGAATATCATGAGGAAACCTGTAAATATCATTATGAGAGAAATGAACCGGTCTAAGCTAAGATTAGATTGATTGGTTTTATAACTCACGGCTCTTTTGCCCATAATTACAAAATATAAGCTATAAATTCCTACCGAAAATAGAAACGGACTTTCATGATTGGGCAATACCGCGACAAACATAGCGAGTAATCCCGAAATCATCATTGCGTAGTAAAATAATAAACCCGATTTTTTATGAACCGTCTTTCCTTTTTCAGCTAACAAGGAAATACCTCCTGCCAGTAAAGCAATTCCTCCAAAAGCGGCATGGATGTAAATTAAGATTTGTATTGTTTTTTCCATCTGAATGAAATTTTAAGTATTCATTCAAAATTCAGTAAAAAAGCTTTCCGTAAAGAATTAAAACTGCTGAGTTGTACATAGGTTAGGATGAAATGAATATAACGAAAGTTTTGATCCAAAAAAAACAAGAATCTTCTAAGCTAATAAATCTTTAAAATTCTTTTCTAAACTTTTTAGTTTAGGAGAAATATAGCGTGTGCAAAATGGTTTTTGAGAACCTTTTAAATAGTAATTTTGTATTTCTTCTCGGCTGGCCTTAAATTCTTTAAACGCCAATACCTCTGTAATAATCTTAGAATTCCCTTTTTTAAATTCAGTCAAGTAGAGTTTTGCACGTTCTTCTTGCAGGGCATCAAATGTATAAATTGCAGACCTATATTTATAACGCATACTATGTAATGAACTACTTTGATGCGTCATTAAATGCACTTCGATTAATTGGAATAATGAAATTTCTCTAGGATAGAAATGAACAATTACGGCTTCAGAAAAGCTACTATGTTCTGCTTCTGAAGCGACAAAACCTTGTTTTACTTCCTCTACCCCTTTTAAGGATTGGAATACGGCTTCAGTACACCAATGGCAACCTCCGCCGAGTGCTATTTTGGAAAGTACGGACATACTTTAATTTTTCGTAGAGAAAAAAGATACGCTTTTATCCTATATTTACCTATTAGAATTTTAACTTTCTAACATCAACTTTCATCGATGCGCATATTTCTTATTCTCCTAAGTATTTCACTTTTATTTTCTAGTTGTGCGGTGAAAAAACACAAAGACATTCCCTACACCACTGCTCCCAAAGAGCTAACCTCCAATATTTTTGTTCCCAAGAAGAAAACGAAACCTCTGCCTGTACTCCTATTTGTTCACGGCGGAAATTGGGACAGCGGGAAAAAAGAAACTTATGGTTTTCTAGGAAGAAATTTTGCCAAGAAAGGAGTGGTGACAGTAATTTCAGAGTATACCTTGAGTCCAGAAGCTGATTATAGACAGATGACGCAAGACATAGCGAAAAGCATTTTATGGATCAAGAATAATATAAAGAATTATGGTGGAGATCCCCAGCAAATCTATGTGAAGGGGCATTCCGCTGGCGGACATCTCGTCGCTTTGGCGACAATGGATTCTAGTCACGGAATTGATAAAAAAGATATCGCCGGAATTATTCTAAATGATGCTGCGGGCCTAGATATGTATTCGTACCTGCAAAAATTTCCGCCAACGAGCGAAAATCATTACCTAAGCACTTGGACGAAAAATCCTGATACTTGGAAAAAAGCATCACCCATTACTTATATTGATGAAAAACACCTCTGGTTTTGATGTATTGGGGAAGCAAATCTTACGCTTCTATCATCAAAGCGAATCAAAATTTTTATACAAAGCTAAAAGCATTTCAGCCACAGCTAAAACCTATTGTTTTAAACAAAAAACACGTACCAATGGTCATTCAATATTTCTGGCCTTGGAGTAAGCGGTATGATGAGATTCTAGATTTTATGAAGAAGACGAAATAGGTTGATTTCGCTTCCGCGGATTTTTTTACTTTTTGGAAGTTTTCTTGATAGTCTTTAAGTATAGATATTCCACTTTTTCACGAGCCCAAGGCGTACGTCGTAAAAATTTAAGACTAGATTTTACCGAAGGATTCGATTGAAAACAATTGATGCGAATTCGTCTCCATAATTCTTCCCAGCCATAATGATCGACTAAGAATTCTACAATTTCGGCTAATTTTACGCCATGCAACGGATTGTTAGGCTGTGATTCCATTACTTACGTTTATTTTTGTTGTGTTTATTGTAATTTTTATCTCCTCTCGTTTTGGGTTTTTTATACTTTTTGGCAATCTCTCTTTTATAAGAACCTCCTTGATTGGTTTTTTTATTTTTCTCCTTTTTTTCGTGAAAACTAGCGCCAGGTTCGTCTCCTTCAGAAATTTTATGAGGATTGTTATGTTCTTTAATAACAGGTCTTTCTTCAGGAATAAGCTGTTTACTAATTTCTACCGTGTCCGGAAGTGTTTCCACAGGGATTTGATAATCCATTAAAGTTTCAATCGCCTCTTTGTTATCTTTTTCTTTCTCCGTAAACAATAAAATAGAACGTCCCTCTTTCTCTGCCCTACCCGTTCTTCCGATACGGTGCATATAATTTTCGGCATATTTTGGGGTATCGATATTAATAACGTGCGAAATCTCGTTTAAATCGAGTCCGCGTGCCATCACATCGGTAGTGACCAAAATACGATTGTCGCCTTCATCAAATTGACGAATAGATCGTATCCTGTAATTTTGAGTTTTGTTGGAATGAATGACACAAACCTCATCTGGAAAGACTTCTTTTAAGGCATCATAAGCTCTATCTGCACTCTTCTTATTAGGAACAAAAATCAATACTTTTTGAAAATTTTCCTTGTCCTCTAATAGCTGCGTGAGTAAATTAAGTTTGGTGTAGAAATTAGGTACAGCATACACCGTTTGTGAAATATTATCTAGCGGTGTTCCACTTAAAGCGATGGCAATACGATGCGGACTCACAAAATAATCATCCATAAGTGCATCGACATCTTCAGTCATAGTCGCCGAAAACATGATGTTTTGTCTTTTTACGGGTAGCAACTCAAATATATTTTTTAGCTGAAATCTAAAACCTAAATCGAGCATCACATCGACCTCATCAATCACTAATTTCTTAATCGATTTAAACTGAATTGCTCTTCCTAAAGCGAGATCATAAAGTCTACCGGGTGTGGCCACCACAATATCACAACCTTGTAGAAGAATTTCTTTTTGCGGATTCATATTGACGCCCCCATAAATTCCTAAAACACGTAAATTGAGGTATTTCGCAAATTTATTGATCTCATCTACCACTTGGATCACAAGTTCTCGCGTGGGAACCATAACTAAAACACGCGGATTTATTTGCTTAGAAAATTTTAAATCTTGTAGCAATGGCAACATATAAGCCAAAGTTTTTCCGGTACCAGTTTGTGCGATTCCAACCACATCTCTCCCAGATCTAATCACAGGAAAAGCTTCCTCTTGTATAGGCGTAGGTTGGGAAAAGCCCAAATCTTCAATGGCGTAGCCTAATTGCTTAGATAATTTTAAATCTTCAAAAGAACTCATTCAATCAATTTTTTGCAAAAGTAATCTTTTTGAAAATAATCTGGTGCTTTTAGATAATAGAAGTTAAAGTTAATTTTATAATTATCTGATCAAGAATCAAGACCGCTGCGCTGTTAGAAACAAGACGTAAGACATAAGACCGCTGAGCTGTTATAACCTAGAGGATAGACCAATCGGTGAGGATTCGATCGACTATCGTGCTTTTAAAATAATGATTTATTTAGAGCTTCGTTTAATCAAGACAACAACTTAAAAGCTCCTTACCTTAGCAAGGGAAGGTGGCCGCTTTAGCGGATGGAAAGGTTGGAAACACTTTAAGCGTAGCTTTACCTCCAACCTTCAAAACATCCTTACAACCACAATTCTACCTCGTAATTCCAAAAATGTGTAAAAGTTCACCATCAAATTCTGTATCAAAAAGAAATTTCATTCCATTCTTTTTGGCCACGCTAATAGAAGCCTCATTTCCAAAAGAAATCATCGAAATTAAACGTTTAACATCCATATTTTTCAATCCGAAATTTTTCATGCGGGTAGCCATTTCTGTACCGTAACCTTTTCCCCAATAAGCGGGTTTTAAAGAATAAGCAACTTCATATTCTTGTTTTCCTTTCAGTTGTTTAGGTAATAATCCCGCGATTCCAATAAAAGTTCCGTCGGTTTTAAGTTCTGCTGCCAAATGACCGTAATTATTGTTTTGATAACGCTTTAACTGAATTTGAATCCACTCTTCCGCCAAGGCTTCCTTACTTTTTGAAAGATCAAAATTGAAATATTGTAATCCAGCATTATTCACAAAAAATTCTGCCCAACTAGGAATGTCTTGTTCGGTTAATTTTCTAAAGTTTAGACGTTCACTTTTTATGTGGTAATAATCCATTTAATGTTGCATTTTACTTCCGTAGCATAAATCGCCTGCATCTCCGAGACCGGGAACTATGTAACCTCTTTCGTTCAAACTAGGATCGATAGTAGCAATCCATAAATGAGTATCTTCTGGAAATTCTTGTTTTAAAAGTTCAATTCCTTCTTCCGCCCCAATCACAGCTACCAAATGAATTTCTTTCGGTTTTCCCATATTTTCTAATGCTTTATATACATTTACAAAAGAACGGCCTGTGGCTAACATAGGATCTGCTAAAATTAAGGTTTTCCCCTCTAAAGATGGGGAGGCCAAATATTCCACTTTAATCTGAAAATCAGCATCATTTTGAGGATTTGGATGATGTCTATACGCCGAAATGAAAGAGTTCTCTGCTTTATCAAAATAATTGAGCAATCCTTGATGCAATGGTAATCCTGCTCTTAAAATAGAACAGACCACCAATTCATTTTGAATGGTTTGGTGAGTAGATTTTCCTAGCGGAGTGGTCATCGTTTGCGGTTGATAGGACAGTTTCTTACTCAGCTCGTAACCTAAAATTTCTCCTAAGCGTTCAATATTTCTGCGAAAGCGCATTTGATCCTTCTGAATATCTACATTTCGTAATTCGCTAATAAAGGTATTTGCAACTGAGTTTCCGTCTAAAAGGTGATGAATATGCATCTTTTGATTTTAGCATAAAATTACGAAAAATATGGTATTTTTCAGGGGTTCTGCTGAAATTGTGTGTATAAAAAAACGGAGCGAGTATAAATCTCGCTCCGTTATAATTATCTTTACTTGTAATCAAATAATCTATGCCGTTCTCAAAGATTCCATATCAATGACAAAACGGTATTTTACATCAGAGTTGACTACACGTTCATACGCCGTGTTAATGTTTTGAATGTCAATCATCTCTACATCACTAACCACATTATGCTTTCCGCAGAAATCAAGCATCTCTTGTGTTTCTTTAATTCCGCCGATCAACGAACCAGCAACACGTTTTCTTCCCATAATTAAGCTTCCGCCGTGCATGGGTTCTAAAGGTTCAATGGCTCCAACCATCACCATAGTAGAATCTATTTTTAATAAAGCTAAATACGGATTAATATCATGGCTTACCGGTACGGTATTCAGTAATAAATCGAAAGAATTCTTATGCTTCTTCATCTCCTCTTGATCCTTAGAAATCAATACCTCATCGGCGCCTAAACGTTTAGCATCCTCGGCTTTATCCGGAGAAGTAGTAATCATCACTACTTTAGCTCCCATTGCGTGCGCTAATTTAATTCCCATATGTCCTAGACCTCCTAGTCCAATTACTCCCACTTTATCACCTTCCTTCACATTCCAATGACGTAAGGGAGAATAGGTAGTAATTCCTGCACAAAGCAATGGCGCTACAGCTTTTGCATCTAAATTTTCTGGAATAGACAATACAAAATGCTCTTCAACTACAATCATTTCAGAATAACCTCCAAAGGTATGTCCGCCTAAATGCTTGTCTTTTCCATTATAGGTTCCCACCATTCCGTTTTCGCAGAATTGCTCCAAGTCTTTTTTACAAGGATCACACTCTCGGCAAGAATCAACCATACAACCTACGCCTACTAAGTCACCTTCTTTAAAGTTGGACACTTTGCTTCCTACTTCCATTACTTTCCCAACAATCTCGTGTCCAGGAACCACAGGATATTTTCCGCCGCCCCAATCGTTTCTAACCGTATGAATGTCGCTATGACAAACTCCGCAATACGTGATTTGTATTTTTACATCTTTATCTTTTACTTCTCGGCGCTCAATGTCGATTTGTTTTAAATCTGCATCTTTATCTTTTGCTCCGTATGCTTTTATATTGCTCATAAATGTTTGTTTTAGTTTAATTTATTTTAATTTATCTGTATTCTGAAGTGAGTTCGTTCACCACCAACCCATCTTCTAAGGTTTTAATGACACCCAAGGCAGCTCTTTCTCCGCTCATCATCGCCGCATTTAAAGATCCGTTAAGCAACTGGTCGCCTGCTAAATAAATGGAGGGCGTAAGTTGAGTTTCAGTATCCATAATTTCATAAGCCGTATGTGTGAGCTTAGGTAAAGAACGCGGAATGTAATAATGCTTTAAGAAACTGGCTTTTTGAATGCTTAAATAATTCTTCAACTCTTTCTGAATGCGTTTCACCAAATCTTCTGGGGAAAGGTCATGTTTTTTCACCACGGTAACCGACAATAAATGTTTCCCCAATTCTTTGGCTTTAGCATCTTCTACAAAGACAAAATTGTTGATCAATGTATCTTGATGTGGTAAAAGACCTATTAAATCGGTACTTAAAAGGTTTTCATCCGTTAAGAAATAAAGGTTATCACAACTTCTCCATTCAGTAGCTTGGTTGTTTAAATTAGAAACCAAATCACTCGCTTCTGTCGCGATAATGGTGAAATGACTTTCGATAACCTCTCCGTTCTCTAAGGTGATTTTTTGCTCTTCAACTGACTTTACGGAAGTATTAAATTTAAACTGCGTATGCTTTAAATTTTCTTTTAGCTGAAGCGGAATTGCTCCAATTCCATCTTTAGGAACACTTGTTTTTCCTTCTGAAAACATTTTATAAATAAACTGAAACATTCTACTGCTGGTCTCTAACTTATCTTCTAAAAATATTCCCGAAAAAAAAGGCTGAAAAAAGCACTGAATGATCTTTTCAGAAAAACCGTACTTTATTAAATAATCATACGTGGTTAATTCTTCTTGCTGAAAAATAGTCTCAATAGATTTTGACTTTAAGTGACTGCTAAGCTGAAACACCTTCCATTTGTCTGAAATAGAACCACCTGTATTGAAAAGCGTAGGAATTAATAAGTCGAAACTTCTTAAGGGGTCTCCAATATTTTGCCACTTACAATCGAGATAAATGCTTGCTCCGGGTTTATAAGCTTGCAAGTTTAATTTCTCCAACTCAAGATATTCTTTTGCTTTGGGATAAGCTTCCAATAAAACCTGAAACCCTACATCCAATCGATGACCGTTCACCACTTCAGTTTTAACCCTACCTCCCACGGCATCGGTCTTTTCTATAATCGTGGGATGATAACCAAAATTCTCAAGTATTTGAGCAGCAATCAACCCACTTATTCCTGCACCAACAATAGATATTTTGTAGTTTTTCTTTTCCATAAAGCCATTTTTATGTTGCCTAATGGTAAAATTAAAGGCTTTTAAAGAGAACTATCTTTTAAAGCCTTTAATTTGTATATATCTTAACGCTTAGGAGAGCTTTTAGTCTTCTTAAGAGTTTCTCGCTTTCACTTCATAATCTAAATAGCCTTTTTTACCAGGTACATAGAAAGTATCTTCATCCCAATCTGATAAGGTGATTCCTTTTTCAAAACGCTCTACCAAATCTGGATTAGAAATGTAAGGCTTGCCGTAAGCTACCAAGTCAGCGTAGCCGTCCTCAATAACTTTATTCCCATTTTCTTGATCAAACTTTGTGTTAATTATCAAGGTTCCGTTATAAAGCGGACGGTAATGTTTAGCGATTTCTTCTACCGCGTAAGGAACATCAGAAACATCATTAAAAGGTTCTGATAAATGCAAATACGCTAAATCGTAATCGTTAAGTTTAGAAACAATATAATCAAAAGTTGGGATGGTTTCCTCGTCCATTTCTATTCCAAAAATACCGTGTAAAGAGGGATTTAGACGTAATCCTATTTTTTGCTCTGGCATTACCTCCTTCATCGCATCGATGACATCAAATAAAAATTTAGCTCTTTTCTCGATACTTCCTCCATATTCATCTTCTCGCGTGTTGGAAGTGGCATTAAAAAATTGGTGAAATAAATATCCGTTAGAAGAATGAATTTCTACCCCATCAAAGCCTGCATCCATCGCATTTTTTCCTGCGTTTGCAAAATCTTTAATAGTTCTTTTAATATCTTCTAAGCTCATTTCCTTAGGTGTTACCGTATCTTTAAAACCATCTGGAGTGTATGATTGCGAGTTGGGATTAATTGCTGAAGAAGATAAGGGCTTTTTACCATTATGAAAATCTGGGTGAGACATTCTACCTACGTGCCAAAGTTGAATAAAAATTCTTCCATTGGCTTCGTGTACCATTTGCGTCACCTCTTTCCAACCTTCTACTTGCTCTTTAGAATAAATACCAGGCGTATTTACATAGCCTACAGCTTCTTCTGAGACTTGAGATCCTTCAGTAATTAACAACCCAGCAGAGAATCGCTGCTTATAATATTCACCTTGTAAATCTGCCGTAGCTTTTTTTTCAGGATTAGTAGCTCTACTCCTTGTCATGGGAGCCATAGCTATTCTATTGGGTAGTTTTAATCCGTTAAGGTTGTAATCTTGTAATAATGCTTGTTTGTTCATTTAGCTTAAAGTTTTCATAAGTAAATCGGCTACTTTTTCAGAAGATGCAGGATTTTGACCTGTAATCAACAATCCGTCTTGAACGGCATAAGGTTGCCAATCTTCAATTTTACTATATTCTCCCCCATTTTCAATTAGCATATCTTCTAAAAGGAAAGGAACAACGTTAGTAAGCTGAACCGCATCTTCTTCTTGATTCGTAAACCCAGTTACTTTTTTACCTTTTACTAAGGGCTCACCATTAGAATTTTTAATGTTTTTTAAAACCGCTGGAGCATGACATACAAAAGACACAGGCTTGTCGTTGTTGTAAAAACTTTCTATAATTTCTTTAGAATCTTTATCTTCTACTAAGTCCCATAAAACTCCGTGTCCGCCTGGATAAAATAGAGCATCGTAATCTTTTTGATCTACCTCTGAAAGTTGAAGTGTAGAAGAAAGAGTTTCTTGCGTCTCTTTATCATTATAAAAACGTTTTGTGCTTTCTGTTTGGGCATCTTCAGATTCACTGCTTGGATCTATTGGAGGTTGTCCTCCTTTAGGTGATGATAAAGTTACCTCATAACCTGCATCTTTTAACATGTAATATGGAGCTGCAAATTCTTCAATCCAAAAACCAGTTTTATTCCCAGTATCTCCTAATTTATCGTTGCTTGTAAGTACAAATAAAATCTTTTTCATAGTCAATTTTTTTTTAGACAAATTTAGGAAGAATAACCTGTTTTTGAGGTTGACTTAAGTTAGGTGATAGCGTTAAAAAATGTTAATCTATACTAATTCTTTACGAATGCGACTTAAACTTTCTGCTTTAATACCTAAATAGTTAGCAATGTGATAGTTTGCGAAACGTTTTTCCATAGTGGGATACTGTTTACAAAATTCTACATAGCGCTCTTTACCGTTTTTTTGTAAAGAAGATAAAATACGTTGTCTTAAGGATACAAACGCACCTGTAGTTTTTATTCTAAAAAATCTTTCGAACGAGGGTATGCGTTGGTATAGGGTTTCTAAAGCTTCTTTATGAATGGCTAGAAGTTCACAATCTTCATTTGCCTGTACATATAACTTTGCAGGTTCTTCTTTAAAGAAAGCTTCAAAATCACTAATCCACCAGTCTTCTATAGAGAATTGAATGATATGTTGGTTATCGTTTTGGTCTAGATAATAAGCGATTAAACTTCCTTTTAAGATATAATATTCGTGTTCTACTTTTTCTCCAGGACTGATTAGAAGTGTTTTCTTTTTTAAGCTAAGGTGTTGTAAAATGCTAAGAAATTCTTCTTTTTCCTTATCGGAAAGGGATATTATTTTTTCTACATGAGATATTATTTTACTCATTTACATATTGTTTTTATTATGATCCTCCATTTCTTTTTGTAAATCTAATTTTCTTAATTTAGGAAAGAAAACTCCTGTACTTACTACAGTTATCATAGTCATGGTTCCTCCAAACACCACTGCGGTTACCGTTCCCATAAGTTTTGCAGTTAAGCCACTTTCAAAAGCACCTAATTCATTAGAAGAACCGATGAACATAGAATTGACTGACGCCACTCTTCCTCGCATATGGTCTGGTGTCTTCAATTGAAGTATGGTTTGGCGAATTACCATAGAAATCCCGTCAGTAATACCACTAAAAAATAAAGCCATTACAGAAATCCAGAAAATATTAGACATTCCAAAAGTAACAATACTTGCTCCAAATAAAAATACGGCTAATAAGAGTTTTAATCCTGCATTTTTATTTAAAGGAAAATAAGCCGATGTAAACATAGTGAGTAATGCACCTACCGCTGGAGCTGCTCGTAAAACTCCAAAACCTTCGGGTCCGACTTTTAGAATATCTTGCGCAAAAACGGGTAATAAAGCTACTGCTCCTCCAAAAAGAACGGCAATCATATCTAAGGTTAAAGCCCCTAAAATTATTTTAGTATTAAAAACAAACTTTACTCCCTCTCGAAGACTTTTAAATACATTTTCTCCAATATTAGGATTTAAAATAGGTTTTGTTGAGATTTGAGATAAACCGATTAATGCCACTAACGAAAATCCAAAAATAAGACACATCGACCAATGAACGCCTATCCAATGTATAGAGAAACCTGCTAATGCCGGACCTAGAACTGCCCCCATTTGCCAAACCGAACTACTCCAAGTAGCTGCGTTGGGGTATACTTTTTTAGGAACAATTAATGAAAATAGAGAAAAAATCGTAGGTCCCATAAAAGCGCGAACAATTCCGCCAAGGAAAACCAACCCATAAATTGAATATAAAATATGATTTTGTTGGTAACCAGAAACTATTCTAGGCCAAGTTAATAGAAACAAACCTATACTAATCACCGAAAAACCTAGTAGGCACTTAAACAATAAAGCTTTCTTTTCTTTTTGGTCTACAATATGACCGGCGAAAAGCGCCATAGAAACTGCCGGAATCACTTCCATAAGTCCGATGATTCCCAAAGAAAGCGGATTCTTAGTCAGGCTGTAGACTTCCCACTCGATAACAATAAACTGCATAGACCACGCAAAAACCATGGCAAATCCTACCAGTAAAAAAATATTAAATTCTTTATAACGCAACGCAGCATAAGGATCATTTTTAGCCATAGAAGAAATTCGTCAAATTTTAGAACACAAAATTAAAGGTTTTAAGCTAAACCTAACGAGCAATTTTTGTAAACTTATTTTAAGATATGGTTGTTAAAAGAAGTTAAAGCTAATCGCTTAAAGTCAAAATATAATTAATTTAAAAGAAAAAAATTATGAAAGATCAAGAGAAAGAGAAAAATAAGCCTTTGTATAATAGCGATGTGACAGAGAGAGAAAAAGAGCGTCTTAATACTGAAAACGTACATGATGATAACGGTGACGATGAGATGCTGAGAGATAGGAAGCGTAAAACCGATTTCGAAGGGAAAGATTTAGATATTCCTGGTAGAAATACGGCAAAAAAAGACCACGGTCCAGAAGGCTTAAAAGACGAAGAGAATGGCTTGTATAGCCAAGGAGGAAATAATAATGATTTAGAAGAAGATCATAGCGGAGTCAATGACAAGAACTAAAAATTTTTATACAAATCACATATTACCACCATTAAAGCAACCTTTACGAGTTGCTTTTTTTATAGATAAGAAATTTGTTTTCGTTAACTTTGCTGCTTAAATGACTCACTTCATGATTGCCGAAAACTACCAAACAAAACTCTACCCTACGCTAAAAAGGTATTTTGGTTACGACACGTTTAGACCCCAGCAAGAAGAGATTATTGAAAGTGTTCTCAACCATCAAGATGCATTGGTGATTATGCCTACGGGGGGAGGAAAATCTATTTGTTTTCAACTGCCCGCATTATTATTTGACGGCACAACTTTAGTAATTTCGCCACTTATTGCGTTAATGAAAGATCAGGTAGATGGTTTAAAGGCGAACGGAATTGCTGCTGCCTATTTCAATAGCAGTCAAAGTAGTGGCGAGCAACAAGAAATTATCAAGCAGGTTTATCAGCAAAAATTAAAACTATTATATGTAGCTCCCGAGAGTCTTTCCGCCTTGAGCGATATTTTGAAACCTCAATATTTTCACTGCCTTGCCATAGATGAAGCTCATTGTATTTCTTCTTGGGGACACGATTTTAGGCCTTCTTATCAGCAATTGGGTTTTTTAAAGAAAACTTTTCCAGACACGCCTATTATCGCCCTTACCGCTACCGCAGATAAAGCCACAAGAAAAGACATTGTAGACCAATTAAACATTCCGCATGCCAAGCAATTTATAAGCTCTTTTGATCGAAAAAATATAGAATTGGAAGTGAGACCTGCTACCAATAGGGTTTCTCAAATTTTAGATTTTGTTCAAAAACGAGAAGGAGAGTCGGGCATTATTTATTGTTTAAGCAGAAAAGGTACCGAAAGTATTGCTGAAAAATTAAAAAATAAAGGAATTGAAGCAACCGCCTACCATGCAGGATTAAGTTTTGAAGAGCGTTCTAAAGTACAGGAAGATTTTATATTTGACAGAACCAAAGTGGTTTGTGCCACCGTCGCTTTTGGAATGGGAATAGATAAATCTAATGTTAGGTTTGTGATTCATTACAATATGCCCAAAAACCTGGAAGGATACTATCAAGAAATTGGAAGAGCGGGCCGAGACGGACTTCCTTCCAACGCTTTACTTTTTCATACCTATGCAGATGTGATTCAGTTAAGACGCTTTACGGAAGGCGCCAGTAATGAAGAGTTTCAAAATGCAAAATTAGACCGAATGACACAATTTTCTGAAGCTACCGATTGCCGAAGAAAAATTTTATTAGGCTATTTTGGAGAGTTATTGGAAGAAAATTGTGGGAATTGCGATGTATGTAAAAATCCTCCTGAATTTTTTGAGGGAACTGTAATCGCTCAAAAATTATTGTCTTGTATCGCTCGCTTAAAAGGAACCGCTGCAGCCGGAACGGTAATTGATGTATTGCGTGGAGCTCAAAATCAAACGATATTAGATAAAGGTTATCAGAATTTAAAAACTTACGGGATTGGAAACAACATTTCTTGGAGAGATTGGCAACATTACTTAACGCAGTTAATCAATCAGGGGTATTGCGAAATCGCATTTCATCTCCATAACAGCTTACAACTTACCCCATTTTCTAAGAAGGTATTATTTGAAAATCAAAAAGTATTTTTGACGAAACCAACAACCTTAAAAGAACAAAAAGCACAGCAGAAAAAAGTGGCTAAAGAAGCAGGAAAACCTGTAACCAATAGTTTATTTGAGCAATTAAGAAAGCTGAGGTATAAAATTTCTAAAGAAGAAGACATTCCTGCTTACCTCGTCTTTAACGATGCTACGTTAAAAGAAATTGAAAGAGAGCGTCCGCTAAGTGAACAAGAATTTTTAAAAATTAGCGGTGTAGGGCAACGCAAACTAGAAGTTTATGGTGATGAGTTTATTGCAGAAATTAGAGATTTTTTATAATCTAAGCCTGCACCCAAAAAAAAGAAAGGCAATACTTACCTTAAAACGCTTAGCTTATTACAAGAAGAGAAATCAGTAGAAAATATTGCCAAAGAAAGAGGATTAAGCGCTACCACTATTTATTCGCATATCGCTAAACTTTATGGTGATGGTAAAGAAATTCCTATTCATAATTATGTGAGTTCTGAAGAAGTAAATCGGGTGAAACTAGCCAAAACAAAACTAAATTCCCCGGACGGACTTAAAGAATATTTCGAGTTTTTTGATGAAAAAGTTTCGTACCACAGCATAAGATTGGCCTTAGCGGTGATTGATAGGAGTTAAGATTGAACCAAAATCGCTACCCGCCCATTCCTGATCGGGCGGGCGCTGATAGAATCAAGAAACAAGACTTAATTTTAACTAATTGAGAAACGCCAGCAGTTTAAAATAAACTTCTGCTCTTAATGAAATAATTTTCGGAAAGTAAGAATTGCAATATAAAATACTTTTAGATTCCATAAACTTAAAGAGGTTGTAGATTTTTTAGTTACTTTGAAACTTTATTACTTCTAATATATTTCACTACTAATCCAAATATTAAACCTCCAATCAGCCATATTAGAATTTTTTTCCGAAAACCATCAAAGAAAGATTCATCAATACTCAAGTCAAAAAAATGCTTGAGAAAAAAAGCATAATAATTCCAAATATTACTCCTTCTAAAATCCAATAATATTTTACGACCTTATTTTTCAAATTATTTGATTTTTCCTAAGTATTAACATTAAAGCATCTCGTTACTTTCTTTCTATAAATTGAATTTCTAGTTTTTTACTAATATCCTTCATCAATTCAATTTCGTGTGGTAAGACCAATGCGATAGAGAAACCAGTTTTACCTGCTCTTGCAGTTCTTCCACTTCGGTGCGTGTAATATTCCAACTGTTCTGGTAATTGGTAGTGAATTACAAAACCTAAATCTTGAACGTCTATTCCTCGTGCAGAAACATCTGTAGAAACCATAAACTGAATGTTTTCCTTCTTAAAAGCTCGCATCGCTTTTTCGCGTTCTTTTTGCTGCATATTCCCTTCTAAAGCTTCCACAGAAAAACCTTCTTCTTTTAACAGTTTAGTGACTTGCTGTGCGTTGGCTTTAGTTCTAGTAAATATGATTCCGCGTTCTTCTTTCTTAGAGTCAAGAAGGTTGACAAGAATTGCTTCTTTATTCGATCTAGTAACTCGTATAAATTGATGCGTGATATTCTCATTAATGAGCGACTTCCTATTGGTTTCTACTCGTGGCGCCTTAGGAGACATATATTTTTTAACGATTTGCTGAATTCCTTCAGGCATCGTCGCAGAAAACAACCAAGTAGATTTTTGTCTTCCTGTTTCTCTTATGATTTTGGTTAAATCGTCTTTGAAGCCCATACTAAGCATTTCATCGGCTTCATCAAGAATTAAGGTTGTCACACTGGTAAGCTTAATATCTCCGCGTTCCATTAAATCTACGAGTCTCCCAGGCGTAGCAACAACAATATGTGTGGGACGTTTCAAATTTTTAATTTGAATATCTATTTTTTCTCCGCCATAGACGGCTTCCGTAAAGATTTTATCTTCGCTATATTTGGTAAACTTAAAGAGTTGTTTTTTTATTTGAAGCACCAATTCTCTTGTAGGAGAGAGAATTAAAGCTTGTATTTGAGGTTTTTCTGCATCTATTTTATGAAGAACAGGTAAACCATAAGCTGCAGTTTTTCCAGTTCCAGTTTGAGCTAACCCAACAAAATCGGTTTCATTATTTAGCAATAATGGAATTGCTTCTTCTTGAATTTCGGTTGGGGTAAAAATTTTTAATTCGTTTAGACCCTTTATAATGTTGGCCTCTACTCCTAATTCTAAAAATGTGCTCATTTCTTTTTTTTGCAAAGTTAAACCAAATGTTTTCACAAAAGCGTTTAATAGTTAAAAACTCAAGCTGAATCTTACTTTATCATAAATATCGCATTTAATCATATAGTTCATACCGTCTTGAAGTTATTGAATCAACTTAAGACAATTAAATTCTTAATAGTTTTATAAATGATTAGGAAAAAAAGTAGAATTCAACGTTCTTGTAGATAAATATAAAATGATAATTATGGGCGTATTAGCTAAAAGTGAAAGACAACTATTGGTTATTTTTCATTCAGATAGTGAATTAGGAAAACAATGTAAAGCAACAGCACAAGCTTCTGAAGCAGATACATTAACTATAGATTTAAAAAAGACAAAACTAACAGGTACAGAATGGGCAGAAATTGCCAAAATGTTAGGAAAAGATGTCTTTGATCTTATTCAACAAGATCATCCCGCCTTTAAGGAAAAATTTGGTACCGAAAAAGTTAGCTTAGACGAGGATGATGCCATAAGAGTTTTAGAAAATAATCCTCAGGTTTTATATTTTCCCATAGCCATACGTGGTAACAGAGCTTTACAAGCGAGTAAAACTGCAGACATCACAAAACTCTTTAGTTTTGATACTGGTGAGATTGAGAAAAACTAAAGGTTTTTTTTAAACATTAAGAACATTAATATATTGACAATTTTCTAGGAAAAATCCTCTAATGGACGTATCTTAGAAGCAACAAAAAACTTAACTATGGATACTAATTTTAATTATGTACACGTAAAAGCAAGTCCACGTTTAGAAGAGCTTGTAAAAGAAAAAATGGATAAACTTAAAACCAGGTTTGACTTTTTGGTAGCAGCCGAAGTTTATTTTAAAACAGAAAAATCTTCTACAAATGAAGAAGGACGACTTTGCGAAATAAAATTAAGTCTACCGGGCCCACAGATATTTGCAGGTGCTAATGAAGAAAATTTTGATGCTGCAATTAGTAAATGTGTAAATGATTTAAAAACACAACTTCAAAAAAGAAAAGAAAAAATGAGTACTCATATGTAATAAGAGTATATGTAAATTTGAAAAGTCGCTTATTTTATTATAAGCGGCTTTTTTATTTTAAAATGCAAAAGCTGCCTTATCGCCATGGTGAGAAATGGAAAAAGATATACCTAATGGCTTTTTCAATAGATATAACTGCGGAATTTGATTTTGATCTTTGACAATACTTAAATCCTTCCATGGAATTTGCTCTTTTTCTGAAATGCTTTTCAGTAAAGCTTCTTTTACATGTTTACAGACTATTTTTCGATGAATGACTTGTTTATGTTTTTCTGAAGTACACCAAGTATATATACAATTGTCACTAAAAGTTGAAAATGTATAAAACTGAGCTGCTCCCAAACTAACTATACCTTTAATATTTTTTGCTGCAATACCTAGAACAGAACACTCCAATTCCCAAGGATTAAATTAAGGCGCTAAATTTTCTATACGCTGATTGGCTTTATAAGCCGATTCTTTCATACTCCAAAACAACCAAACTAAGAAATTTGGATCTTTATCAGAAATAATTTTGGCTTGTTCCCCTTTTGTAAAAATTTTTTCAAGAAATCTTGGGCGCTGCCAATTGCTTTCTTGTTTAGTCATATGAAGATCTACCACATCGTTTCCTATCATCTTTTATTTTTTCTTTACAATCGCTATAGCATCGCCCACACTTTTCATTCCTTCCATAGAATCATTGTCTATTTCAATATCAAATTCATCTTCTACATCTAAAATTACATCTACCAAATTAGCCGAATTAATTTCTAGATCTTTAATAAATTCTGTTTCTTTAGAAAAATCTTTTAAACCATCTTCTCTTTGTACATAGGGTTTTACAATGCTTTTAATCTTTTCTACAAGTTCTTTTTCTATCATTTTTTATATTTTTAATCACTCCTTAATTAAGAGTTTTCAATTATTCACTAAACTTTTTTAACATCACCACTGCATTTACATCTCCAAAACCAAAACTAGCTTTAGCCAAAATATTAATTTCCTTTGAAATGGTTTTCCGCGGAATTTTATCTTCGGAAATCAACTCTGTAATTTCTGAGTGAATTTCTTCACAATTTACATTCCCAAATATAAATTGTTCTTTTAACTGAAGCACGCTCGCCACCAATTCTATACTTCCAGAGGCACTTAAACAATGTCCCGTCATCCCTTTTAAAGAATTGATATAGGGAAAATCTTTTGATTTTCTTTGCAAAGCTTTCGTCCAGTTTTCTATCTCTACAGCATCTCTGGTGGTCGCTGTTAAATGTCCGTTTACGGTATCTATTTCTTCGGAATGAAGTTGCGCTTCTTCCATCGCACATTTAATACAACGTTGCACAGCTTCATTATTGGCTGCTGTCATGCTTCCTCCCAAGCGTTGTCCGCCGCTATTTATAGCACCTCCCATTACTTCCGCATAAATTTTTGCTCCTCTAGCTTTGGCGGTTTGATAATTTTCTAAAAGTAATGCTCCTGCCCCACTTCCGGGCACAAAACCCGTGGCATTGACGCTCATAGGCCGAGATGCGTTTTCTGGATCTGAATTAAATTTACTCGGTAAAATACGCATCGCATCAAAGCCACCCCAAACATACGGACCGTGATCGCCGCAACTTCCTACCAACATACGTTTTGCTTTTCCTTGCTGAATGCGTTCTGCACCCATAATTAAAGCTTCAGTTCCTGTTGAACATGCCGAAGAATTGGTAGTCACTTGATTTCCACAACCTAATATTCCGCCCAAATAAGCACTAATTCCACTGGCCATGGTTTGAATTACACTGGTACTTCCCAATCTGCGGGTTTTTCCTTCATCAATCAAATGAACGGCTTCTCTAAATTTATCTACACCCAAAATACCAGTTCCAAAAATAATTCCGCTTTCATAATCTGGAGCAGCGTCTTCAAAAATTGGTAAACCTGCATCTTTCCAAGCATCTACTCCTGCTATTACTCCATACTTTATTCCGCTGGCTTTTAAACCGCGCAATTGTAAAGATGTAAAGTATTCACCTAATAAAGTATCCGTAATTTCTGGCTTTCCTCCTATCTGACAACTAAAATTTAAATCTGCCAATTCTTGGAAAAAACGAATGCCGCTTTTCCCTTCTTTTATGGCTTGATTAAAGTTAGTTACTCCAACCGCATTTGGTGCTACCACGCCCATTCCAGTAATTACAACACGTTTTTTCATGGCTTAAGATTCATCATTCCAGCAATTTCTCCTTTGCAAATTAACTTTTCTGCTTCATTGTACATTTTTACTTCGCATTTAAGTTTATTAAACCTCAAATACATTTTTTTGGCATGAACCCTTACTTTTTCTCCTGGATATACAGGAAGAAAAAAATCCATTGCGGTAGAGGTTAATGCTATTTGAAATTTTTCTTTTTCAAATGGAGTTTCTTCTTTTGAGATTAGAAAAATACCCAAACAAACCACTCCAATTTGTGTAGCGCATTCGGTTAAAATAACTCCGGGTGTCACCGGATGCTCTTTAAAATGACCTTTATAGAAATAAGAATCCTTAGGAAAGCGATAACTTCCATTAATCTCTTCCTCATTGACCCATTCTATTTCATTTACAAAAAGAAAAGGCTCTGTGTAGGGAAGTTGGGCAATGATATCTTCAAATTTATTCATCGAAGTTTTAATTTAAATTTTGTTTTGATTAATGCTCATTAAGGCTCTCCTAGTTTTAATGGAAGGGTGTTTTTAAGTCCTCCCCTCAGGGGAGGATTTAGGAAGGGATGAGAGAATAAATATTATAACTCATCCTATCCCCAACCCTTTCCAGAGGAAAGTGAGTGTAAAATTTCAAATTATCAATGTAGTTTTAAACTACAGCCTAAATTATAAACTTCTTCCATATTAAAATTTCACATTGCTTTTGAGAAAGAGTCTCCATGTTTTAAGACAAATGTTCTCCTCCATCTACTGGAATAGTTGTTCCTGTAATCCATTTGGCTTCATCTTTACTTAATAAATAAACCACGTTTGCTACATCTTCAGCGGTAGTTAAACGCTGATTTGGGTTACGCATAAGCGCATATTTCTTTAATTGCTCGCTTCCAGAGATTTGTCTAAAAGAGAACGTATCCGTCATTCCTGCTTGTATGCAATTTGCTTTTATACCGTAAGCAGCAAACTCCAAGGCTATATTTCTAGTAATCGCTTCCAACGCAACTTTAGCGGCAGAAACCGCGGCATAATTTTTCCAAGCTTTTGAGTTTCCTTCGCTGGTAAATGCGATGATGCGCGAATCTTGATGAAAAAGTTCTTCCGTAAAAATGGCTTTTACCCAATCGTATAAACTAAGCGCCATTGCTTGGATTGTAATTTGAAAGTCTACTGACGATAAGGTGGTTTTTTCACCTAGCATAGGTTTTAAATTTCCTTTGGCAATGCTGTGCAGTAAAATTTTTATTTTTCCTTTATCTGAAAGTAAACTTTTAATCTCTGATAAATTTTCTTGAATTTTTTCTGAATTGGTCGCATCTATATTAAAGCTTTTCAACTGAATTCCTTCTTTCTTACAAACTTCAAATTCTCTTTCAATAGCAGCTAAATTAGTTTTACGGTCTCTATGCAAAATGATAAGATTCATTCCGTGTGATGCTAATTTTTTGGCACTTGCTAAGCCCAAACCACTACTTCCGCCAAGAATTACTGCCCACTGGTTTTTATCTTTAAATTCTTTTACCATTCTAATAAAATTTGTTGTGCAGAAAACCCCGGCCCAAAACTCAGCATTAAGCCTTGTTCTCCTTTACTCATTTCTTTTTCCATAAAGCGTTGTAAAACGTATAAAACGGTTGCGCTACTCATATTTCCGTAAAGCCTTAAAACTTCTTTGGTGTCGTTTATATTTTTATCCATTTCACTAAATAAACTTTCTACAGTTTCTACAATTTTTTTTCCGCCGGGATGAAAGATAAGATGATTCAGTTTTTCAATGGAGCTCCCGTGTTCTTTCAAAAATGGGTGTATTATTTTCGGAAAATGTTCTGCAATCGTTTCTGGTACTGCAGGATCTAAAATCATTCTTAGGCCTTCATTGGTCAGGTCGAAACCCATCATATTGGGTGTATCATAAAAATGGTACATTCCTTCTCCTATAATTTTAGGACCTTTTGCATTTTCTTCCGAAGAAAGTAAAACGCAAGCAGCGCCATCACCAAAAATAGCAGCACTCACCATATTGGCCATACTAAAATCTTGAAGTTGAAAAGTGGCGGTAGGACTTTCTACCGCGATTACCGCAGCACGTTTGCCGGGATTAGCTTTTAGGAAATTCTGAGCGTAAATAATTCCCGAAATTCCTGCGGCGCAACCCATTTCGGTTACGGGAAGCCGAACGATGTCTTGTTTTAAATTCAGTTTATTGATTAAATACGCGTCGAGCGACGGAATCATAATTCCCGTACAACTTACCGTGATGATAAAGTCTAGTGATTCTGGCTTCCAAGCCGCTTTTTTCAAGCTTATTTGTAAAACAGCGCTTCCTAGTTTTTTTACTTCTCTGACGTAAATATTATTTTTATCTTCAAAGGAAGTTGCTACAAAAACCTCTTCAGGATTCATAATGGAATAACGTTTATCTACTTGGGCGCCTTCAAATATTTTAGCAATTTTTCGCTGAAAACGTGTTTCTTGTCCCGAAAGCCAAGTTTCCACCAGTGGCAAAATATCTTTAGTCTCCTTAGAATAAGGAGGTAATTGTTTTTCTACACAAGTAATATGTACGCTCATTTAGTTTTGAATTATCCATTGGTAACGGAATGCCCACTTCCAATTAATCGAATGCTTTTGGGCTGGTAATTGTTTTGAAAAAGCTATCAATTCTTCTTTTTTAAATCCTCTTAAAATTGAAATTAAACCATCCTTTCTTGCGATTTCATTGTTAATAAAGATTCCACAAAAAGCCTTAAACAAGCGGTAAGCTATTTTACTTCGCTGCAAATCATTTACAATTACTCCCAAGCGAGCTTGCTGCGTATACAGTTTCAAAATATTTATGATTTCTTCATTTTTAAAATGATGAAGTGTTAAGGTACATAAAATAACATCAAACTTTATCTGTTTAAAATCTTCACTAAATAGATTTAAAGCTAAAAATTCAATTTCGGGAAAATTTTTTGCTAATTTATCTGCGATTTCTATTCCGTGGGTATTTGCGTCTACCCCAATTAGTTTTAATCTATACTTATTTTTTTTTGCCCAAACTGCAATTTCTCGAAGCATAGCTCCGTTGCCACAGCCAATATCGGCGATACTAATTTCTTTGTCTTTAGGCTGGTTTTTTAAATGTTTGGCTAAACCTTGAATTGTAATTTGGTTGCCTCCCAACCACGCATTTATATGCTCTAAATCCCGAAGCGTTCTTTCCAATTGTTTCCCTTTTAAGTCAAAATCATCCATGATTTCAACTTCTTTAGAACGTTCTTTTGTATTCAATTTCTTCATAAAATAGGTTGCCCGTGGGTTTTAGCTATTATTTTGGGAAGTACGCTAGGAAAATAATGAACTATTTTTTGAGACGCTGATGCCAAATTGGGACTTAATCAAACCCGCTGTAATCTTCTACCCATTAAATTTCTACTCTTAAAGTGCAGGTCCCAATTATTTTGATATTCGGTTTTCATCATTTTCCGATTCAACTTGTTTTTTTCTACGGAAGTAATAATTGCTTCTGATGCTAATTTTGCACTATGAATAGCCATCGCCATACCGTTTCCACAAAGCGGATGAATAAGTCCTGCGGCGTCGCCCAACATCAACATGTGATTTTCTATTTGAGGTTTGGGTTGAAAAGAGATTTGGGCAATGCTTAAATCTTTTTCGAATAAAGCTTTACTTTCTTTAAAAAATAGATCTAAACACGGATTTTGCCTGAGTATATTTTCTTTAAAATCTTCTGAATTCTTGTGCGCTTTAAAACTTTGGTAGGTACTTAAATAGCAAACATTTATGGCTCCATTTTCGGTGGCAGAAAGACCACAATAACCTCCTTTAAAATTATGTAAAGCTACAAGATTTTTTGGAAAATGATCATTTTGATAATGTGCTTTTACGGCAAGCCATGAAGATTTTTGCTGTATAAAATCACGATTCAGTTCTTTATCGAGTATAGAACGTTTGCCAAAAGCTCCCAGAACTAAATCTGCCAGATATTTCTCACCTGACTGAGTTTCTACCTGAAATTCTTGTTCTATAAATTCACCAGAAGAAACTTGTTCTTGAATAACTTCCACTCCATTTTGAATGGCTTTTTGTACTAAAAAATGATCTAAAGCAAACCGACTAATCCCTAAACCTCCTAAGGGAAGTGTAGCTCTTGTTTTTTTTCCGCTTTGCGTAGAAAATAGAAGTTGATGAATCTCTTTGGGTTTCAAATCTTCTAAATCTATTCCTAAGTTGTTCATATACGGAATTATTTCCGCAGAAATATATTCTCCACAAACTTTATGTTTAGGATAGGCATCTTTTTCAAAAAGTAACACCTCAAAATTTTCTTTAGATAAGTGTATGGCTGCCGTTAAGCCTGCCAGTCCGCCGCCAATAATAATGACTCTAGGTTTCTTCACGTTACTAAAGGTATAAAAAAAACCAACTCCAAAACAGAGGCGTAGTATCTTTTAAGAAATATTTTAATATTGGTTAATGAGCCCTATTGAAATATGATCATCTCACCTTATTACATTACATCCACAAAAAAAAACCTAGTGAAAAATCACTAGGCTTTTTAAAAAATAAAATAGTTACCTTTAAAAGGCATTCTATTTTTTTAGTTATTCGTGTTTTGTTGCGCTTCTTCTTTTAAGTCTTCACTTGCAACAATAGCCAACTCAACTCTTCTATTTTTTGCTCTACCTTCAACAGTACTGTTGTCATATTTTGCTTGAGTTTGTCCGTACCATTTTGTAGTAAATCTTCCAGAAGAAAGTCCGCTAGCAGTTAAATAATTGGTTACAGATCTTGCTCTTTTTTCTGAAAGTGTATAATTATAATCTGCGTTTCCTGTACTATCTGTATGCCCTTCTACCAAAACATTGGTATCTGGATATTCTTTAAAAATTCCGATAAGGGTATTTAAAGTTTCTTGAGATTTTGCATTCACATCAGATTTGTTAGTCGCAAAATATACACCACTATTCTCATCAAATGTTACGCTAATCCCTTCCCCTACTCTTGTTACTTCTGCACCTGGAATTTCATTTTCAATTTGTTGCGCTTGCTTATCCATTCTATTCCCTATGTAAGCACCAGCGGCACCACCAACAACTCCACCAATAATTGCACCTAAAGCAGTGTTATTACCGTCTCCTACGTTGTTACCAATTACTCCACCAATAACAGCTCCTCCAGCAGCTCCACCTGCAGCTCCTTTTTGAGTGTTATTTGAATTTTTTATTGCCTCACATCCTGTCATTAAAAATGCAAGAACTAAGATTAATGCTAAGGGTCTATTTACGTATCTCATCTTTGTTTTCTTTTAATATTTATAATTGATTAATAACTTTTTATAAAATCCATTCTAATTAAAAAAGGCTTTCCTTCATAAGAAACAGTTTGTTCCCATGTCATATTATTTTCTGAAAGACTCGCTAATTTTAATCTGTATCCTGTATCCACTTTTCTGGCATTTTCACCTTCATCCACTACTTTAAGGGTAAAATTATAAAGTCCTGTGGTTTGATCGATTTCTTGAACTGACCATACAAAACTTCTCATTGAAGTATCACATCCAGAGCCATTTAACATATAATTTCCTTTATTGTTGTTAGAAACAAAATTCCAACTAGAATTGGAGAAACATTTGGTTGCTGCATCTTGAAACAAGGTAACATCTACAAAACCAGAATTATTGGGATAAGAAACTTTTGTAAGCGTCCAATCTCCTTTAAACGTACGTTCTGCTTGTCTTTCTATTTTAGTAGTTCCGCAGGAAACTGCGACAATAGCCACTAAAAGCAATAAAATTGTCTTTTTCATAATAGTATTTTGGTTGTTAATAGAGCCAAAAGTAATTACGAAAAAGACATCAAAATTCTTAATTAAGAAATATTAACTAATTTTTGTTAAAAAACCGCTAAAAATAGGAGTAATTCTAATAAGCAACTAGCAATTCTAGTTCCGTAGCAAATTCCGCTTTAGCGAGATACTGATCTTCTAAATTTTTTGAAAAAGGTATTGGAGTTTCTTTACTCGCCACTCTCTTAATCGGAGCATCCAAATATTCAAAACATTCTTCAGAAATCATTGCAGAAATATCTGAGGCAATTCCTCCAAATAAACTATCCTCTTGTAAAATAATTACTTTTCCTGTTTTCTTTACGGAATTAAAAATGGCTTCCCTATCTAAAGGTTGCAAACTTCGCAAATCTAGCAAGTCGGCTTTTATATTTGCATTCTCATTTAAAACTTCTATCGCCCAATGAACTCCAGCGCCATACGTAATTATACTTACCTCCTCGCCTTCTTTAATAAGAGATGCTTTTCCAAAAGGAAGCGTATAATAATCTTTAGGAACTTCTTGGCGAATGCTTCTATATAAGGCTTTATGCTCAAAAAACAAGACTGGATTAGGGTCTTCTATTGCGGTAGACATTAAACCTTTTGCATCGTAAGGAAACGCAGGATAAATCACTTTTAATCCAGGGGTTTTGGTAAACCAAGCCTCATTGGTTTGACTATGAAAAGGACCAGCTCCTACTCCTGCTCCGCAAGGCATTCTTAACACCACATCGGCGTTTTGATTCCAGCGATAATGCACTTTTGCCAAATAATTTACAATGGGATTAAAACCAGAAGACACAAAATCGCTAAACTGAAGTTCTACCACAGATTTGACTCCGTTAATAGAAAGTCCCATCGCTGTACTGATGATTCCAGACTCACATATGGGTGTATTTTTAATACGTTCTTTTCCAAATTCTTCCAAGAAACCTTCGGTGATTTTGAAAACACCTCCATAGTCTGCCACATCTTGTCCCATTAAAATAAGGTTCTCGTTGCGTTGCATTCCTTGGCGCAAGCCTTGAGAAATCGCATCTATAAACCGTACTTCTTCTTTTTCAGAAGTTTCTGGTAAAATTTCTTCGTATTCAAATTCTTTGTACACATCTTTTAACTCATTCTCTAAACTAGAAGAAGTTGCTTCCTCTTCATCGGCCATTTTTAGATGTTCGCTAATTTCGGCTTTAATAAGTTCTTCTTGCTCTGCAATTTTTTCTTCGGTAAGGATCCCTTCCGATAATAGATACTTTTTAAAATTTTCAATAGGGTCTTTTTTCTCCCAAAAATCCATGAGCTCTTCAGGCACATATTTAGTTCCACTGGCCTCTTCGTGCCCGCGCATTCTAAAAGTTTTGAATTCTATTAACACAGGACGCGGATTCTCTCTCATGCTCTCGGCAATCTCGCTCACTTTGCTGTACACTTCAATAATATTGTTTCCATCAATAATATGAGACTCCATTCCGTAGCCTTTACCTCTATCGGCTATATTTTCACAATTATATTGCTCTCTTGTGGGTGTCGACAAGCCGTAACCGTTATTCTCTACACAAAATAATACCGGTAAATCCCATACAGAAGCGATATTTAAAGCTTCGTGAAAATCTCCTTCACTGGTTCCTCCTTCTCCTGTAAAAACGGCAGTAATTTTCTTTTCTTTACGGAATTGATGTGCCAATGCAATCCCATCTGCAACTCCTAATTGCGGACCTAGATGCGAAATCATTCCTATAATTTTATATTCTTGAGTTCCAAAGTGGAAACTACGATCACGACCTTTGGTAAACCCAGATTTTTTTCCTTGCCATTGTGAAAACAATCTATATAAAGGAACTTCCTTAGTGGTAAAAACTCCAAGGTTTCTGTGCATAGGAAGCACATACTCATCCTTTTGCAAGCAACTGGTTACTCCTACAGAAATGGCTTCTTGGCCAATCCCGCTAAACCATTTAGAAATACGTCCTTGACGAAGAAGAATGAGCATTTTTTCTTCAATAAGTCTCGGTTTGAGCATTTTAAAGAAAAGTTGGCTAAGTTGATTGGAGTCTAAAGTAGTTGACTTATAATTAATTTCGGGAAGCATAGTTGAATAATTACTTTTTAAGATAACCCAAATTTAAAAAGATTTACTTAGCTAGTGCGCTTTATTCAATTATAATTTTCCTTTCTATGGATTGTTCTATGAAATCTAATTTTTTCCGAAGAAAAATTCCGTAAAGCTTATTTTTAGGCTGTGAACTCTTATCTTAAACTGAAAGAAATTAATTAACTTTGTTAGATAACCAGAATGTAAATCATACTATGTCCAAGAATATACCCAGTGTAGACCTTTCAGATTTTTTATCTAAAGACGCCAAACGCAAAGAAAAATTTGTTAAAGAAATTGGAGGAGCTTACGAAGAAATAGGTTTTGTCTCTTTAAAAAACCATTTTTTAAACGATGATCTTGTAAATGAGCTTTATAAGGAAGTAAAAGCTTTCTTTGGTCTCTCTATAGAAGAAAAAGAAAAGTATGAAATAGAAGGATTGGGCGGACAAAGAGGTTATATTTCCTTCGGAAAAGAACATGCCAAGGGAAAGAAGGAAGGAGATTTAAAAGAATTTTGGCATTTTGGACAAGAACCTGAAGAAAATGCAAATTTAACAGAAGAATATCCAGAAAATGTTCAGGTAGAAGAGCTAATAGATTTCAACAAAACGGGAATGGAAGCCTACAGAATGATAGAGAAGACTGGTATTTACGTACTTAGAGCTCTAGCTTTATACATTGGCTTAGAAGAACATTATTTTGACCATTGGGCAAGTAATGGAAATAGTATTTTAAGACCTATTCACTATCCTCCTATTACTGAAGAACCAAAAGGTGCTGTAAGAGCTGGAGCTCATGGCGATATTAATTTGATTACTTTATTAATGGGTGCTTCTTCTGGAGGTTTGCAAGTATTGAGAAAAGACGGAGAGTGGATTGATGCCATCCCGGCAGAAGACGAATTGGTGATTAATGTGGGTGATATGTTAGAAAGACTTACCAATAATAAATTAAAGTCTACCATACACCGTGTCGCAAATCCGCCAAAAGAACAATGGGGTAATCCTCGTTATTCTATTCCGTTTTTCCTGCATCCACGAAGCGAAATGAAGTTAAATTGTTTGGAAGAATGTATTGATGAAGATAATCCAAAACAGTACGAAGATATTACGGCAGGTGAGTTTTTACACCAACGTCTAGTTGAAATTGGTTTAATTAAAGAAGATAAAGCTTAACACCTATGGACTTAAAAGATCAATTAAAAAATTTATTTCCAGACCATGAGCCTAGTGAGTTAGAAACCACTGAGGAAGAAAATCAAGACATTTGGTTACAAGATGACCCTCTTATATGTAAGTATGAGAAAAGAAAAGGAAAAGCCAATACCATTATTGAAGGCTATACAGGTGCCGATAGTGATTTTAAAATCTTAGCCAAAGAATTGAAAACCACATTGGGAGTTGGAGGATCTACTAAAAACGACCAAATTATTATTCAGGGCGATTACCGTCCAGAGATTATGAAGATTCTTAAAGAAAAAGGCTTTCAAGTAAAGCGCGTAGGTGGATAAGCGCGAGACTTTACATATCATAAATGGAGATAGTGCGTTGGCACCATTGAAGAATTTGAATCTTGGCGGAAAAATATTCGTTTGGCGGGAGATGCTTTGCGATGGTCCTACCTACAAATACGTTAATTCCTTTTCGTTTAAAGAAATACGAACTAAGTTTTTATCTGATTATTATGATATTCCGCTTCAAGAATACGAAAATAAGTTTTTAGCTCAGTTTTCTATTTTTGAAGAACAACAGTTTTCTGAAGTATACCTATGGTTTGAATATGATTTATTCTGCCATATTAATATGTTGGCTGCTATTCAATTTTTAGCAGAATTAAAAATAAACGTACCAATTTGCTTAATTTGTAGCGGAAGATTTAAAGGAGAAAGTAAATTAAAAGGTCTAGCTGAATTAACTCCGCAAGAATTTAAAACCGCATATGAGAATCGTGTTCTCCTCCAAGAAGATGATATGCAACTTGCCCAAGATATTTGGACGCTTTACAATGAGAAAAATCCTAAGAGATTAGTTCCCTATATAAGCAAAAGCTCAAATTTTGAGTATTTATCCAATTGCCTAAGAGCGCATTTAAAACGCTTTCCAAATTCAGAAACAGGATTAAATGTCTTAGAAGAAAACCTATTGCATTTAATAGAAAACAATCATATTACAAGCATCAATCAATGGTTGGGCTACGGTTTACAATATCAAGGATATTATGGATATGGCGATATCCAAATGCAAAAGTTTATACATAAACTTAGCTTTTTTACAACTTTAGAAAAGCATAGGCTTATTCTAAATGAAAAGGGAAAAGCTGTGATAGAAAAAAGTGAAAATTTTTATAGGGAGATGAAAGATGATACGGTTTATGGGGCGGCTTATAAATACGATTTTCTTTACGATAAAGAATCTCACAAACTTTTAAAATTATAATACATGATTAAAGAATCAGAGCTTATTTTAAATGCAGATGGTAGCGTTTACCATTTAAATTTAAAACCAGAAAATATAGCTAACCTTATAATTACAGTTGGCGATCCAGATCGCATAGACAGCATTACCAAACATTTTGATTCGGTTGAATTTAAAACACAAAAAAGAGAGTTTCAAACCCAAACGGGAACCTACAAAAATAAGAGAATAACCGTAGTTTCTACAGGAATAGGAACCGATAATATTGATATTGTTCTCAATGAACTTGATGCTTTGGCTAATATTAATTTAAAAACCAGAGAATTTAAAGAAGAGCAGCAGCAGCTTACCATTATAAGAATTGGTACTTCGGGTTCTATACAAAAAGAAATTCCTGTAGACGCATTTTTAGCTTCAGAAAAAGCCGTTGGTTTTGATGGGCTTCTCTATTACTATCAAAGTGATGCTTTCTTGGAAAAAGAGTTTGCAGAACATCTTCATGAATATTTAGATTTGCATCCGCATAAAGCAAGACCTTATGTAGTGAGTGCAGATCAAGATTTAGTAGATCATTTTTCTCAAGATGGACGCGTTTTTAAAGGAGTTACAGGAACCAATGTGGGTTTTTATGCGCCTCAAGGACGTGTACTAAGAGCCGGTTTACAAGATCCTAATTTTATAGATCAGTTAACGACCTTTAAATTCCAAGACTATAGAATCACCAATCTAGAGATGGAAACTAGTGCTATTTATGGTTTATCAAAACTTTTAGGACACAAAGCCGTTTCTATGAATGCAATTATTGCCAATAGAGAAACTGGAGATTTTAGCAAAGATTCTTTAAAGGCTGTTGAACATCTTATTCTTTACACGCTAGACAAAATAATCACTTTATAAGTCTTTTATTTAACAGAATTTTAGCCGATCAAGCTTTTTGTAATTTGTAGTTTTAACAAAATTATATTTCATGCTAGACCCAGAATTTAATCACTTAAAACACAGAGACCTTGATTGGTTAAACTTTAATAAACGTGTTTTACAAGAAGCGGATGATAGTGAAAATCCGGTTTACGAAAGATTAAAATTCTTGGCTATTTTCTCTTCCAATTTAGATGAATATTTTAGAGTTAGAGTATCGCAGCTTAGACAAATTAAGAGAATCAAGAAGAGCCTTCGTAAAAAATTGGCGTTAAAGCCTTCTAAGAAAGTGAAAGAAATTCTTCATGAAGTTTCTAAGCAGCAGCATGAGTTTGGAACGATCTTTCATGATCAAATTATTCCAGAATTAGCAAAGAATAAAATTTACCTTATTACTCATGAGGATTTTACACAGCAACAGCAAAACGAAGTAGAGGAGTTTTATCGCAAAAATGTAGAAAATTCTCTTCAGCCTCAAATCGTGGACTTCGCAAAAGAGAAACGTATTTTTATTGAAAATAATACCATATATTATTTCGTTACTTTTAAAGGAAGCGAAAAAGTTGCCTTTGTGAATATTCCATTAAACGATCACGGTCGTTTTTATACTTTTTCATCTTCAGGAGAATTTTACATTACGTTTATAGATGATATTATTCGCTATAAAATGCCTTCTGTTTTTTCTGAAGAAGAAATTACAGGAATTTATGAAATAAAAATGTCTCGAGATGCAGAGCTTTATATTGATGATCAGTACGACGGAGTTCTAGCTGAAAAAATATACGATTCGCTTGCGCAAAGAACAGACGGTCAACCTACGCGACTCCTTTATGATGCGGATATGCCTAAAGACTTTCAGAAGAAATTGAGAAAACATTTAGGCTTAGGAAAAATAGATATGATGCCTGGAGGAAGGTATCATAATTTTAGTGATTTTTTCAGTTTTCCAAATCCCACAAATATTAAAGATTTAGTCTATGAAGATTTAGAACCTATTCCTCATAAAGAATTAGAAAAATCTGATAATTATTTTGACTCGATTAAGGAGAAAGATATGTTGGTACATTTTCCATATATGTCTTTTTCTTACGTAGAAAAATTTATAGAAATGGCGGCTAACGATGATGATGTAACCGGCATTAAAATCTCTTTTTATCGCGTAGCAGATGAATCCAATTTAACCACTTCCCTACTCAAAGCTTTAAAAAACGGAAAAGAAGTTACTGTTTTTATTGAAGCTAAAGCACGGTTTGATGAAGAAAATAATATCACTTGGGGAAGAAAATTTGAAGAAAACGGTGCAAAAGTTATTTACAGTTATCCTAAAATTAAGGTACACTCCAAAGTATTTTTCGTAGAACGCATAGAGAAAGGAGAAAAACTCAGGTATGCGTATATAGGTACAGGGAATTTTAATAGCGAAACCAGTAAAATTTACTGTGATCACGGTTTATTTACCGCAAATAAGAAAATTACTAAAGAACTAGAACGCGTGTTTAAAGTTTTAGAGGGTGATTTGATTATTCCAAGAGCCAAAAACTTATTAATTTCTCCCTTTAATACCCGTAGAGATTTTACCAAATTAATTTTGCAAGAAATAGATTATGCGAAAGAAGGTTTAGAAGCCAAGATTACGGCCAAAATGAACAGTCTTGAAGATCCAGAAATCATCAACCTCTTATATAAAGCAAGTCAAAGTGGTGTAAAAGTAAGGTTGATTGTTAGAGGATTTACTTGCTTAACTGCGGGAATGCCAGAAATAAGTGAGAATATTTATATTACTAGTATTATTGATCGTTTTCTAGAACACGGTCGTATCTACCTGTTTCATAATAAGGGGGAAGAAAAAATGTATTTTGGTAGCGCAGATTGGATGACCAGAAATTTAGACAGAAGAATTGAAGTTTTGGCTCCTGTAATGCAAGAGCACGTTTTTAAAGAGTTTAAAGATATTCTCTACATACAGTTAAACGATAATCAAAAAGCAAGAATACAAGATGCTTCCGAAGAAAACAGGTATGTAAAAGTTAAGCCTGGGGAAGAAAAAATTAGATCTCAGTATAAAATTTATCAATATTTAAAAGAAAAGCATACCGCATGAAATCAATAAAAGTTGGTGGAGTACCAGAACATTTTAATTTTCCGTGGCATATTTGTTTAGAAAAAGGTTTATTAAAAGAACAAAATTTAGATGTCACTTGGACAGATTTTGACGGCGGCACGGGAGAATTATGCAGAGCTTTGCACGCTAAAGAAATTGATGTAGCCTTAGTCTTAACGGAAGGAATTATTAAAGAAATAGAAGATGGTTCTCCGTTTAAAATAATACAAGAATATATCGCCTCTCCCCTTATCTGGGGAATTCATGTGGCAGCAAATTCTAGCTATCAACATATGAATGATTTGGAAAAAACCACTTCTGCAATTAGTAGATATGGCTCTGGTTCGCATCTTATGACCTACGTTAATGCAAAATATCAGCAATGGGATCCTAAAAATTTAAAGTTTGAAGTAGTAAATAATCTAGATGGTGCTGTAGAAGCTTTACCAAAAGATGAGGCTCAATATTTTATGTGGGAACATTTTACCACCAAACCTTTGGTTGATAATGGTACGTTTAGAAGAATTGCAGATTGTCCTACGCCATGGCCTTGTTTTATGATCGTAAGTACAGAGCAATTTATAGCTAAAAATTCTACGGAATTAAAAGAAATGCTAGAAGTAATCAATGGCGTTTCTAAAGATTTTAAAGAAATTCCTAGAATTAGTCGGCTTCTTGCGGAGAGATATCAGCAAAACGAAGAAGATATTTTGAAATGGTTAGACTTAACGGAATGGAGTCAAAAACAAATTAAGCCAGAAGAAGTGTTAACCGTTCAAAACCAATTGTATGATTTGGGTTTGATTGCGCAAAAATCTGATTATGAAGATATTTGTCAGTCTGTAAGCTAATTGTAACTAACCATACTTGTAGAACCTGCTACAAGATGGGATAAGGTGAATAGCGCTTCCTCTGAAGAAAAAAAGATAAACATCAGCAAAATAATCATACATTCTAAAGAAAATTAATGAAATAGACGCAACCTTTGCGGTTTTTTTACATCTACAGAATAAAGAGCATAGTTATGTTTGTATTTTTAATTGTTTTATTAAGTCTCCTTATTATCAATCTAGCCTTATTTCTATTCAGCAGAAATAAAACAGATGTGGTAGATACCGATAAATATGAAGTAAAGTAATCACCAGTCGATTGGTGTTTTACCTAAGCTTTCTAAAAGTTTATTGGTTTCACTAAAGTGTTTATTTCCAAACCAATATCCTCTATTTGCACTTAATGGCGATGGATGTCCAGAGGTTAAAACATAATGCTTAGAGGTATCAATTAATTTTATTTTCTTTTTAGCGAATCCGCCCCAAAGTAAGAAAACAACTCCCTCTTTATTTTCTGAAATCGTAGAAATCACCTGATCTGTAAATTTTTCCCAGCCTTGCTTTTGATGACTTCCCGCTTCGTGTGCCTGCACCGTTAAGGTTGCATTTAATAATAAAACTCCTTGTTTAGCCCATCGTTCTAAATTTCCAGTTTTGGGAAAAGGAAGTTTTAAATCTTGTTCTATTTCTTTAAAGATATTGATTAAAGAAGGTGGGATAGCGATATCATCTTGTACCGAAAAACACAAACCATTAGCCTGATTTGCGCCATGATACGGGTCTTGTCCTATTATCACTACTTTTAAATCTTCAAAATCACAGTATTCAAAAGCGGCAAAAATAGCTTTTCCTTTTGGGTAACAGGTATGGTTTTTATAGGCTGTTTTAACAAACGCAACTAAGTCTATAAAATAATCTTTATCAAATTCTTCATTTAATTTATCTTTCCAAGCCTTAGGTATATTTACGTTCATAAAATTATCATTAAATTTGCACAACTACGAAAGTAGAAAATTGCTATGATAAAAATTACAGAAAAGACCTTAAAAGATTTAGAATTTACTACGGTTTGTAGACAAGTTGAGGAATATTGCCTCACCAACTTGGGTAAAAAGAAAGCCTTGCATTTAAAACCTTTTTCTTCCCAACAAGAAGCTATATTTTCCTTGTATCAAACCCAAGAATATCTTTCTTCTGACTTGCAGGAAGCTAAAATTCCCAACCACGGTTTTGATCCTATTGCCACTGAAATTAAACTTCTAGCCATAGAAAATACCACTTTGGAGCTCTTGGGATTTAGACGAATTTCTTCTATTTCTCAAACTGCAAATTCCCATATTTTATTTTTTAAGAAATATAAAGAAATCTATCCTAGTTTGTATAAAACTACACAGGAAGTAGAATTCACAAAGGAAATTACAGAGAATATTGAGTTGGTCATCGATAAATTTGGGGAGATTAAAGACAATGCCTCTCCCCTATTAAAAAGTGTTCGGCGTTCCATTAATAGTGTTCGTTCACAAATAAACTCTAGTTTTATTAGCGATTTATCTAAATATCAAGGTTATGGCTATTTAGATGACATCAAAGAATCTGTTGTAGATAATATACGTGTTTTGGCGGTGAATGCGATGTATCGAAAAAAAGTTAAAGGTTCAATTCTAGGAACGTCAAAAACTGGGAGTATTATTTACATGCAACCCGAGAACACGTTAAGATATGCCCGTGAGCTCAACAATTTAGAATATGAAGAAAAGGAAGAAATAAATCGCATTCTCAAAAAACTCACCGAAATCATTAGGCCTTACCGGGAATTATTAATAGATTATCAAAATCTTTTAAGTGATATTGATCTTATTTCGGCTAAGACAAAATACGGGAAATCTATGAATGCGGTGTTGCCAAAACTTAGCAACGATAGAGAAGTAGATTTAAGAGATGCCTACCACCCACTACTTTATTTAAACAATAAAAAAAAGAATCAAAAAACATATCCGCAAAGCATTAAACTGGCAAAAGACAATCGCATTATTGTCATCTCGGGTCCCAATGCTGGTGGTAAGAGTATTACTTTAAAAACTGTGGGATTATTGCAAGTTATGCTGCAGTCTGGTTTACTTATTCCTGTGCACGAATACTCTAGAGTTTGTTTCTTTGATAAGATTTTAACCGATATTGGTGACAATCAAAGTATTGAAAATCATCTAAGTACTTATTCATACCGATTGAAAAATATGAAGTATTTCTTAAGGAAATGTGATGACAAAACCCTCTTTTTAATTGATGAATTTGGTACGGGCAGTGATCCAGAATTGGGCGGAGCATTGGCCGAAACATTTTTAGAGGTTTTCTTTGAAAAAGAATCCTTCGGAATTATTACTACCCATTATGCCAACCTTAAAAAAATGGCGCAAGAAACCGAAGCCATTAGCAACGCCAATATGTTGTTTGATTCACAAACATTAGAACCTTTATTTAAGTTACATCTTGGCGAGGCCGGAAGCTCGTTTACTTTTGAGGTCGCTCAAAAAAATGGAATTCCGTATAGTTTAATCAATCGGTCTAAAAAGAAGGTGGAACGCGGAAAAATTAGATTTGATAAAAGTATAGCCAAACTACAACAAGAACGCTCTAAGTTGGCAAAAACTACATCCAGTTTAAAAGAAAAGGAGTTAAAAGCTTCTGAAGAGCAGCAAAAACTAGACGAGATCAATACCCGAGTTCAGCAAAAATTAGAAGGCTTTCAAGAACTGTATGATGCCAATCAAAAGCATATTTATCTAGGACAAAAGTTTGATGATTTGGCCGATAAATTCTTCAGAAATAATAAAAAGAAAGATCTTATTGCTGAGTTTTTAAAGCTGGTTGCGATAGAGAATTCAAAGAAAAAAAAGGAAAGTAAAAAGAAAGCTCAAGAAAAAAAGAAAAAAGATGAAGCCATTCAAAAGGAGGCTGTAAACAAGATTAAAGTAATTAGACAAAAAAAGAAAGAGGAAAAGGTAAAGCAGGAAAAAGTGGAAAAAGAAGCCGCAGAAAAGAAAATAGTTTCTTTTAAAATTGATGATCGTGTGCGCTTAGAAGGAAGTAGATCTGTAGGTACGATTGATAAAATCGAAAAAGGCAAAGCTATTATAAATTATGGAATGTTTACATCATCGGTTCCGCTAGAACAAGTAGAATTGGTACAAAGAGCTAAAAAATAATGAAGAATCTCCCAAAGGATAAAAAAATAATTCTCTTTGATGGTGTGTGTACCTTATGCAATAACGCCATCGATTATATTATCAAAAAAGATCAAAAAGATCAGTTTGTCTTTGCTTCTCTGCAAAGTGATATCGGTAAAAAGCTGACGGCAGAACGAGGAATTGACACGTCTCAAATAGATTCGATGATCCTAATTATTCCGGGAGAAGCCTATTACATCAAGTCTACAGCGGCATTACAAATCTTTAAACGTTTAAGTGGAGTGGTTTCGCTTTCGCGGATTTTTTTACCCTTGCCAGAAGGTTTTAGAGACAGCGTTTATGATCTCATTGCTAGAAACCGTTACCAATGGTTTGGAAAAAAAGAAACTTGTAGAATGCCTACGCCTGAAGAGAAGGCAAAGTTTATAGAATAAGTATTTTTAAAAATTACTCTCGAAATACTCTAAAATTATCAAACCCAGCTTGGTCATCATCTCCATTTTGTGAAATACTTAAGGTAAGCTTCACAAAATTTACGTTATCTGGAATATTCAAAGTAACAGTACCGCTGCTGCTTAAATTAGCATTTCCTTCTAGTAATATAATTTCCCCTTGAGAAACATCATCATAAAAGACTTCATATGTTACATCGTCAGCATTATCAAACTGGTAAATATTGTAATCAAAAGCTAGCTTTATGTTCGTCTGCCCAGTAATATCTACATTTTCAAATAAAATACGATGAGCAAAACCTCCTCCTCCACTAGTATTATTTAAATCTCTACATCCTAAAAAGTTACCTCCAAAATTATTGATATGGATAAGGTTGTTTACAATGTCCCAAACATCATTGCCTGCATTATAAAATGCCGGAGTATTCGTATAAGTCCAATCTGTATTACCATCAAAATCTTGCAACACAGTAGCGAACGTATCGTTTTGCATACAATATACATCTTCCCATTGGGCTTCCTGTGCATTATAAATTTGCAAGCAGCGCAAACCAGGTTCTGTTAAGAAGATAATCATTCCGTCATCCGAGCTTGACGCGGGAATATCATTTCGTTGAGATAAAGTGACTCTTGGAGGTAAGAATCCTCCAAAAGTTATATTATTTGAAGAACTTTTAACATCTAACACCGAAGCGTTGCTGGGATTAACTGTATTAATTCCAACTTGAGAAAAACAAACCTTGCTTAAAAGTAGAATAAAGAATAGTGAGGGTTTAAAAAGTTTCATAGAGAGTTATTTAAGATTTAATATAATTAAAAATCTCTAAATAACTTTCATTTCAATAAATTAAATACTTTATTTACAAATAATTACGCTTAAATATAATTTAATTCCGATAAAGTGCAAGCTTCTTTTCTACTTTTAAACCTAAACTTTTAAATTACTTTTTATAATTATCATCCCAATTTTTCACTAAAGGTTGATCTCTTAATTTTCCTACGGCTTTAGCCACCAACATAGATACCGATGCATCTCCCGTAACATTTACGGTCGTTCTGCACATATCTAAAGGTCTATCTATGGCAAAAATTAAGGCTAATCCTGCTTCAGGAATTCCGGCTTGTGCTAGAACAATTACTAACATCACCATTCCCGCGCCAGGAACTGCTGCAGAACCTATAGAAGCTAATGTTGCTGTTGCAATAATTCCCAATTGGGTGGCAAAAGAAAGATCCATCCCAAATGCTTGTGCGATAAATACAGCTGCTACTGCTTGGTACAAACTAGTTCCGTCCATATTAATCGTTGCTCCAATAGGCAGCACAAAACTAGAAACTTCCCTTTCCACTCCTAAATGCTCCTCTACGCGCTCCATCGTTACGGGTAAAGTTGCTGCGCTCGAACTGGTCGAGAAGGCTAATAATTGTGCTGGCGAGATTCCGTTCAAAAAAAACTTAGGTGATCTTTTAGTAAAAATCCATACGATCAATATATACACACCTATCATCAATAATAATCCTGAAATTACGCATAAAGCGTACATAGCTAAAGCCGCAAATAAATCGGCGCTTGGAGATTCGACGACCAGTGCTGCCAATAAAGCAAATACTCCATAGGGAGCCGCAAGCATGATTATATCTATCATTTTAAGTATAACTTCGTTAAAGCCATCAAAAAATGCTTTTACCGGTTCAGCCGTTTTTTCAGGAATAAGAATAAGTCCAATTCCGAAGAAAATAGCAAAGAAAATTACCTGTAACATATTGGCGTTATTAGACGAAGCTCCCACAATATTACTAGGAACGATGTCTACCAAAGCCTGCAGCGGACCTGCATTTTTTTGCTTTTCGGCATCTTGTCGTTTTAAATCGGCTTCCCCGCCGTAATTTGCTACCAGTTCTTCTCGGGTTTCTTCTGAAATTGTACTTCCAGGTTTTACTACATTTACTACTGTTAATCCTATAGATACAGCAATAATAGTAGTTATCACATAGGTTCCAATAGTTCTAACGCCCATTTGCGATAGCTTTGAAATATCTTTTAAATCGGAAACTCCTTTAATTAAAGAAGCCAGGATTAATGGGACGGCAATCAATTTTAAAGAATTGATAAAAATAGTTCCGAAGGGTTTTATCCAATCTCCAATAAAGTCGGCTCCCCATTCAAAATTGCTTAATATCAATGCAAAAACAACCCCTAAAGCCATTCCTATTAATATCTGCCAGTGTAATGCTAATTTCTTCATGTGATACTTTTATTGAGTTGAATTGAATCTTCGTTGTAACAATATAAAATCTGCCAAAACCAGAGCTGCCATTGCTTCTACTATTGGTACAGCTCTAGGAACAACACAAGGATCGTGTCTTCCTTTGCCTTGCATTTCTATTTCTTCGCCCTTTGTATTGATTGTATTTTGCTTCTGAATTATCGTAGCTACGGGTTTAAAAGCGACTTTAAAGTAAATAGGCATTCCATTAGAAATACCTCCTTGAATGCCTCCACTATAATTGGTTTTTGTCTTTTTGTGGGTATCAAAAATGTCGTTATGTACGCTACCTCTCAATTTTGTACCTTCAAAGCCACTTCCATATTCAAAACCTTTTACAGCATTAATAGATAGCATGGCTTTTCCTAAATTGGCGTGAAGTTTATCAAAAACGGGTTCTCCTAATCCTGTGGGAACATTTTCTATGACACAAGAAATAATTCCGCCAAGGCTATCTCCTTCTTTCTTTACGGAAGTGATTAAGGTTTCCATTTTTGATGCCACCTCTGCATTGGGGCATCTCACTACATTCTGCTCGATTTCTTTATAATCAATTTGATCGTCTTTCCTTAGCTGAATATTTCCAACGCTACTGGTATAGGCTGTAATTTTGATGTTTTTTAAAAATAGCTTAGCGATAGCACCTGCTACAACGCGACAAACGGTTTCTCGCGCGCTAGACCTACCTCCTCCTCTATAATCGCGATTCTCATACTTTTCGTCGTAAGTAAAGTCTGCGTGACTGGGTCTATAGACGTCTTTAATATGGTCGTAATCTTTAGACTTTTGATTGGTATTTTTAATCACAAAACCTATGGGAGTTCCTGTAGTTCTGCCTTTAAAAATACCCGAATAGAATTTCACTTCATCGGCTTCTTTTCGTTGCGTGACAATTTTAGATTGGCCCGGCTTCCTTCGTTTTAATTCTTGTTGTATAAAATCAAAGTCGATTGCAATTCCAGAGGGACAACCATCAATTATACCGCCTAAGGCTTCCCCGTGGGATTCTCCAAAGCTGGTGAGTTTAAATAAATTTCCGAAAGAATTTCCTGCCATGAGTGATTTTCAACAAATGTAAATTTTTAGAAAGATAATTAAAAGATATAGTTCATTAAACTTTTCTAAGTTCAATTGATATGTGCAATTTAAAATCACTTGGAGGGAGTTTCCAAGTTATTTTAGTTAAGTTCTTAATTTATGTAATGAAAATAAAATCAAAATATCTAAACATCGAAAATACCAACTGGGAGTTCTTTTAAAATTATGGGATAAAATAGGTGAACTAATAATTAAATCTGGCTAGTTGAATTACTAAATTGAATCTAAAAAATGCGCTTTGAACACAAATACAATTCTATTTTAAAATCTTAGGAATTTGGTTCTATGTAAGCTATTAATAAGGGTTTATTGTTTATTTTTACTGTTTAAAATTCCTTCATTAATGAGAAATCTTATTTTAATTGCTTTTACCTTATTTTTATGTAGTTGTTACAACCCAGAGAGAAACTGTAATGACTTTAAAACTGGCACATTTGTATTTGAATCGTACTTAAACGGAGAGTTGGAGAAAACACGTTTTGTAAGAAATGATTCGATAGAAGTAGATTATTATAAAAATAATGTAGATTCTTCTTCGGTTCGTTGGATCAATGACTGTGAATACATTCTTACCAACCTGAATCCTAAGAATATGGCCGAAGAAAAACCTTTGCACATGAAAATTCTTACTACAGAAGGAAACACCTACACATTTGAATTTTCTGTGGTGGGAGAGGATAAAAAACAGAAGGGAGTTGCCAAGAGAATTGACTAATGTTTGTTTAGCTGCATTTATTTCAAATTAGTTCTTATAACTTCCGAAGCATCAAAAGAACCTATTCATTGCCGCTCAAGAATGTTTTATTCGAAAGCTCAAACAGAGCGTCTCGACTCCACGCCAGAATGATTTCGTATGGGCTAGCACTTGACGAGAAATTATCCACTCGTATTTGAGTAACGGTAACCTAAACGGATATACTAGAAAAAATAATCTCGCAATTAGATAAACTTTACTTCTTCTGATTTTTAAGCAACTCGTTTTGCTCTTGCATAATCTCTTTCAAATCTGTTAACAATTGAATATTTTTAGGCGTAGTAACTTTCTTATTGCCAGTATCTTCTGCATTTGCTCTCAGTCTATTAAATAATCTTACAATAATAAAAACGGTAAGAGATATGATAAGAAAATTAATCATGACCGTAATCAACTCACCGTAACCAATAGCCACTTCTTCCTTTACAATTTCTCCATTGGTAGTAATCGCATTCCGAAGAATCATTTTTTGATTTTCGAAATTGAGATCACCAGTTAATAATGATAAAGGAGGAGCAATTATTTTTTTTACAAGTACATCAACCACCTTATTAAAGGCCGCTCCTACGATTACTCCAATGGCAATATCAATCATGTTACCCTTAACGGCAAACTCTTTAAACTCTTTTAAAAAACTATTTTTCATACTAATTAATCATCAAATAATTTAGTTTGAGATTGGTCATCCTCATCTCTCTTTTCTATATTTTGGGTATAATCTTTCAATTGATTTGTTTCTTCAATTGGCTCTTCTTTTTCATCTTCCTCGAAAGCGATAGGCTCTAAAAGATTTAATTGTTTCACCGACTCGGTAGTAAGTTGATTTCCTTGCGCTTTTATCCCTTTAATGCTAATAAATTCTTCTAAATTAATTTCATCATTAGGTTTTTGCTCTTTTCCTCTCGCTTTTCTATATACAATTTCTAGGACGGGAATATGATCTGTAGAAATCAATTCTAATTGGGATTTGGGATGATCTGAAATGATATTTTCTTCCTTGTCTTGGTTCTCGACTAAAAAGCGTTTAATATAATAACGTTCTTTCTCTCCTTCCCAGTAAATAGCAGTCAAGGGTTTTTTGGGTTGCCACTTTTCCATCACAATATAGGGCAGATCAAAACGAGTAGTGAGCTCTGGAACGATGGTAGAAAGAATTCCATTTTGAGTAACTAATAAAATCCGATCTTCGCCTCTAAACTCTCCTAACAAATCTCCTCTTTCATCTACATTTAAACGTTTAACGCTTTCATCAAACCAAATTTTTCTTGGCTTTAGAGTGGAAACTCCTTCTTCTTTCAACTCTACTTTTTTAATGGGATGCTTGCTGGCAATATTTCCTTTAGAGTTTCTTCCTTTGATAAGAATTTCGGCAAAATCAATTTCAAATTTTAATTTTTTAATGCTTCCCACTTGGCGCAGGTACACTGTCACCACCTCTGCTTCTCCATTAGGATTAGCCGAAAAATAATGTACTTTAGTACCTGGTTTTCCTTTCCCTACACTGTATTCTCTATCTCTAGTTATAGAGGTTACCGCAAAACGCTTTACATGAGAATTACCATTTTTACCATCTTTATAAATTAGGTTATAGATGGTCCTTTTGTCTTTCTTTTTGAAAACTGCAACGTGAATGATGTTTTTACCAATATAGGTTTTGTCATCTACTTTGGTGACTTTCATCGTTCCGTCTTCCGTAAAGCAAATAATATCATCAATATCACTACAATCAGTTACGTATTCATCTTTCTTTAAGGCGGTTCCCACGAAACCTTCTTTTCTATTAACGTAAAGCTTGGTATTTCGTATAATTACTTTTGTGGCTTCAATATCTTCAAACAGACGTAATTCTGTCTTACGCTCTCTGCCCTCGCCGTGATTTTTCTTCAGCTTTTTAAAATAATTGATAGCGTATTCAATAAGGTGCTCTAAGTGATGCTTTATTTGAGCAATTTCATCTTCTAAAGCTTCAATCTTTTGTTGTGCTTTATCAATATCAAATTTGGAAATTCTTTTAATTCTAATTTCGGTTAACCGAATAATATCTTCCTCAGTAATAGCTCTTTTAAGATGACCAATATGCGGTTGTAAACCTTTATCTATAGCTTGTATAACACCTTCCCAAGTTTCTTCTTCTTCAATATCTCGGTAAATTCTATTCTCAATAAAGATTCTCTCTAAGGAAGCAAAATGCCATTGCTCTTGAAACTCATCCAGCTTAATTTCTAATTCACTTTTAAGCAATTTTACCGTATGGTCTGTGCTTAACCTAAGTATTTCTGAAACCCCAATAAAATGAGGTTTATGATCCATAATAATACAACTCAACGGAGAGATAGAAATCTCACAATTGGTAAACGCATATAAAGCATCTATCGTGCGGTCTGGAGAAATATTATTAGGCAAATGAATAAGTATCTCTACATTTTCTGCCGTGTTGTCTTCAATATGTTTTACCTTAATTTTACCTTTTTCATTGGCTTTAATGATAGATTCTATTAAAGTTGTTGTGGTAGTACTATAAGGTATTTCATTAATAACCAGCGTGTTTTTATCTCGCTGACTTATTTTTGCTCTTACTCTTAACTTTCCTCCTCGTAAGCCGTCATTGTAATCGCTCACATCCATAACCCCAGAAGTGGGAAAATCTGGATAAATAGTAAATTTTTTGCCTTGCAAATGTTTTATAGTTGCTTCTATAAGCTCTATAAAATTATGGGGAAGAATTTTTGTGCTTAATCCTACCGCAATCCCTTCTGCACCTTGGGCCAATAATAAAGGAAACATTACGGGTAAATTAACGGGTTCTTTACGCCGGCCATCATATGAAGCCTGCCACTCAGTAATTTTAGGATTATAAACTACATCTAATGCAAATTTAGAAATACGCGCTTCTATATATCGAGAAGCTGCAGCTCTATCTCCTGTTAAAATATTACCCCAGTTTCCTTGGGTATCTATTAACAACTCTTTTTGACCCAATTGTACCATAGCATCACCAATACTGGCGTCACCGTGGGGATGATATTGCATGGTATGACCTACAATATTTGCAACCTTGTTGTAGCGCCCATCATCTAAATCTTTCATAGACTGCATGATACGGCGATGTACTGGTTTAAAACCATCTTCTAACGCGGGTACGGCTCTTTCTAAAATTACATAAGACGCATAATCTAAAAACCAGTCTTTATACATCCCTGTAATCTTGGTAATTACTTCTTTAGGATGTTGTTCTTCTGGTTCTTGTTTAGCGTCTAAATTATTTTCATTCTCTGTATCCATTTCCTCAACGATGCTTATTCTGGTACACTATTTTTTGTAATGATTTCTTTAAAATCTTAATCTTATTGTTACTGATAAACGTAATATTAAACTTAATAATTTTAAACTTTTTAGAGTTTTTAGACTTTATTTTTATACTCAAACATTTGAAAAAGTAATAATTAGAAATCTCGAAACTTTTTAATTTATATTTTGGAAACTCTGCCTTTTGTTCTCTGTAATTGTACCTTTCAGAAAGTAAAACTCCTCTATTGGTCAAGCAAAGTGTCTCCCCATCACTATCATATTCAAAATATTTACTAGTTTTATAAATGTATACAAGCAAACATATTAAAGGGATAATAAAAGACAAAAATAAGTATTGATTTCTATAAATCTGCTTCAATTCTATACCTAAAAAAATGAATAAACCTATGCCTATCAAAATAAAAAAATAAACCATAGGTATAAGTTTAATATTTTGAGAATTATTAAACCGCATACTTTATTTTTCTTCTAAGATATCTAATTCTACTTTTAAATTTTCAATGATAAATTCTTGTCGGTCTGAAGTGTTTTTTCCCATATAAAAACTTAGCAACTCTTCTATTCCAGTTTCCTTGTCTAACATCACAGGATCTAATCGAATATTTTCTCCAATAAAATACTTAAACTCATCTGGAGAAATTTCTCCTAAACCTTTAAATCGTGTTATTTCTGGTTTGCCTGTAAGTTTTTGTATGGCATCTCTCTTTTCAGTTTCCGAATAACAATACATGGTTTCTTTTTTATTTCTAACCCTAAACAAGGGCGTTTGGAGAATATACAAGTGACCTTCCTTTATTAATTCTGGAAAAAATTGCAAGAAAAATGTTATTAAAAGTAATCTAATATGCATTCCATCTACATCGGCATCTGTAGCGATTACAATATTGTTGTAACGAAGCTCCTCCATAGAATCTTCTATATTTAATGCCGACTGAAGAAGGTTAAACTCTTCATTTTCGTATACAATTTTCTTAGTAAGACCGTAACTATTTAAGGGTTTACCTTTAAGGCTAAAAACTGCTTGCGTATTTACATCTCTAGACTTGGTTATACTTCCACTCGCAGAATCTCCCTCGGTAATAAACAAGGTACTTTCTAGGTTGCGCTCTTTTTTAACGTCTCCTAAGTGGATTCTACAATCTCTTAATTTCTTATTGTGAAGACTTGCTTTTTTTGCTCTGTCTTTAGCTAATTTTCTAATTCCAGATAAATCTTTTCGCTCCTTTTCGGCTTGTAGGATTTTTTTCTGAATTTTTTCTGCCGTTTCCGGATTTCTATGCAGGTAATTGTCCAACTGACGTTTTACAAAATCTAAAATGTAGGTTCGTACCGTTGGTAATTTTCCCCCCATATCCGTAGAGCCTAATTTTGTTTTGGTTTGACTCTCAAAAACGGGTTCCATCACTTTAATACTAATCGCAGAAACAATGGATTTTCTAACATCACTGGCTTCATAATTCTTACCAAAAAACTCCCTTACTGTTTTAACGATAGATTCTCTAAAAGCGGCATGGTGTGTTCCTCCTTGTACCGTATGTTGGCCATTAACAAAGGAGTGATATTCTTCACTATATTGTGCTTTGCTGTAAGTAATTGCTACTTCAATATCTTCTCCCTTTAAATGAATAATAGGAAATAAGCGATCTTCTTCTGAAATACTTTCTGAAAGTAAATCTTTTAATCCATCTTCTGAATAGAATTTCTCTCCGTTAAAAATAATAGTGAGACCTGGATTAAGATACACGTAGTTTTTCAACATTTTCTCTACGTATTCAGATCTATACTTGTAATTCTTAAAGATCACTTCATCGGGGACAAAAGAAACCTTGGTTCCTTTTCTTCTAGAAGTTTCCTCTAAAAATTCTTCATCTTTTAGCTCTCCTTGCTCAAATTCCGCGGAAGCTGATTTATTATCTCTTGTAGATTCTACTCTAAAATATCCAGAAAGTGCATTCACGGCTTTGGTACCAACCCCATTTAGTCCTACAGATTTCTTAAAGGCTTTGCTATCGTATTTTCCTCCTGTATTCATTTTGGAAACTACATCCACCACTTTTCCCAATGGTATACCTCTACCATAATCCCTAACGATTACTTTTTGTCCTTGTATGGAGACCTCAATAGTTTTACCAGCGCCCATAACGTATTCATCTATAGAATTGTCGAGAACTTCTTTTAATAAGATGTAAATACCATCATCTGCGCTAGAACCGTCACCTAATTTCCCAATATACATGCCTGGACGCATTCTTATGTGCTCCTTCCAGTCTAATGAGCGTATGTTATCCTCAGTATACTTTGTTTCTTCTGTCATAGATAAATAGATGGGTAGCTAAGATACCACGATTTAACAAAAAATAAAACCCATACTAGGTAAATTAATTAACAAAAAATAGAAAGTTATAATCAAACATATTTACGAATCATTTCTAGGAGGCATTCTTTGCTAAAAGGTTTTATTAAAACATCTGTCATCCCAGCATCTTTGGCCTTTTCTTTAATTTCATTTAATTCAGAAGCGGTTACGGCAATCATAGGCTTTGTAGGATAAATTTCTCTTACTGCTTTTGCAATTTGATAACCGTTTAAACTGGGAATATTAATATCTATTAATGCAATATCCCAATTGTCATGTTGCAAAGCTTCTAAGCCTAATTGTCCGTCTTCCAAAGTTTTTAGGTTCACCTCTGCAGTTGCTAAGAATTTTTCTACGACCAAACGGTTAATGCGATTGTCTTCAATATGGATCACTTCTATACCTTTAAGTGAGTTTAAGGGAAGTGAATTTAAGGGAAGTGATTTTTTCTTAGCAATCTCTTTAATCAAGTCCTCTTTACATGCGATTTCAAAAAAGAAAATAGATCCTTTGCCTACTTCACTTTCTAATTGTATTTCACTATTCATTAAAGAAAGCAGTTTTTTAACAATAGAAAGGCCTATTCCCGTACCTTCCATAATACTCTTATCCATAGAAATTTGAGAAAAATCATCAAAAATCATCTCTTGTTTATCCTTTGGAATCCCCGCACCGTTATCTATCACTTTAAATTGTAATTTAGGATTTTGATTTGTGTCTTGTATAGCATTTACTTCTACCCTAACAGAACCTTGACTAAATTTTATAGCGTTTTCCGTTAAGTTAAGTAAGATTTCATATAAGATACTACTGTCTGATATGATTTGCTGCGGAAGATTAGCATCTGTTTTAAGTACTACTTCGCACTGATGTTTTTTTGCTGAAAATTGAACGGCGGCAAAAATATGATCTAAAAAAGAAGGTAAATCTATGACTTCATTTTTTACTTTTATTTTATTTCTATCAATCTTGTTTAAAAACAGAATGTTGTTGATAAGATGAAGTAGATAATTTCCCGAGAACCTTAAAGAATCAAGAAGCTTTTTGTTTTTTTTTGAAATTTCACTTTCTTCTAAGAGTAAGGATGTAATTCCAACCACGCCGTGTAATGGTGTTCTTATTTCGTGACTAATATTAGAAATAAATTCTGCTTTAATTTCGGCAGCGATTTCCGCTTCTTTTTTAGCTTTTTTTATTTCTTCATTACTTATATTTAAAGTACGAATTAATTTATTTTTAACCTTATTTTTTCGGAAGATAATAAGAATCACAACGCATAAAATAAAGGAAATAACAAAATAAAGCCAAACAGTTCTAGTTTTAGATTCTGCCAAATCTTCCATAAGAACTTTTTCCCGATTAGACATCACCAAGGCTCGCTCATATTCATTTAATTTGTAGCGAGCATTCTCTATCATTAGTCTTTTTCTAATGTCTTCATCTATAAACTTTTCTTTGTTTTTGATATGATAATTTAGATATTCATAAGATTTCTCGTAATTTCTTCTAGCTTTTTCATAGTTACTTTTATACAGATAAATTTCGCTCAATTGCTCGTATAAAGGTTGCTCATTTAGCACTTCAATAGCTTTTCTAAAATTAGAATCAGCCAAGGCAAATTTCTGCATTTGTCCGTAGTAACGAGCTAATAATAAGTGGGAAGTAGAAACTAATGTTCTATTGTGAGTATGTTTTTCTACATTTATAGTGGTGCTAAATTTTAAATCCTCTTCATATCTTGTCACTTTTTTGGCTTGCTTATTGTCTAAACGATTCCAAGCAATATTTACGATAATATCGTATTTAAATGGATCTCTTAAAGAATCTGCTATATGTAATGCTTTTTTATAAAATGATTCTGATTTTTCATAATCTTGATTTTCTAACACAATCGTACTACCTATACCATTATAGTTAAACATAAGAAGTTCTGCGAAATTATTTTCTAGGCATATCATATTAGACTTTATGTATTTTTCTTTGGCGGAAGGATAATCTCTTATAGCCTCATCATTCATCGCCATAAGACTATAAGCGTTCGCAGAATAATACGCGTGTTTCGTATCAAAAGATTCTTTTAAAAGACGAAGAGCTAATTTCCTGGAAGTATTAAAATCGTAATCATAATACTCCTCTATACTATCATCAAGTAATTTTTGTAAATGGGGAATTTCCTGAAATACATTGTTTTCTTTTTCATAAGATTCTTGTGCTACAGAAATATAACTTATAAAACATAAAAAAAAGGAGAGTATAATTTTAATCAAGAATCGAGCGTTATGGCGGTAAATTTACACTTTTGAATTTATTTTGTTAAAAATAAACTAAGAGTTTTTTGAATTTACCATAAATTAACTATTAAAAATAATTTTATTGGCTAGAAACCAAATATTTACTGATTATGGAAATTTGATACGTGGCTGTTACAAGAATAAAAATTTTCACTTTCGACAATGTTTTAATCGAAAAAAAGTATGAATGGGGTATTCTTTTACCATCTCAAAACTAACTTCTGGTCAGCTTCAGTACAATCAAAATTTCAGCAAAAGCCTTTCGACTTCAAAACAAAATGAATTCTTATGGATTGAAGCTATAGCTGATTTTAGAACCATTTATCGATTGGATTGGACGTTTAAAAGATTAATAGAAATATTTACTTTAAAATTTTATAACCAAAAGTGTGTTTATAGACTCTTTCTGCTATTCAATGATGGTAATCAAAATCAGTCTTTTTTAATATACCATAAAATTTTAGAATAGAAACGTATTTTTATGCTAATTCAAGACAGGAACATTCCTTTATTAGCTTACATTTCTGCCAATAGAATGTTAATTTTTTTTTTGAGAGTTAAGTATTCATATATATTTGTCGCTATGAAAAACATGATTATATTTAGTCTGGTAGCCTTTTTTAGTTTGACCAGCGTAGCGCAAAAATCGGTTTCTCCCTATAAGTGGGATTGGGTAAGAGATGGTATCTGGACAGGCGCTGGTCTAGGCGTTAGTGCCTTTGGATTAAGTTTAATTACAGATAAAGATAACATTACCGAAGCAGAACTCGCGACCATTGTGTCCGAAAAAGAGGACATTAATTTTATGGACAAGTGGGTTGCTGGCAATCATTCTGAAAATGCGAATAAAATTAGTGATATCCCTTTTTTAATTTCTTTTGCAGCTCCGTTTGCATTACTATTAGATGGTGATATTAACGATCATACCTTACAATATGTAGGTATTTATGTACAAAGTTTAGCGACAACAGCATCTTTATATACGGTTACGGCAGGCCTAGTTAATAGATCACGACCATATGTATATGATGAAAGTGGGGATACAGAATTGGATAGACGTACCAAAAATAATGGACAACGTTCGTTTTATTCGGGACACGTGGCAGCGACCGCGACCGCAACTTTTTTTGCGGCAAAAGCATACCTTGATTTTAATCCAGATACTAAAGGAAAAGGATTTATTTGGGCTGGAGCAGCCGCCTTGCCAGCAGCAGTAGGTTTTTATAGAATGGAAGCTGGTCAACATTTTTTAACCGATGTTCTTCTAGGTTATGCTTTAGGAGCTGGTGTTGGTATTTTAGTTCCAGAATTACATAAAGTAAAAGGCGATAATATTGATGTGTATCCTACTTCGGGTATCAATAACTTTACAGGCGATCGTTACAGCGGAATGGCTTTTAGATATACGTTCTAAACGCTCTTTACATATAAAAACAAAAAAGTCGAGAAATTAATTCTCGACTTTTTTTATATCTTCTAATTTTCGTTTTACACGTTAAACCTAAAGTGCATAACATCTCCATCTGAAACTACATATTCTTTGCCTTCTACGCTTAGTTTTCCTGCATCCTTAACCTTAGCTTCACTTCCATAAGAAACAAAATCATCGTACTTAATTACTTCAGCACGTATAAAACCTTTCTCAAAATCAGTATGGATAACTCCTGCAGCTTGCGGAGCGGTCGCTCCAACAGGAATCGTCCAAGCTCTCACTTCTTTTACTCCAGCCGTGAAGTATGTTTGTTGCTTCAATAACTTATAAGCAGATCTAATTAACTTAGCGGAACCAGCTTCCTCTAAACCTATATCATTTAAGAACATTTTACGCTCTTCATAATCTTCAAGCTCTGTAATATCTGCCTCGGTACCAACGGCCAATACCAAAACTTCTGCGTTTTCGTCTTTTACCGCCTCTTTTACTCTTTCAACATATGCATTTCCGTTAACGGCAGCATCTTCATCTACATTACATACGTAAAGTACTGGCTTATCGGTGATAAACTGTAAAGGAGTTACAAAATCTTTGCGTTCTTCTTCATTTAATTGAATAGCTCTTACAGAAATTCCAGACTCTAAACCCTTCTGAAGTTTTAATAGTGCATCCTGTTCTTTTATCGCTTCTTTATTTCCAGTTTTTGCAGCACGTTTTACTTTTTCAAGTTTCTTCTCAACTGTTTCTAAATCTTTTAATTGCAATTCTATATCTATAGTTTCCTTATCACGAATAGGATCTATATCACCGTCAACGTGAACTATATTATCATTATCAAAACACCGAAGCACGTGTAATATGGCATCGGTTTCTCTAATGTTTCCTAGAAATTGGTTACCTAGACCTTCCCCTTTACTGGCTCCTTTTACTAAACCTGCAATATCTACTATATCTACAGTTGCTGGTAAAACTCGCTCTGGTTTTACCAATTCTTCCAATTTTTCCAATCTAGAGTCAGGTACATTCACTACCCCTATATTAGGCTCTATAGTACAAAATGGGAAATTGGCGCTTTGTGCTTTAGCATTTGACAAACAATTAAATAAGGTTGATTTTCCAACGTTAGGCAATCCTACTATTCCTGCTTTCATATTTTTTTAAAATACATTTTTCAAGCGGCAAATATACAGAATGATTTTGTTTAATAAAGCATGAATAAAGAAGGGATATTGTATAATGCTCATCTTTCTTTAAGTAAACATTACCTAGGTCTTATTAAAAATTAACATATGATAAGCTTATTTTTACAGTAATTAGAAAGTATTATAAACTTAAAAACAACTAATGATGAAAAAACTAGTGATTACAGCATTGTGTCTTACTTTTGGTTTGGCTAACTATGCACAAGAGGATAACTTAGAGAAAACTGTTACTACAAAAACTACGGTAAAAGACAGTAAAGGTGAAAAAGTAGCGATTAAAAAAAGAAATATAAAATCTCAACAACAGCTGGGGGTAGAAAACAATAGCGAAACCAATCAAGCGGTAATGAGATATAAGCCTCAAATTTCTAGTTCTACTTCATTTGTGACCGCAGAAGATAGTTTCTTAATTATGCCAGATGGAAAAGGCTATACTGTACATAAGATGAATGGAAATAAAAAAGAGGAATACGCTGTTATTAGAAAAATGCCAGAAAAAGAAATGTACATACTACATACAAAAGAATATGATTCTTTTGGTTACTTTGATAAAGAAGGAAATTTTGTAGTTGGAAACTATGATCCTAAAGTTGATGGGGTAGTTTCAAAAAAGTATAAAATTAATAGACCCACAAGATAATTTTACAAACTAATATTTTAAAAAAATCCCATTCAAAACGAATGGGATTTTTTGTTATAGTGTTTATAAATCGTGCATGAATGCTTGTTTCTCTAAGAGCTTTTCTTCTGTTTCTACATTATCATCATCTGGTATACAGCAATCTACAGGACATACCGCAGCACATTGTGGTTCATCATGAAAACCTTTACATTCTGTACATTTATCAGCTACGATAAAGTAAAACTCATCACTTACTGGCTCTTGGGCCTCATCTGCGTTTACTTCTTTCCCATTGGGAAGTGCAATATCACCATTAAGGTTGGTTCCATCGGCATATCGCCAATCATCTGCACCTTCATAAATGGCGGTATTTGGACACTCTGGTTCGCAAGCTCCGCAATTAATACATTCGTCTGTTATAATTATAGCCATTTTATTCTTTTTATATATGTAACTTTGCACAAAAATAAAGCCATTCAAGTAGATAACCAAATAATATGAATGTAGAAGCACGTATCAAATCTTTTTATTTACTAGGAAATTCGTTAAAACGATTTTTAAATCATGAAAAAGCCTCCTCTCCTTCCGAAGAAAACTTTTTTAACCTATTAGAAGAAAAAGTAAATCATGCCATACATTACAACGCTTGGTTTACAAAAGAAAATATTCTTTTCTCTTTGCAACAATGGAGTGAAGCTTTAGAAAAAAAGGAATTAGAGAATTGGCTCTCCAGTTATAAGCAACCCAAAGATAAAAATTTAAGGGTTGCCATCATTATGGCCGGAAACATTCCTCTAGTAGGATTTCACGATTTCCTTTGTGTTTTACTTAGCGGAAACAAGGTTTTAATTAAGCAATCCTCTAACGACAATCAACTTCTTCCTGTGATTACGCAGTATTTAGAAGAAATTGAACCAAGCTTTAAAGAAAGAATTGCCTTTTCTAAAGATCGCTTAAATGACTTTGATGCCGTGATCGCCACGGGAAGCAATAATACTGCCCGCTATTTTGAATATTATTTCTCTAAAAAGCCGCATATTATTAGAAAGAATAGAAACTCTGTGGCTATTTTGACTGGGAATGAGTCTAAAGAAGAATTACAACCTCTAGGTGAAGATATTTTTCGTTACTACGGATTAGGTTGTCGTAATGTTTCAAAAATATATGTTCCTAAAGGACAAAAGCTAGATTACTTTTTTAAAGCGGTTTATGATTGGCATCCTATTATTGACTCTAACAAATATGCTAATAATTACGATTATAACAAGGCAGTTTATTTAATGAGCGAATTTAAAATCTTAGACAACGGATTTTTAATTCTGAAGAAAGACGAATCCTTCTCCTCTCCTATCGCTTCTTTGTTTTATGAAGAATATGAAGACCTTGAAGCCTTAAAGTTAACCTTAGAAAAAGAGCAAGAAAATATACAATGCATTGTTTCTAATGGATTAGACGCCTCGCATATTCCCTTCGGAAAAACTCAGCAACCAAGATTGTATGATTACGCCGACAATGTGAATACTATGAAATTTTTATTAGAATTATAGTTAAAACTAAAAGTGATGAAAAAGCATAATTTTAGTGCAGGACCTTGCATTTTGCCATCTTCGGTTTTTAAAGAAGCTTCACAAGCGGTGTTAGATTTTAATAATTCTGGCTTATCCATATTAGAAATCTCTCACCGCAGCAAAGATTTTGTTAGTGTCATTGAAGAAGCAAGAACTTTGGTTTTAGACCTTTTAGGTTTACAAAATAAGGGCTATCAAGCCTTGTTTTTACACGGTGGCGCTAGTACGCAATTTTTAAGTGTTGCTTACAATCTACTAGAGAAAAAAGCAGCTTATTTAAATACGGGAACCTGGTCTTCTAAAGCAATTAAGGAAGCAAAACTGTTTGGAGAAATAATTGAAGTAGCGTCTTCTAAAGATAAACAGTTCAATTGTATACCTAAAAATTATTCCGTAGATCAATCTTTTGATTATTTTCATTGTACCAGCAACAATACCATTTATGGTACACAAATAAAAGAGTTTCCTTCCGTAGAAATTCCGATGGTTTGTGATATGAGTAGCGACATTTTTTCACGGGAATTGAACTTTGAAAATTTCGATTTAATTTATGCCGGAGCTCAAAAAAATATGGGGCCTGCGGGAACTACTTTAGTTGTCGTAAAAGAGTCTATTCTAGGGAAAGTAAGCCGAGAAATTCCTTCACTATTCGATTACCAAATTCAAATAGAAAAAGAGAGCATGTTTAATACTCCAGCGGTTTATGCAGTTTACGTTTCTTTGCTTAATCTACGATGGTTGCAATCTTTAGGCGGAATTAAGGCTATTGAAAAAGCAAATCATAAAAAGGCTCAACTCTTGTATTCAGCAATAGATAATAATTCTTTATTTACCGGTTACGCAGCCAAAGAAGACCGCTCAATTATGAATGCAACCTTCAATTTAAAGAGTAAAAAATTAGAACCTCTATTTAATGATATGTGCCAAGAAGCCAATATTAACGGGATTAACGGTCACCGAAGTATTGGTGGTTACCGAGCTTCTATGTATAACGCCTTACCTATTTCAAGTGTAGAAATTTTGATAGAAGTAATGAACCAATTAGAAAGAAAAGCATAAGATGAATATTTTAATCAACGACGGATTCTCTTCCGCAGGAATAGCCGCCTTAGAGAAAGCAAATTTTAAGGTCTTTCAAATTAAGGTGGCGCAGTCTCAATTAGCGAATTATATCAACAAGAATGCTATTGAGATAATTCTAGTGAAATGCAATACACAAATTCGTAAAGAATTGATAGATGGATGTCCGCAGCTCAAACTTATTGGTAGTAGCAGCGCAGAATTAGATCATATAGATTTCGTCTACGCGGAAAAAAAAGATGTTCAAGTGATTCATACACCAAATGCAACTTGCCAAAGTGTTGCCGAAATGGTTTTTGCGCATATTTTTAGCAGCATTCGGTTTTTAAAAAACACCAATCAAGATATGCCGTTGGAAGGCGATTCTCGTTTCAAGGAACTTAAGAGCGGTTACAGCAATGCGTCTGAATTGCAGGGAAAAACTTTAGGAATTATTGGTTTTGGAAGAACAGGAAAGGAAGTTGCCAAAATTGCGTTAGGTTTAGGAATGAAAGTGCTTGTGAATAGTAAGGCTTCCGAAGAAATGAGTATTAAGCTTCAATTTTTTGACGGACAAGAGGTTTCTTTTGCTATTCCCTATGCTTCTTTGCAGGAAGTATTAAAAACGGCAGACATTATTACACTTCATGTGCCAGCGCAAAATCAATACTTGGTCAGAAAAGAAGAACTAGAACTTATGAAACCCACCGCAGGAATTATCAACACTTCTCACGGCAGCGTTATAGATGAAGTTGCCTTGGTGGAAGCTTTAAACGATAAAAAAATAGCATTTGCCGGTTTAGATGTTTTCGAGAAGGAGCCTAATCCAGAAATTCAGATTCTCATGCATCCAGATATTTCCTTAAGTCCGCATATTGCTGGTTCTACGCAAGAAGCTCAAGATAAGAGCGCAGTTCAACTTAGTAAACAAATAATTAATATATTCGCAAAACATTAATTAATAGAGTTTATTATGCAAAAATACATCTTCGCTTGTATCTTTTTACTTTTAACTGCGTTTAGCTTTGCACAAGTTCAAACCGGGAAAGCATCATTTTATGCAGATAAATTTGAAGGAAGACGAACTGCAAGTGGAGTAAAATATCACCATAATAAACCAACCGCTGCACACCGCCACCTTCCTTTTGGCACCAAAGTAAGAGTTACCAATTTGGCTAATAATAAAACAACTGTGGTAGAAATTAATGACAGAGGACCTTTTGTAAGCGGGAGAATTATTGATCTTTCTAAGTCCTCGGCCCAGAAATTGGGCTATATAGGTTTGGGTGTCACCGATGTGGCTATTGAAGTAATTGGGGGTGATAACGATGCTATTGCCGATGTTTCTACTCCCACCGATGCAGATAATGAAGAGACAGCAACTTCTAATCCCGATGCTGCTGTAGCGCAAGTAGAGCCTTTAGAATTTTATGAATTAAACATCAATAAGGTTGAACCAGATTGGTTTGGCGTACAAATAGGAAGTTTTCAAGAACTTGCTAATTTAATTCGTTTGGCAGATAACCTAAAAGCTAGTTATCAGAAGGATGTTATCGTGCAGGTGAAAGTAATTCAGGATATCAAAGTGTATACGCTAGTTGTTGGTAAATTTAAAGCGAGAGATAAAGCCGAAAAGTTTAGAGATAAAATTTCTAAACAGTATCCAGGAAGCTTTATCGTAGACTTTTCTCAATTTCAATAATTAATTTTTATTTCTATGAAGAATTTTATCTATATATGTGTTCTAATTTTTGCAATGTATAGCTGTAGTAGTACTGCAAAACTTAGCGAATCCAATCCAGAAGTAGCTTCTAATGAGAATAAGGGCACTTTAACAATTACGAATAACAATTTAGCCTACGAAATAATTATTGGTGAGCCGGGATATAATGCTTGGCTTAGCAAACAGCAACCTAAAAATACGTATCATTTAAACTTCTTAGAAAAGAAAAATGCTTCGTTCTCTTCTTCTTATAATGATAGAGTTGCTAATAAAAATTACAATCAAGATTTTTATCCTTGGGAGATTAATTATGATCCTAATTTAAAGTACGGTTTAGAGGTAAATTATTCTTTATATACTTACTTCCTCTACTTTCAAGAAAAATACAATCAAACCCTTTAAAAATCTACTATGAAGAAACTGAAAGAACGTTGGGGAATTGAATCCAACTTTCAGCTCGTCATTATATTTTTCGTTTTTTCAATTACTGGTTCTTCAGCCGTTTTTGCAGCGAAACCTTTATTAAGCTTTATTCACTTAAGTCGTGACCAATTTCCTGATGCTTTTTTTTGGGGCGGATTACTCTATTACATCCTGCGCATCGCCATTATATTTCCTATTTACCAAGTTTTATTGGTTTGCTTCGGATGGCTTTTTGGCCAATTTAAATTCTTTTGGGGTTTTGAGAAGAAAATGTTGAGACGTTTGGGTTTAGGACGTTTCTTATCTGAAGAAAAAAATTAGATTTTTTTCTGATTTTTGTAGAATTTTTAAACTTTCACAACGATAAAATAATTGGCTTTGCTCAGTTTCGCTCTTTATGACGAATACTTACTCTTCTTCTGGTTTCTTCGGATTTAAAGGGCGCACAGTAATTTCGTCTATTAGCATATTATCTGGAGTTTCTAAAATATGCATTAAAGTATGGGCTAAATATTTAGGTTGAAGCATATTTTGATGCGCTTCAATTCCTGAAGTTTTAAAGAAATCTGTAGCAATAGAACCCGGATTTAAACATGTTACTTTAATATGATCTTCCCGCAATTCTTTGAGTAAAGCAGCGCTAAATCCTTGCACCCCAAATTTTGTAGTGCAATAGGCCACGCTTTCTGGTCGACCAACTTTCCCTAAAACAGATCCTATATTTACAATATGCTTTACTTCCGCAGTAGTTTTCATAAGCTTAACAATAGCGGCGGTAATAAGAAACATCCCGTTTAAATTCGAATTGATCATTCCCGACCATTCTTTAAAAGAAGTCTCTTCGATTTTATGAAAGGAACCTAAGCCGGCATTATTCACCAATATCTGCGGAATATTCTCCTTAGAAAATGTAGTGGTCACCCATTCTTCTACTTTTTTTTCTTCGGAAATATCCAACACCACCGGAATAAATTTTTCTTTCAAGTCTTGTTTTAATTCTTGTAAGACTTTTTCTGTTCTAGCAAGACCGTACACCAATGCGCCTTTTTCGATTAGTGATTTTGAGAATGCTCTCCCTAATCCACTACTAGCGCCCGTTACGATGGCTATTTTATTTTGAATATGCATACATAATCTTTTATCTGAAAATTAGTCTTCTTCGTAAGTAAGTTTACCTTTCGTTACTTTCGCTGGTTGGGTATAGGGATGTTCTGTTGTTTTATTTTTGCCCATAATATGTAAAATTTCCCAAGATTCTGCTTTTAAAATATCGGCAATCATAGAGCGATGACAACGCCACCAAACTGCTTCTGCACACATAACAGCTACTTTTTTACTGCTGGCAACTTCTTCTAACTTTTTTAATTCGGCTTTAAAGCTATCCGTTTCCATATAATCGGCATAACCTCTAAAAGATTCATTGCGCCAAACCTTATTTTTTGAATCGGGGGTTGTTTTTCTTCTACCGCCTAAATCTTCAAAATAGGTATATTCAATTGTATGCTTCCGTAAAGAATCCGCTAAGGCATCTTGATTATACTGCGGAAATTTTCTAGATCCAGGCAAGCTTCGTACATCTGCTACCACTTCTACTCCAACCGAGGTTAACATCGCTAGAAACTCTTTTAACGAATGAGTTGAGTGTCCAATGGTATATATATATTTTCTTTTAGTAGTAGACATTTTTAATGGGTTTTAGAAGTTGATCCTAAAGTTACCATGCTCTTTGCCAAAACGGCAAAGAGCATGGTATACTATTCTTAGCAAAAGTTAGTTTTTTCATTGATTACGCTAATTCTGCTTCTAAGCTAATGTTTAAAGCTAATGCTTTGCTCACGGGACAATTGTCTTTTGCAGCGTTGGCACACTCCATAAACTTATCATTATCTATATGTGGTATTTTCGCTTTTAGTTTTAAATGAGATTCTGTAAGCTCTAAGGCATCTGGGTTCATGGTAACTGTAGCAGATACTTCCAAAGAATCTGGCGTAAAGCCTTCTTTTCCTAGAATTAAGGTTAAAGCCATTGCAAAACATCCTGCGTGAGAAGCTGCCAGCAATTCATCTGGATTCGTATTATTATCGTTTTCAAAACGAGAAGTATAACAATATGCCGCCTCGTTTAAAGCTTTACTCTGGGTAGAGATTTTTCCTTCTCCTTCTTTTATAGAACCGTTCCAAACGGCTGTTGCTGTACGTTTCATATGTATTTGTTTTTCCCTCAAAGAGGGGTTATTTATCGAGGCTGAGCTCGAATTTTTATATTTTTTTTCAGATTCTTATTCCCTGAAATATTATTCAGGAAATTTGCTTTTTCATTATTATTTTTCAGCAATAATACCAAAAGCAGTTATTTGTGACTCGTGCGTTTTAAATACATTTCTCATTTTGATGATGCGAGCACGTTCTTTAGGATGCGTTAATACATTAAAACCTATTTTTAAAGTTCTAAAAAAACCTTCGTCTTTTATCACTCTGTCTGGTTTTAAAAGATGCATGGGTGATTCAAAAACTTCTCGTATTTTAAAACCTTTTTTTTCAAAAGTTTACACCACTCTACTTTTATAAGAGGTCTGGCATTCACCCGCATGCTTTGGGCTAATTTGCGTTGAATACTAGCTTTGGTTTCATTAGAGATTTCACTTGGAATTAAACTTAATTCGTGAATTCCATAAAGTCCTCCTTTTTTAAGAATACGATAGGCCTCAGCAATTATTTCAGATTTTCGATGATCGGCTTGCATCGTTAACATCGCTTCTCCCAATGAGTTTATTCGCATAGCCTTCTTTTAGACCCGTATTGGCTGCATTAGTATGAATGATTTTGCGATTTATACCGCCAATCTTTTGGGTTAATTTACGAAAAGCTTCCTCATTTAATTCAATTCCTGTAAAGGTTTTCAGGTTTTTCCGAAGCAATAAATTTGCGGTGTAACCAATTCCTGGTGCAAACTCTACCATAGCATCTTCTGTACTAATTTGTAAATCATCAATGATCTTTAAGCTGAGTTCCTTTCCGCCTCGACGCAATACTTTTTTGCCCATTTTGGCCAAAATCCAATGCCTCTGCTCTCTATCTATCCTCTTATTTTTCATCAGGATTTTTTGGCTACATCTTCCACGCGTTTCGCTGTATCTTGTTTGTTTAAACTAAGCCTAACAATACTATCTTCTTGCGCTGTTAAATCGTGAGGAACATTACCTTCTAAAGCTAGCAATTCTCCTTTGTTTAACGTATGCATTTCGCCGTGAACACCAAAGTCTATAGCTCCTTCAAAAATTTCTACTACAATGGGAAAAGGTGTTTTATGTTCTTTCATAACTTGTCCTTTCTTAAAGACAATCCTTATTTCTTTTCCATGTTCGGTATCCAATAAAACTTTTATATTTGGACGACTCTCGTTGTATTCTAGGTTGGATGTTAATGATGCAGTTTTCATACTATGTTTAATTTAAAATATTAATTACTTATTTAGAATGATTCAAAATTACCTTAAATTTATTTAATTCTGGATAGATTTCAGCAAAAAAAAATATACCTTTTTAGTTAAAAGAAAGACTCATATAAATCTTGCTTTAAATACATTACAAAGTAGAATAGACCAAACGCAAAAACAACAATCAATAAAGCCCAAATCCACGATGGAATGGCTCTTGGATTCTCTGAACCTCTAATAATAAACTTATCATTGGTTTCACTACCATAGGCATTGATAGTGATAGAAGTTTGCGTATCTATCACCTCATTATCCTTTAAACCTATCACAGAAATTTCTGGACCATTTTTAACTTCAAAAGGAATAAGTTTAATTCCCTCTATATGATTGGATGATTTGGCAATAATTTTGAGTTGGTGCTTCCCGTCAGGTATTTTTGTAGTGTCTAAAACAAACTTTACAGGCGGAGCAAACTCAGCAAAAGGCTGTACCTCCTCATCTAAGAATACCTTAATAATTCTATTGTCTTCTATATTATGAGAGTCCTTCATCTTTGATAATATTTTTAATGTGGTTAGGGTTCTTTTCTTCTGGTTTTACTAAAAATTTAATACTTAAGAATAAAGTAAATACAACAATAGCTACAGCTACCCAAATAATTACAGCATCCACTACGGCATTGGACTCAAGAGGATCTCCATTTGTTGCCGCTGTAGGTTCACAATACCATTGCGCCCATGTGGGAGTGGTAAATAATAAGATAAGCAGTACTAAAAAACTCTTATGTCTCATAAGTTTATTCATTTCGTTCTATAATTTAGAATCCCTAACTTTTCTAACGTCTTCTTCTGTTACTTCTGGGGCTTCATTACCCCAGCTGTTTCTTTCATAATTCATGATGGCTGCAATTTCTGCATCGGTTAATTGATCTGCAAAAGCTTGCATAGGACCATAACCTTCCATTTCATTGTAACCTTCTAATATAATTCGAATCATTTTTTCTGAATCTTCATTATTTACCGTTTCACTTCCCGCTAAAGGCGGAAATGCTCCCGGAACACCTTTACCATTATCTTGGTGGCAAGCAGCACAATTATTCTTAAATAGTTTTTTCCCATCTAAACCTTTTGAAGCAGAAGCAGAACGTCCAACTGTAGCTTCTTTTATTTTAGAAAAAGGAATAAAATCTGGCGCAGAGTTCTCTGGCATTTTATGTTGTTTTAAGGTTTGAAGATAGGCAACGAGCTGCTTGGCTTCTTCACTTGCAACTATTTTTTTATTGGGATTGTCTAAAAACTGACTAGGAACGGCAACGACCACATCATCTTCTCTTACCCTAGTACTATCTACCTCTTCAAATAACCAAGGGAAACTAGGCATAATAGATTTTTCTGAAACCGCTCTTGGATTATATAGGTGAAGCATTTGCCAAGCAGCTCCTGGTTGTCTTACGCCAACATTAGTCAAATCTGGCCCCGTACGCTCACTACCTAGTAAAGAAGCCGATTGGCGCCAAATGTCTAAACGTTGTTTACTATACACATAATCTTCTGGAATAGAAGGACGATCTCCCCACATCGCATCCATTTCAATATTTCTTACTTGTTGCGTATGACAGGCTACACAGCCTTCGCTTATGTAAACGTTTAAACCCTTAAGTTCTGTATCTGTTAATTCTTCTTGCTCTGGTAGTGGTTCATACCCTTCCATTTGAAAAGCAGGTATAATCGCAACTCCTATACTAAGTACTGCAAACACGCCAAAAACGGTAAGCAGTAAAGCTTTATGATTTGTATTAAAATCTAACATATTTATTTTTTAAACGGTTACCGATTCTCCTTTAATAATTTCTGATTTTTTACTTCTTTTGATAGGCTTTTCTCGTTCTTTTTTAACCATATAATAGAAGTTATAAGCAAAAACTATATGCGAAATAAACATTAAGGTTCCACCTACGGCTCTCCATACCCAGTACGGTTGCATCAAGGTAACCGATTCCATAAATGCGTTACCCTCCATCCAACTTAACCCTCTTAAAGTACCTCCATACATCAATGATATCATATACGCAAAAAGACCTATAAATGCCAACCAAAAGTGACCTCCAACCAATAATTGAGATGGCTCTATTCCATTTAATTTCGGAACAATCGTATAAATACAACCCCATAGTAAAAAACAGATAATGCCGTACATCGTCATATGAGAGTGGGCTACATTAAAATCTGTAAAGTGCCAAACGAAATTGGTAAATCGGAAGGCTTGAAAACTTCCTTGGCTAGATCCTACAAAATAAAATATAACTCCTACTAGAAAGAACGGTAACACATAACTTTTTGAAATGTGATTCCAAGCACCACGCATAGTCATTAAGAAATTTGTAGTTCCTGCAATTACTGGAATAAACATTCCCGCACTAAATACAATAGCGACAGTTTGTAGCCACCAAGGTAATGGACTAAAGACAAAGTGATGCGTTCCTATCATTGTGTAAAATAACATTTGCGTCCAGAAGGCTAATACTCCTAAGGAATAAGAGTAGATGGGCTTGTTTAAGGTAGCTGGAAGATAGTAATACACTAGCCCCAAGGTAAATGTCATAAACCACATTCCTACACCTTGGTGCATATAATATCCTTGAATAACGGTTTCTCCCATCCCATTTTGATAAAAAGGCAAATAGCCAATAATAGCAAGTACAATCGTCCAAACTAGAGAGGCTATAATAAACCAATTAGAAATATAAATCTCACTTATTTTTCTAGTCGCTACCGTTTTATAAAAATTATATAAGGTAAGAATTAAACCAATGGCAAATAAAAGCATAATGGGCCAAATGTACTCTCTATACTCTCCTCCTCCATTATTGATACCAGCCATAAGTGCTAGATTACCTAATAATACCGTTGAGTTGATAAGAATCCAAGCGATTTTTGCTTTGGCATAACTATAAATCTTAGTATTAGAGGTTCTGGCAATTACAAAATAACCTAATCCAATCATAGCCAAAGAAGCCCAGCCCCAGAAAACGGTATTGGTATGTACAGGTCTAAGTCTACCAAAAGAAAGCCAAGAAATTTTGTCTAACTCTGGCCATATAAATTTAAGCCCTAGATATTCTCCAACCAAAGTTCCAAATACTAACCAAAATGTAGCAGCTGCCAAATAATAGGTCACTATCTTTTTTAATTTTTTTGGAGTTTCAATGCTAAGTGGTGTTTTCTTCTTTTCATCAAAAAATGAGTTGTTAGGATCTTTTCGAACACGTTTTACCAATCCTTTTTTATCTACTGCTCTATTTGTGCTTCCCAGTTCATCTCCTTTCAGCTTGTACTTTAATGCTTTCTTTCGGTTTTCAAGAATAGTATCAATTTCTTCATTATCTAAAGAAACCAACTCATCGCTAAAAGCCATACGCTCCTGGTCTAGCTTCCTTTGTTTTAACCTATCGAGATACGCATTTAATTTGGCCAGAAAAATAACCACGGCAACAAATAATACAATTATTATAAGGACAACGGTACCAATAATACCGGGACTAGTTTCCCAATCCTTAGTCATTTGACTGTTTTGCGCGTTTCCAATAAAGTTAAGGAAGAACATAAGGGTGGAAAGAAAATAGATTTTACTGTTTTTCATAAATAACGACATTAAACGTTTTTAGTTTAAAATAGAGCATTTGCTCGATTCATTTTGTCTATAAAGAATCAGCAACAAAAGTATTTTTTATTAAGTCATAATTTTATGATTGAACTCATAAAAGAATATTTAATGACAAAAATCACCTTTAATCTAAAAAAGAGATTCGAGAATAAATAAATTTACTAATTAAATCAAAAAAAGGTCTGACAATTAAGTCAAACCTTCTCTGTATAGATGAAAACATCTAAACTATTTCTACATTTTACGCGTGTTGTAGTTCGTGTTTTCCTTCGTGAATTTCTTCAATCACTTTAGCATTAAAAGCTTTTAAATCGCCAGGATTTCTACTCGTTACCAAAGCTTGATCTACAACTACTTCTTTATCTACCCAATTGGCTCCCGCATTTTCTAAATCTTTCCTAATAGATTTGAAAGAAGTCATCGTTCTGCCTTTAACTACTTCTGCGTTAATAAGTGGCCAACCACCGTGGCATATAGCTGCAACTGGTTTACCTTCTTTAAAGAAGTCTTGTATAAATGTTATTGCATCTTCGTCAATTCTTAATTTATCTGGATTAATCACTCCGCCTGGCAATACCAAAGCATTGTAATTTTTAGAAGAAACTTCACTTAAGGTTTTATCTACCTTAAAATCTTTTCCCCAATCGCCATCTGTCCAACTTTTTATACTTCCGCTTTTTAAACTTACTATATCTACATCAAAACCTTCATTCTTTAATGCTTCTAAAGGAGAATTTAATTCACTTTCTTCAAATCCATTGGTGGCTAAAATAGCTACTTTCTTTTTCATAATATTCTTTTTTAAATTCGTGTTTTATTTTATACTAAGTTAAAAAGAAGATGCTTATTTTTTCCTAAAGTAAGCTTAAACTTTAATGCACAATCCGTTAAAAAATCATAACGATAAATTAATCTCTAGGTTCTGAAAGTTTATCTAAGTCTTTTTTATTACGTTCAATTTCTCGACGCTTTTCTTCTAATTCTTCTAGCTCCTGATAATAGGCAGGTTCTGCTAGATTACTAGGTACAATATCTTCATTCTTATACAAGGCATATTGTACGGTAAATTCTGCTCCAAAAAACAAAATAAGACAAGAATAATAAACCCATAATAAAATTAAAACGACAGATGACGCTCCACCATAAGCCGAGGCAGGATCACTTTCACTAAAATAAAATCCTAATAAATACTTACCAATTAAAAACAAAAGTGTGGTTAAAGAAGCCCCAATGAAAGTAGTTTTCCATTTAATTTTTATATCGGGTAATAATCTAATTATACTAGCAAATAAAAATCCTATAAATATATAGCTCAATATAAAATTAAGTACTCCTACCCCATAAGAGGTAATTTTGGGCGCATAAACGCTGATGTAATCGCTCAAATAAGAAACTAATGTGGAAATCACTAAAGAAATGAGCATTAAAAAACCAATCACGAAAATCATTCCTAAACTAATAGCTCTGTCTAGAATAATTCCCATTATGTTATCATTTTTAGGACGAACGCTCCAAATATTATTCATCGCTTTTTTAAGCTGAAAAAATGCTCCTGTAGCACCAAAAACTAAAACACCTATGCTAATAATTAAGGTTATAAAACTTCCTTCTTCTATAGCAGCACTTCCTATCATAGATTGAATGGAATTTGCCGTTTCGGGTCCCGTAATGTCACTTATTTGAGCAATTAATTTTTCCTCAACATTGGAGCGTTTAAAAAAATATCCTGCAATCCAAGTGATAATTAATAATAAAGAAGGCAATGAAAAGAGGGTATAGTAAGCCACTACAGCACTGTGCTCAAATGGCTCATTATTCATCCAACTTTGATAAGTTTTTTTGAGAACTAGTAGTTTTTCTTTCATTAGTATGAATAATTTCTTTTCAAAATAAAAAAATTAGGCTATGGTTTTAGTAAATTGTCCTTCTCTACGATGCTTTTCTTCTAATAATAAAGCATATTCTCTACCTGTTTGTCCTTGTACAGAAGAATTTTCTTGTGCTCTTCTAATCAAATAAGGGATTACATCTCTAATGGGACCAAAAGGAACCAATTTTGCTGCATTATATCCGTTAAGGCCTAAGTTAAAAGAAATATGATCACTCATTCCAAAAAGCTGACTAAACCAAATTCTTTCATCATCTTTACTAATACCTTTTTCATCCATTAATTGCATCGTTAAGTAGGTACTTACTTCATTATGAGTTCCTATATAAAGTGAAATATCCTCTAAATTTTGCATTGCATAATAAATAACCGTGTTAAAATTAACATCAGTAGCTTCTTTATCTTCACAAATGGGAGTAGGATACCCCATCTTTTTTGCTCTGGCGTTTTCTTTTTCCATGTATGCCCCGCGTACAATTTTAAGTCCTATTTTAAAACCATCGTTTTTAGAGCGTTTATGAAGATCTTTTGCGTATTGAAGTCGGTCCCAGCGGTAACATTGTAATGTATTGTAGACAATTACTTTTTCTTTATTGTACTTGGTCATCATTTCTTCCAACAAATCATCAGAGGCATCTTGCATCCAAGATTCTTCGGCATCGGCCAAAATTCTCACGTTCATTTGATGTGCTAATTTGCAAATTTCATCTACACGATTTCGAACTCGTTCCCACTCCTCTTGTTCTTTCTTATTTAGTTCCTTCTTACTAGAAACCTTTTCCCAAATAGCAAAACTTCCTATTCCTGTGGGTTTAAATACCGTAAACGGAATTGCTTTTTGCTCATCTGCAAACTCCACCAAATCAGATTTTACCTCTAAGGCTTTATCAAATTGCGCTTCTTCCTCTTTTCCTTCCGAAGAAAAATCTAGCACACTATGCACGTGCATTTCGTGCATCTTTTCTATAATAGGCAAGCAATCTACTTTAGATGTTCCTCCACAAAACATTTTAAAAATAGTTTTCTTGATAAGTCCTTCTACAGGCAAATGCAATTTAAGAGCAAGATTGGTAAGTCTAGTTCCTATCGCAACCAAAAATCCTTTATTCATCATTCCGAAGATAAATAAAGATTTTTTTAACTCACTATCATCTTTTAAAGCAAAAGCTCTCTTCGTATTATTAAAAATCTTAGTAACCATTAACGCTATTTTTTTTTACAAATATAAGCTGCGAAGTAACACTATTTTCTTTTTTCTATTTAATTTCGGCACTCATTTAACACCAACTTTAATGAAATCGATAGCTTCTGTTAACAATTGTATACACTTTGGCGAAACAGCATACCAATCTTTAAATACGTATCTGCAAGAGTCTCAGCCTTCCAAAATTTTTATATTGGTAGATTCGCATACCAACGAGCTTTGTTTACCACAGTTTTTACAACTATTAGTTACAGATATCAGCATAGAGATTATTGAAATTGATCCTGGAGAACAAGAGAAAAATATAACTACTTGCAATGGAATATGGGAAACTTTATCTGAATTGGATGCCGATAGAAAGTCTTTATGTATCAATTTAGGAGGGGGTGTAGTAACTGACCTTGGCGGATTTGTTGCCTCTACCTTTAAAAGAGGAATTGCTTATATTAATATACCAACTAGCTTATTAGGAATGGTGGATGCAGCTATTGGCGGAAAAACTGGAGTAGATCTAGGGAAGTTAAAGAATCAAGTTGGTGTGATTAGTAATGCCGAAATGGTTCTTATAGATACCAGCTTTTTAAATACCTTAAGTGCTAGTGAAATGAGAAGCGGATTAGCAGAAATGCTTAAACACGGACTTATTTATGACCTCGCCTATTGGAAAAAAATGAGTGATTTGTCGCAACTTACGCTAGAAGATTTGGATGCGTTAATTTATGAATCCATTCACATTAAAAACAAAATTGTTACCCAAGACCTAAACGAAGACGGAATTAGAAAAACCTTAAACTTTGGTCATACGCTAGGACATGCCATAGAAAGTTATTTCTTAGAACATAAAGAAAAACCGCTTTTACACGGGGAAGCTGTTGCTGTAGGAATGATTCTCGCTGCATACCTTTCTAACCAGCTTAAAGGCTTAGGAGACTTGCCAACTAAAGAAATAAAAGAGACTGTTTTAAAAACCTTTTCAAAGGTTGAGTTTCATAAAAAAGACCTGGCTCCTATTATAGAACTCATGAAATATGATAAAAAGAACAGTCATGGTAAAATCAATTTTGTTCTGTTATCAGCCATAGGAGAACCTATTATAGATTGCCAAGTCTCTAATGAATTAATTGAAAAAAGCTTTCAGTTTTATAGTGAGTAAACCACCTCGGTAGCAAGCCCACGAAGCATTATTGAAATCATATTTTAATTTCGAGACAAGCCTCTCTTAATTTCGAGATAAACCTCGGAGCATTTAAATCTCAATTATCGAGTAACTATAAAATTTGCTCTGCGTGGGCTTTGGTTTTTACTTTAGAAATGACATTTGCTATTTTTCCGTTTTCATCGATCACAAAAGTGGTTCTATGAATGCCTTCATATTCTTTCCCCATAAATTTTTTAGGTCCCCAAACGCCAAATGCGTTGATAACTTCCTTTTCTTCATCGGCTAATAAAGGATAGGGCAATTCGTGTTTGTTTTTAAAGTTTTGCTGTCTTTTGGGAGTATCTGCACTAACGCCCAAAATTTCATAACCCTCTTTTTGAAATGTCTCCCAATTATCTCTAAGGTTACAAGCTTCTGTAGTGCAGCCTGGAGTACTCGCTTTTGGATAGAAAAAAACGACTAGTTTCTTACCTTTATAGTCGCTGAGTTGATGCATGTTTCCATCTTGATCTTTTGCCGAAAAATTTGGAGCTTGATCTCCTTCTTGTAATGTGGTCATAATTGTTATTTTTGTTTAAAAATACACAAAATGAACAAGCAAGAAAAAGTAAGCTTCGTTATAAATACGTTAAAGGAACTCTATCCTACGATTCCCGTACCTTTAGACCATCAAGATCCTTACACTTTATTAATTGCTGTTTTACTTTCCGCGCAAAGTACAGATAAAAAAGTAAATCAAATTACGCCCATTCTTTTCGCAAGAGCAGATAATCCTTATGATATGGTTCGACTATCAGTAGAGGAAATAAGAGAAATCATCAAGCCCGTAGGTTTATCGCCTATGAAGGCAAAAGGAATTTATGGTTTGTCTAAAATGTTGATAGAAGACCATCACGGCATCGTACCAGAAGATATCGAAATCTTGGAAACCTTCCCGTCTGTAGGACATAAAACGGCAAGTGTTGTGGTCTCTCAGGCTTTTGGAATACCAGCATTTCCTGTAGATACGCATATTCATAGATTGATGTATCGTTGGAATCTAACCAATGGAAAAAACGTAAAACAAACAGAAAAAGATGCAAAACGCTTGTTCCCTAAAAATATTTGGAACGAATTACACTTACAAATCATTTGGTATGGAAGGCAATATTCTCCGGCTAGAGGCTGGGATTTAGAGAAAGATATCATCACCAAAACAATTGGTAGAAAAAGTGTACTTGAAGAGTATGCTAAAACAAAAAAAAGAACCCGTTAGTTACAACGGGTTCTAAAGTATTTAGTTAAGAAGTGTTTCAAACTTCATATTTTTGTAATTAATAATGCTTAAAGTTTTAGAATAATTCAGCAAAAAAGCAATCGTTTCTTTGCGAGGTTGTAGGTTTCCCAATTCTTCTTTTTTAGAAGGTTTATTTACGTATAGTTTTGCCATTTAGCCGTCATTTTAGTTAGTCCTTTAAAATAACGGAAATAAATTGGACTTATTGCATTAATTGATCAAAACAATATTATGCTTTTCTATCACCTTTCTTAAATTAATTAATGCATAACGCATTCTTCCAAGAGCAGTATTAATACTCACATCGGTTCGTTCTGCAATTTCCTTGAAGCTCATGTCTTTATAGATTCGCATCTTAAGCACTTCTTTTTGATCTTCTGGAAGTTCCTCAATTAAATTTCTTACGTCTTTTTCTATTTGATCTTTCACCATCACACGTTCTGCATCTAAACTATCATCTTTCAAAACGTCGAAAATATTAAAATCACCGCTGCAGTCAAATTTAGGCATGCGGTTATTCTTTCTGAAGTAATCAATCACAAGATTATGAGCAATTCGCATCACCCAAGGTAAGAACTTACCTTCTTCATTGTATTTCCCTTTTTTCAAGGTTCTAATCACCTTAATAAAAGTATCCTGAAAGATATCTTCAGTTACATCACGGTCAAATACTTTGGAATAGATAAAATTATATAGCCGCTGCTGGTGGCGATTCACTAATTTAGATAAAGCTAATTCGTCGCCTTTCATATAGCAACTAACCAGATATGCGTCTGTAGGGGTTTTGATTTTTTTCATACAAGTTACTTAGTTAAACACACAAATAATGATATAGGTATGTCTAAATTAAAAATTTAGGATTTTTTGAGTAACAGTATGCAATAGGCAGTATAAATCTTTTTGTTCGGGGGTAAATATATAAATATAATTGAGACAACCACACAATAGTTAATTATTTTAACATATTTTCTGCCAAATCAATCCTTTTATAACGTGCGTTTATTAATTACCTTTGCGACAAAGCATTATAAACAGTGATGACAAGAGACCTTTCAAAAATAAATCCCAAACAAAATATTATTATAAAAGGAGCCAAACTCCACAATCTTAAAAACATAGATGTGGTGATTCCTCGCAATAAACTGGTGGTAATTACTGGTTTATCGGGTTCGGGGAAATCCAGTTTAGCTTTTGATACGCTTTACGCGGAAGGACAACGCCGCTATGTAGAAAGTCTTTCATCTTATGCGAGACAATTTTTAGGAAGATTGGACAAACCTAAAGTAGATTATATAAAGGGAATTGCGCCTGCGATTGCGATAGAGCAAAAAGTGAATTCTACCAATCCGCGTTCTACTGTGGGTACGTCTACAGAGATTTACGATTACCTCAAATTATTATATGCCAGAATAGGAAAGACATTTTCTCCCGTTTCTGGAAATCAAGTCAAAAAGGATACGGTAACCGATGTGGTTTCTCATTTCAAATCCCTAGCTGTAAAAGAGAAATTGCTCCTCCTCGCTCCTATTCATATAGAAGAAGGAAGAACTTTATTAGAGAAACTCAAGGTTTTACAACAACAAGGTTTTAGCCGAATTAAATGGAAAGATCAAGTTTTACGTATTGAAGAAGCGCCTAAAGATATTAAAGGAGAAACTTTTTTGGTGGTAGATCGTATTGTAATAAAAGACGATGAAGATTTCTTTAATCGTTTAGCCGATGCCGTCCAAACCGCATTTTATGAAGGAAAAGGAGAGCTTTTTGTAGAAAACTTAACTCAGGAAAACCAGAAGCATTTCAGTAATAAATTTGAGCTTGACGGAATAAAATTCTTAGAGCCCAATGTACATTTATTTAGTTTTAATAATCCTTATGGATCTTGTCCTAAATGTGAAGGTTATGGAGATGTAATTGGATTGGACGAAGATTTAATTTTTCCTAACACTTCGCTTTCTGTTTACGAAAATGCTATTTTTCCATGGCGCGGAGAAAGTATGAGTTCTCATCGCGATCAATTGGTGAATAACTCTCATAAGTTCGATTTCCCTATTCACAAGCCGTACTTTGAGTTAACCGAAGATCAAAAGCAACTTTTATGGGATGGAAACTCCTATTTTAAAGGATTAACTGCCTTTTTTGAAAAAATGGAAGCCAAAGCTTATAAAATACAAAATAGAGTGATGCTTTCTCGTTACCGCGGAAAAACAAAATGTACAGCCTGTAAAGGTAAGCGACTGCGAAAAGAAGCAGAATATGTAAAAATTGATGATCATTCCATTACTTCTCTAGTAGAGTTACCTCTGCAAGAATTAAGAGACTTCTTTAAAAACTTAAAATTAGATACTCAGGATGAAGCCATTGCGAAAAGACTTTTAAAAGAAATTAATAGTCGGTTGCAGTTTTTATCTAATGTGGGTTTAGATTATTTAACGCTCAATAGAAAATCTAACAGTCTCTCTGGCGGGGAATCTCAACGTATAAATCTAGCAACTTCTTTAGGTTCTAGTTTGGTGGGTTCTATGTATATTCTAGATGAACCTTCTATTGGTTTACATCCCAAAGATACAGAGAAACTAATTCAGGTGTTAAGAGACTTAAGAGATTTGGGGAATACGGTCATTGTGGTAGAACACGATGAAGACATGATGAAAGCCGCCGATGAAATTATAGATATTGGGCCTGAAGCTGGTACTTTGGGCGGAGAAGTTTCAGCTGTAGGAAATTATAAAGAAATTTTAAAAGCAGATTCGCTTACTGCCAAATACTTAAATGGAGAATATAAGATTGAAATTCCGCGAAAGCGTAGAGATTATAAATATTATATAGACCTCATTGGTGCTAGAGAAAATAACTTAAAAAATATAGATGTTAGGTTTCCACTAGGTGTTTTTACAGCAGTTACGGGAGTTTCTGGAAGTGGAAAAAGTACCTTGGTAAGAAAACTTCTTTACCCTTCTATTTTAAAGGAAACGGGTGGTTACGGTGCTAAGGTGGGCGAAATGACGACCATTAAAGGGAAATATGGAAATGTAAAACACGTGGAGTTTATAGATCAAAATCCTATAGGAAGGTCTTCTCGCTCCAATCCTGTGACTTATATTAAGGCTTACGATGTGATTAGGTCGCTTTTTGCGGCACAAAAATTAGCACAAGTAAGAAATTTTAAAACGAAACATTTTAGTTTTAATGTAGATGGTGGCCGTTGTGAAACCTGCAAAGGCGAAGGCGAAGTAACTATTGAAATGCAATTTATGGCCGATGTGCATCTGGTTTGTGAAACCTGCAATGGAAAGCGCTTTAAGAAAGAAGTTTTAGAAATAAAGTTTGAAGGAAAAAATATTGACGATATTTTAACCATGACTATTGATGATGCTATTGCTTTCTTTACGGAAGAAAAACAAGCCAAAATTGTAAAAAAATTACAACCGCTACAAGATGTTGGTTTAGGCTATGTAACTTTAGGACAAAGCTCTTCTACCCTTTCAGGAGGCGAAGCACAGCGTATTAAATTGGCATCGTTTTTAGGCAAAGCTACCACAAAGGATAAGGCTTTATTTATTTTTGACGAGCCTACAACAGGATTGCATTTTCATGATATTAAAAAATTACTTAAATCTTTTCAGGCCTTGATAGAGAAAGGACATTCGGTTGTGGTGATAGAACATAATATGGATCTCGTAAAATGCGCCGATTATGTTATTGATCTTGGATTAGAAGGAGGAAAAAACGGCGGATATTTAATCGCTAAAGGAACGCCTGAAGAAGTCGCTAAGGATAAAAAATCTTTTACGGCTTCTTATCTAGCTGAAAAGCTTTAATGGTATAGTTATTGAATATTTATAACTGATTATGTATTTCATAATAACATAATTTTGGTTAGTTAGTTTAAAGGGTTCTTGAAAAAGAGCCCTTTTTTATGGAGTTATAAATCTGATATACAGACGTTAGTGAGTTTGGCACATTAATTGGTTTTTATAGTGCGAATAACTATTAAATCCATACTCATGAAAAAGTTTTTAAATCTAATGCTGTTGCTATGTGTAACTGCAAGTGTTTTCGCAAAAGAAAATAAAGTGAATAGCGCTGTACATTATGATTATGGTAAATCTATTATTTTTACTGAGAATCATATAGAATTTGCCATTTATCCCGATGGGCAATTCGATTTTCATTATCAGCCAGCAACGACGAACGTCAATATTCATTCTTCTAATGTTAACATCAGCTTTAACAGCGGTTACGATTATGATCCGTATATTCAATATGATGATTATGGAGCGATTGTTCAGATAGAAAATGTTCCTATTTATTATGATTATTATGGAAGAATCATACAAGCCGGAAATGTAAATGTTAATTATAATAATTCTGGAAGATTAGTTAATGTAGGTGGTTTGCACGTTTATTATGATAGTTATGGTCATTTCTCTCATTTTAGAGGATATATTAATCCATATAATAGAGCATATGTATATAGACCTTGGCACAGGTATTACACCATACCGTTAGCAAATCATTGCATCGTCTATGCCAGGCCTTACAGAGCTTATTACCATCCGCATAGAGTAAATTATGAGTACTATAGAAATCATTATGTACGTCGAACCCATAGGGATTTTTATAGCCCAAATCAAGATGTTGCGCATTATAGAAGAGGAGAAACCAGTACTAAAAGAAGAAGTTTAGCACGTAATAGCACTAGAAAAGATGCTAACTATGCTGCAAACAATAGAAACTCTAATGCACAAACCACGAGAAGGTCGACTCAAAATAGTACCCGTAGAAATTCTGCGAATGCGCGTAATGGAAATAGAGAAGTAATCCGCAATAGCGAAAGAAGTGTCAATAGAAGCACTACTTCTTCACAAAGAAATTCAGTTTCTACGAGTAGAAACAAGCAACAATCAAGAGCAATACAAGCTCCAACTGCACAAAAACAAAGCGTTTCTACTCGAAATGACCGCGGTAGAACAAAACCAAATACGCATAAAACACGTACATTAAACAGACATGCTTCTGCTACCCGCAGAAGATAAATGTTAGTTTTGGTTGGTTAGTTTTTCCCCTTTCTAAATAGCTTATGCTTTTGGGAAGGGGTTTAAAACAAATTAACAATGTCATATGGCATTTAAACTCGTTCATTTTCCTCCCGAAGCTTCGGGATTATTTCCCACGCCCGTGCCGGTAGGATGGGTTGCTCATATTTTCCATAGCTATACTTCCACTTGGCTCAGCACGAGTGGCTATGCAAACCAAACGCAGCGCCATAGAGCGAAAAGGCAACTTCGTTTTCTATAAGACATTACAAAATTAAATTGGTTTTATCTATTTAAAACTTGAATTCAACCTATAAACGCAACTTTTAGCGGAAATAATATAATTATTTTTCAGAAGGAAAGAAGGGATTATTTC
>NZ_JAVRBG010000004.1:165710-281295 GCF_031845265.1 Mesonia ostreae | reverse complement strand
GAAGATTATAAGAAAATCTATTCTGGACAGCTCAAATTATTTTAATACCTCGTGGGCTTGCCCCGAGGTAGTTTATTCAACTCTTAAACTACTGGGATGTTTCTAATGTTATTAATATGAGTGGAATGTTTGCTGGGGGACTTAATGAGGGTACTATAAACTCTTTCAATCAGGATATATCAAGTTGGAATTTTAATAATGAAGTTAATTTAGACAACTTTTTAAGTGCTAGCTCAATGAGCACTGAAAATTATGATTTATTATTAGAACGATTCCAGAGTTTAGGATTAGAAAACAAACAATTAGGTGCTCATAATTTAACATATTGCGATGTAATTGTTCGAGATATTCTTACTGAAGATTTAGGCTGGTATATATATGATGATGACCACCTAGTAAATTGTAATACACCCTTACCTTCAGGTGCATTTGTAACTAGATGGCAAGTTGATAGTAGTGATGGAGATAGTTATCCCAACCTGGGGAGAAGGTTATAATTACACAATTAATTTTGGAGATGGAACAGTAAATACTAATGTAACTGGTGACATATCACATACATATGCTCAAGAGGGAACTTATAATGTAAGTATTTCTGGAGATTTCCCTAGAATTAGATTTGAAAACTTATATGAAAGCTCCCAAGGTGAATTTGAGCCTCAATTAAAAAGTATTGAGCAATGGGGTGATATAGAGTGGCAATCTATGGAAAATGCATTTAAAGGTTGTTTATATTTAAGAATTAATGCTACCGACAATCCAGATTTAAGCCAAGTGACTGATATGAGTAATATGTTTAACAAATGCATTCATTTAAATAATAATATTAATGATTGGGATGTTTCCAACGTTACAAATATGTCAAAAATGTTTGGAGTAGAAGATTTAAATTCAAGTACTATAGCATATTTCAATCAGCCATTAAACAATTGGGATGTTTCCAATGTAACTAATATGAATGCTATGTTTGATAATTGTGCCCGTTTCAATCGATCATTAAACAATTGGAATTTCAAATGTCACTTATATGATTTTTATGTTTCAGGGTGCAAAGTTATTTAATCAACCTTTAAATAGTTGGGATGTATCCAATGTAACCAAAATAGGCTATATGTTTCATAACGCTAGGAATTTTAATCAACCTTTAAATGAATGGAATGTTTCTAATGTAACTGTCATGAATAATTTATTTTATAGTGCTAGGAAATTTAACCAATCTTTAAATGAATGGAATGTCTCTAATGTAACTGATATGCACTATATGTTTAAGGGAGCAACATCATTTAATCAGCCTTTAAACAGTTGGGATGTTTCAAATGTTACCAATATGCTTTATATGTTTAATAACGCTCAAGATTTTAACCAATCTTTAAATGATTGGAATGTTAGCAATGTTACAACATATGAAAAAAATGTTTTTTAGGGCTTATAAATTTAACGAACCTTTAAACAATTGGGACGTTTCTAATGTTACAAATATGTCCGCTATGTTTGTAAATGCCAGTCTGTTCGATCAACCACTTGATAACTGGGATGTTTCTAATGTTGAGACTATGGGTGGAATGTTTCAAAACGGCATAAATTTTAATCAAGATTTGTCTAATTGGAATTTTGCTTTTGATGTTGATTTTACTTATGATGATTCCCTTGAAGGTGACATAGGCTTTATAGAAAACAGCGGTTTAGATCCTTTTAACTATGATGCACTTTTAGCTCGATTTGAAGAATTAGATTTGGAAAATAAAATCCTAGTCGCAGACAATCTAGAATATTGTAATGTTGGTGTTAGAAATGAATTGATAAATAATCTTGGGTGGTCCATTACTGGCGATAGCATAGCTGAAGATTGTGCTTTCAATTACGTGATAGGAAATATTCATTACTATGAAAATAATGATGGATGTGATATTAACGATATGCCCGCAGAAAACTTTTTTATAAAGGCCAATAATGGTTCTTATGACTTTGGTACTTTTAGTTTTGCAGACGGAACTTACAATTTAGAATTACTGGAAGGTGATTATACGCTTACCTTAAATAACGTACCAGAATATTATGCGGTAAATCCTGAAACAACCACTTTAAATTTTACCGGTGCTGGTGCACAAGAACAACTCGATTTCTGCATTACCGCCAACCAAACCATCGAGGATTTGAACATTACACTATTCCCAATCTCTGAAGCTCGCCCCGGTTTTGAAGCAGATTATCAATTAGTAGTAGAAAATAAGGGAACGCAAACTCTTGCTACGGGAAGCATCACCTTAAATTTTGACGACACCAAACAAAGCTTTATATCAGCCAGTGAAAGTCCCACAACTGAAACGACAAATAGTTTAACTTTTGAGTTAAATGATTTACCTCCTTTCGGGATGCAAACCTTTCAACCCCCAACCGTAACAGGAGAGGATGTTTTGGTATTTTCGGCATCGATTACTCCAAATACCAATGATTATACCCCAGAAGACAATACGTTTGATTACGAACAAGGAATAGTCAATTCTTTTGATCCTAATGATAAACAAGTTTTACAAGGGGAGGAAGTGCATATAGACAACGCCAATCAATATTTAGATTATCTTATTCGATTTCAGAATACAGGAACGGCCAGTGCAATCAACGTTCGTATTTTAGATACTTTACATCCAAAATTAGACTGGAATACTATACAACCCATTAGCGCCAGCGATGATTACCGAGTAGAAATAACCGATGGCAATCACGTAGAGTTTATTTTTGACGATATCAACCTGCCTTTTGAAGATGAAAATGAACCAGCTAGCCACGGATTTATTGCCTACAAAATTAAACCAAAAGCGAACGTCGCCATTGGAGACGTAATTACTGGGAATGCGGCTATTTACTTTGATTTTAATGCTCCGATTATCACCAATACGGTTTCCACGGAAATTGTAGATGGTCTTGGGATTGAAAATAAGAGGTTAGAAAATTTAATCAGCATTTACCCCAATCCAACCAAAGATTTCTTACATATTGAAACCAGCAAGAATATTCAGTTGAAAAGCGTGACCGTTTATAACCTTCAAGGAAGGGAGTTGCTCAGCTTTAAACAAAACTTAAAAACGCTAAACCTGAAACAGCTTAGTATTGGGATGTATATTTTAAAAATGGAGACAGATCGAGGAATAATTAACCGACAATTTATTATGGAATAATATCGGTTTAATTATTCGAGATTATAAAAACCTGAGTTCGATCTAATTCTAATAAAGTTCAAATCGTGTCAGTTCGAGCCCGCCCGAAAAGTACAGGCGGGTGATTTTTCTTAGAAAAATTATATCGAGAACAAGTATTTGAACGAAAACCGTTATTCTCGATACAAAATTTTTTCAAAATTTCACTCGAACTGACACGATTTTCTTAGGTCGAATTCAAGTAAAAAAAACGCTTTTAATCTAAAGCGTTTTTTAATTATTAATGTCCCAATAACATATAATTGATTTTTGGTATTACAAGCAAAATGTCGTCTCCAAATATTTTAAGGCCCTTGCTATGATGCTGCGCATTGTAAATTATAAAGCGAATACCTATTTTTAGTTAGCTTGATCATTAAACTATTATGAAACAAGTCTAATCTTTTACGTCTTATAGCAAAGCGATACGCCCGAACGTAACGCTTAGGTACGGGCGGATCTTGTATCTTAATACGACGCAACCAATTTTCAATAAATCTTTCTATTCAACCTTTAAACACTTCCGTAAAGAAAAATTAAACCTTTTCTGCTACAACTTCTTTGGTTGTAGCGGCTGTAAAACTTCTAAAGCTCTTTCTACCGTGGTCACCTTATCAAACGTGAGTAAAAGTCGTAAGCCTTTGCGGGTTTCTTTCTCTTTCATGATGCATTGCTGCGGATGACTTTGAACAAATTGCAAAACTCTAGTAAATGTGGTGGTTTGATAAAAAGCCGATTGCTGATCTGCAATAAAATATCCCACCATTTTACCTTTTTTTAAAATGATTTTTTCAATCCCAATCTGCGAAGCAATCCATTTTATACGTACGCTATTTAATAAATCTACCACTTGGGTAGGCAATTCTCCAAAACGGTCTTTTAGTTCCACTTCAAATTCTTGCAGTTCTTCTTCCGTAGTTAATTGGTTCAGTTTAGTATATAAATTTAAACGTTCGGTAATGTTGTTTACATAATCATCGGGGAAGAGAATTTCAAAATCGGTGTCAATTTGGGTTTCTTTTACAAAGACTTTATTTTCTGGCTTCTCTTGATCTGCATACAAATCTTTAAACTCATTTTCTTTTAATTCATCAATAGCTTCACTTAATATTTTTTGATAGGTATCAAAGCCTATTTCATTAATAAAACCACTTTGCTCGCCACCTAGTAAATCTCCGGCTCCGCGAATTTCTAAATCTTTCATGGCAATATTAAAACCACTTCCCAGTTCAGAAAATTGCTCTAAAGCTCCAATACGTTTTCTGGCATCATCGGTCATCACCGAATAAGGCGGAGTTATAAAATAGCAGAAAGCCTTTTTATTGCTTCGGCCTACACGGCCTCGCATCTGGTGCAAATCAGACAATCCAAAATTATTAGCATTATTAATAAAAATGGTGTTGGCGTTGCTTACATCCAATCCGCTTTCTACAATAGTGGTAGAAACCAAGACATCAAATTCATTGTTCATAAAATTCAGCATCAGTTTTTCTAGCTTTTTCCCTTCCATTTGCCCGTGACCCACGCCAATTTTAGCATCAGGAACCAAACGCTGCAACATGCCAGCTACCTCTTTGATGTTTTCGATACGGTTATGAATAAAAAATACTTGTCCGCCACGCTGAATCTCATACGAAACCGCATCTCTAATGGTTTCTTCAGAAAAGCGAATCACATGACTTTCTATGGGGTAACGATTGGGAGGCGCTGTATTAATGGTGCTTAAATCTCTAGCTGCCATTAAACTAAACTGCAACGTACGCGGTATGGGCGTTGCGGTTAGCGTTAAGGTATCTACATTCTCTTTAATAGTCTTTAGCTTATCCTTTACGGCCACGCCAAATTTTTGCTCCTCATCAACAATAAGCAGGCCTAAATCTTTAAACTTAACGTTTTTGTTTACCAATTGATGCGTCCCAATAACAATATCTATCTTACCATTTTCTAGCTCCTCGAGCACTTGTTTACGCTCTTTAGCCGTTCTAAATCTATTGAGATAATCTACCGTTACGGGCAAATCTTTTAGACGCTCTGTAAAAGTTTGATGGTGCTGAAATGCTAAAATGGTAGTAGGTACCAAAACCGCTACCTGCTTGCCGCTGTCTACCGCTTTAAATGCTGCTCGAATTGCCACCTCTGTCTTTCCAAAACCTACATCGCCACATACCAAACGGTCCATAGGGCGCTCGCTTTCCATATCTTCTTTTACCGCTTGGGTAGCCGTGCTTTGGTCTGGCGTATCTTCATAGATAAATGAAGCTTCCAACTCGTGTTGCAAATAGGTGTCGGGACCAAAAGCAAATCCTTTTTCTAGTCGTCTTTTGGCATACAACTCAATTAAATTATAGGCAATATGTTTTACGCGAGCTTTGGTTTTATTTTTTAACGTTTTCCAAGCTTTGCTCCCAAGCTTATAAATTTTAGGCGCTTTGCCATCTTTTCCGTTAAACTTAGAAATTTTATGAAGCGAGTGAATGCTCACATATAAAATATCGCGCTCGCCATACATCAACTTAATGGCTTCTTGTTGTTTTCCTTCGACATCAATTTTTTGAAGTCCGCCAAACTTTCCAATTCCGTGGTCAATATGCGTTACATAATCGCCCACTTCTAGATTGGTTAATTCTTTTATAGTGATGGCTTGTTTTTTAGCATAGCCATTTTTAAGATGAAATTTATGGTAACGCTCAAAAATTTGATGGTCTGTATAGCAAACGGTTTTTGTATTTTCTTCTATAAACCCTTGAAACATAGAAAATACAATCGTTTTATAATGTACTTGCTCTTCTTGGTCTTCAAAAATATCGTGAAAGCGTTTGGCTTGTTGCGCACTTACGCAAAAAATAATATTGGTATATCCTGCGGAATGATTTTGCCGAAGGTTTTCTATGAGTAGATCAAAATTCTTATTAAAGGAAGGCTGCGGCTTGGTATGGAATTCTATACGCTGCTGCGGATTTAAAAACGCCTGACTTCCAACTTCTACGGAAGAAAAACCTTTAAGCTGTTGCTTAAATTCTGTCGCATGGCAAAACAATTCCTGCGGACTCTGATGCTGAATATCTTTAGATAAATTGCTGAAAGCTTCTTCGGCCTTGTTGAATAATTTATCGAGTTCGGCGCCTAATAAATCGAGGTTTTTAATGAAAATTACGGTTTTACTGGCGATATACTCTAGAAAACCAGCCCGTACTTCTTCTAAGCGTTTGCTTTCTACATTAGGCATCACCGAAATTTTCTTCACCTTGTCTGTAGAAAGTTGAGTTTCTACATCAAAACTACGAATGCTATCTACCTCGTCACCAAAAAATTCTATGCGGTAAGGTTCGTCGTTGCTAAAAGAAAACACATCTATAATACCGCCTCGCACCGAAAAATCGCCAGGTTCCGTAACAAAATCTACGCGTTTAAATTTGTACTCAAACAACACCTCGTTCACAAAATCTATAGAAAGTTCATCGCCCAAATTAATTTTAAGCGTACTGCGGTCCAGTTCTTTTCTGGTCACCACTTTTTCGAACAAGGCGTCTGGATAGGTAACAATCACCGCTGGTTTTTTACGCGAATTGATGCGGTTGAGCACCTCGGCACGTAAAAGCACATTGGCATTATCGGTTTCCTCTAATTGGTAAGGCCTGCGGTAGCTGCCGGGATAAAACAACACGTTTTTTTCGCCTATAAGTTGCTCTAAATCGTTGAGGTGATACGCCGCTTCTTCTTTATCATTAAACACCAATAAAAAAGGCTTCTCTGAAGCCCTAAACGCATTGGCTACAACAAAAGAAAGGGCAGAACCTATTAAACCTTTGGCGTGTATGTTGGCAGTAATTTCTTTGGGCTGGGCAATAGCTTTCTCCAGTTCCTGCTGCTGCGGGAGCTGTGAAAATTTCTCGGTAATCTTAGATAAATTCATTACGGCAAAGGTAATTGGTTATTACATAGTTCACAAGAACACCAATTATTTTTAACGCTTTGTTGGTGGGTTTCCTGCTTTAAGATTTGGAGGTATTTAATTTCAAACAGATTTGATTGTTTTGGTAGGATGAATGTGACCGTATTTTTAGAATTAAAGATCAACCTGCTTATCAGCAAAGACTGGGGTCAATCGTAAGTAACGGATTTACAGCTGTAGTTTAAGATAAAATCCTGCTCTCGCTCGCATTGAAATTAGTTGCAAAAAACAAAATATTCACTGTATAATCCTATTAGATTTCATACTTCCAAAAGGGTTATCAACTTTACTTTTAACCATATATTAATGATTATGAGTAGTAGCTTCAGCAAAAAATAAAAGCTATATATTATCAAGTTAGCAACTCTTTAATCGAGCTTCTTTTGATTTTACCATTTCCATAACAGCCAAAGCCTAGTAATACCCGTATCTTTTGCCTAAAAATAAGATTATGGGAATTGAAGCGTATGACGTATTTGTAATAGGAACAGGAACAGCAGGCAAAAGCGTGGCCAAAGCTTGTGCCGAAGCTGGAAAAAAAGTAGCTATTGCAGACAACAGAGAGTTTGGAGGCACTTGCCCCAACCGAGGTTGCGATCCCAAAAAAGTGTTATTAGGAATTTCTGAAATAATGGATAGTGCTCGAAAAATGCAAGGAAAAGGAATTATTAAAATGCCCGAATTTAGCTGGGAAGACTTGCAAGCCTATAAAAAGAAATTTGTAGACGCTATTCCTGCTGCGACAGAAAAAGATTTACAGAAATTGGGCATTACTATGTACCATCAATCTCCTATGTTTTTAGATGAGAATACGCTCTCTGTAGAAGGGAAAACGGTAAAAGCGAAAAAAGTGGTTATCGCTACGGGCCATAAACCTTTAAAACTAAATATTCCAGGAATAGATTTGGCTTTATTAAGCGAAGATTTTTTAAACCTTCCAAAACTTCCTAAAAGTATGATTTTTATTGGCGCAGGCTATATTGGAATGGAGTTTGCCCATATGGCCGCCAGTTTGGGCGTAAAAGTAACCATGATAGATATGGCATCGCGACCGCTTACCAATTTTGAGAAAGCCATTGTAGATCCTTTAATCGAAGCTTTTGAAGCGCTTGATGTTGATTTTATTTTTAATGCAGGTGCGAGTAAGATTGAAAAGTTGCAGAAATACTTCCGCGTAAGCGCAAAACAAGGAGATAAGATTATTGAAGCTAAAGCCGAAATGATTTTTAATACCGCAGGACGTGTACCTTCTATAGACGAATTAGACTTAGAGAAAGGGAAGGTGAGTTTTACTAAAAAAGGAATAAGCGTCAATAAATATCTCCAAAACCCTACCAATAAAAATGTATATGCCTGTGGCGATGTTTCAGATAGTGAAGGTTTGCCGTTAACTCCGTTGTCATCTTTTGAGCCAAAAACAGTGATTGCTCAACTTTTAAAGGATAAAAATAATAAAGAAATAAGTTATCTCCCACAGCCTTCGGTGGTGTTTACGAGTCCGCAATTGGCTTCTGTAGGTCTTTTAGAAGAAGAAGCAAAAGCGCAAGGCTATGAAATTGTGGTTGAAGAAAAAAAGAATCTAAATTGGTTCAATGCCAAACGCATAAACGAAAAACATTATGGCTATAAAACCATTGTAGACAAAAAAACCAATAGAATTTTAGGAGCCCATATTATAAGTCCGCAAGCTGGCGAAATGATTAATTTATTTGCCATGGCTATGTACAGCAAACTCACAACAGATGACTTAAAAAATATGCTTTTTACTTATCCTACTTGGGGGAATGACTTAAGGGGATGGTTTGATAATAGTATTGAGTAATTAGTATTAACATTTTAGTAGTGAGAGGTGATTAAAGTTGAAACTGAACCTGAACTTGAACTTGAACCTGAAGATAAATTAGTAGTGAGTGGTGAGGGGTGAGTGAAAAGCTAAAAGTGAAAAAGGATAGTGAGGAAAGCGTCTTTTCACCTTATCTCTTTTCTAGCAATTTATTAAGCTAACGTTCCAAGCGATTTGTCATCCTGAATTCATTTCAGGATCTTATACTTAGGGTGTTCTTAATTAGATTTAAACTGCTTCACAAAATTAATACACAGTTTTCTTATCTGAGGTCTATTTTCTAGTAGTCTAGTCTCTCGGCTCTAATACCAATTTTTTTTTTTTGAAACGGACACCTCTTACGTCTTATGCCTTTTTCATCTTAGGTCTATTTAAAGAATTGATTTTCGACTGATTAATATCAGTTTTCAATATTTCCTTATTTTGTATCTTTAGATAGTTTAATTTTTAAAACCATTATTGATGAAAAAGCGCACGCCTGTTTCTACTATTATGACCAAAAAGGTACTTACTTTAACTACAAAAGATAATTTGGTTACCGCCGAAGGTTTATTTAAGAAAAATAAAATACGACACATTCCCGTGGTTGAAAACGACAAAATTATAGGAATGTTGAGTTACACAGATTTATTAAGAATTAGTTTTGCCGACGCCGTAGACGAAGATGAAGAAACAATTGAAACTACGGTTTATGATATGTTTAGTATTGAGCAGGTAATGGTAAGTAATGTAATTACAGTAAAACCAGATGATACCATAAAAGAAATAGCCGAAATCTTAGCCGAAAAGGAATTTCACGCTTTGCCAGTGGTAGATAATCATAAGTTGGTAGGAATTGTAACTACTACAGATTTAATTAAATATTTGATTGATCAGTTTTAGATTAGTATTGACTAAGAATAATTTGGTCTGGATTAAATGATAAATTTAGGAAAATTCAGACTTAGGAAATTGGATTGAGAGGGGAATATTTGAGGACTTTCCAAAAAATGTTCCCCTCTTACGTATGGCGTTTTAGAAAGTCGTGTGTCAGACGATCGTGTTTCCAATCGTCCTCCATCCAAAAGACGTAATTAAGATTCGCATCCCATCCCCAAGCCTTCCCCGAGGGAAGGGAGTAAATAGTAACTTTTTTTATAATTTCTAGGATTTCGAATGAGTTTTATATCTTAGAAAGTCGTATTTCCAAAAGTCGTGCTTCCAAAAGTCCAAAAAGTTTATCTTAATCGCTTTTTCAAAAGACTTTCAGGAAAGCTTAGCCGAAGCATTTTGTGTTTTTCTAAAAAGTGATTTGAATAGAAATAAACCTTGTCTTCGCTGTTTTTAATTGCACTTTCTATAAAATAATTAAAGCCGTTATAATAGGCTTTTATAACACGTATTTTTAAAAAACCATCTTTTGAGATATGAAGCTCTTGCGGATAAATAAGATAATGGCCCTCATTTGATGTTTTCAAATTTTTAGCCTCAATTTTATTGACTTCAGCCAATAAAGAAGCCGTATAAAAATTAGGCGGATTCTCCAGTAAATCTACTGGCTTTTGGTCGGTCAATAATTTCCCTTCCTTTATAACGAGCACGCGGTCTGCAAAGCCTAAAATATCTGTGGCATCGTGGGTAGCAAACAAACAGGTAATATTTTCGTTTTGCAAATAGGTAAACAGCCTCCTTCTTAAACGGTTTTTTCTAAAATTATCTATAAAATTAAATGGTTCGTCCAATAATAAAAATTCTGGTTTTTTAGCTAAAACTTGTGCTAACGCCACACGTTGTTTTTGGCCTCCGCTTAGAAGCTTTACTTTAGTATTGGCATAGTCTTGCATATCTACCACTTGCAATAAAAGATTTAAGCGTTCTTGGTTCTCTTTAAGATGTTGTCTGCTTAGATGAGTGGTGATATTTTCAGATACACTGGTGAAAGGCATTAATTGTTCTTCTTGAGCGAGATATTTCATTTTCGGCATTCCTGGAACCAAGTTATAAGCTGGCCCTAAAACTTTTTCAGTCTTAAAAATAATTTTGCCACCATCTAGATCCAACAAACCGTAAATCGCTTTTAAAAGTGTGCTTTTTCCGCAGCCACTTTCGCCAATAATGCCCAGATGTTCTCCTTTTTTGACTTCAAAACTTATGTTTTGCAAGATTTCTTTTTCCGCGTAAGCAAAATTTATAGAATCTACTTTAAGCATGCATCTCGGGTTTTATCCAAAGATAGAATATTTATAATTAGTCGTGTCCGATTAGGATATTAGACTACTTCGCTAAAAGACATAAGACCTAAGACTTGATTCGAAATAGCTTGATAATTAGATAAAATTAATTAAAAGTATTTATTATTTGCTAGATTCAATGCACAACGCAATAGCAAGCTGTAACTTCATTAATAAGTTTGAAACCCTTATTATACATGAAACACCAAAGTTCTGTAATGTTTTTATCGGACACTAATGATTTATAATCCTAACAAGATGCGATTTAACCTAAATATATTCACTTTGATGCACTTGCCCTAATGAAACTGTGAGGAAGTCGAGACATAAGTGGAAAGTTGAAAGTGAAAAGTTAAAAGAGAAAAACTAAAAGTGTAAGATTAAAAGTGAGTAGAGCCTCTTACCTCCAAAGTCTATTTTCTAACGGTCTATATTCTAGCCGTCTATTCTCTAGATTCTAATTCCGATTCATCTTAAAATGAAAGAGTTTTACGTTCTTTTTTCTCATGACTAACTACCCACAACTATTTATTCATCATCTTAAACATAGGATTGGTTTTTCGATTTATAAACCCGTGATACGCTGCGTATAATCCGATAAGAATTGCTCCAATGAGAGCGGTGTAAGCGACACTTTCTACATTATTTTGCTGTTTTATGTAAATGGCGACTAAAGCCCAAATGCCCACAGCGGCAAACTCGCGCATATTTCTAAAATAAATTATCGCAAGATTTAAAATTGTTGCTACTACCACCATAATAATGGTCCATTGTACTTCAGTAAATAAAAAAGGCTGCCAGTCTATTTTAACCAAATACGCCGAAATATTGGCAATCGTAGCCACAGCAATCCACCCAGAATATAAACAAATGGGCCACCAGCTAAAGGCAATAGTTTTGAAAGGAGCATCCCAACGCTCCATATTTGTATTGACAATAATTTTGATTAAGGAAATTAGCGCCAAAAGCATAAATAGTACAGATAAGCCTGTATATTCATACAGCCAAGCCACCACCCAAGCTGAGGTTGCGAGATTAGCCACTACGAGCCAAAGTCCCGTTTGTTGTAAGAAATCTTTCACTTCTTTTTTCTTAAAAACTAGATAAATATGGTAACTGCTAAACGCCAACAAACCCAAATAAATAACGCCCCAAATGGCAAATGCGTAACCCGCCGGTGTAAACAAATTGGCATATTCGGGTTGTTTGCTTAAACTGCCAATGGTATTTCCATTCAGCTGAAAAGCTGGGTTAGCATAACTTGTGGCAATCGCTAGGAGCACCGATATAAAATTAAGAACAGCCAGTAATTTTGGTTTCATAGTTTTTGTGGTATTGGGATGACTTCGGTTTTTGTGCAAACGTAAATTTGGTCATCTTTTGACGCTTGCAACAAGTATTTTCCTGTAAAGGTACCAAAAGCAGGAAGAATTAGTTGATGTTTGCTTTTAAAAAAACACGCCAATTTTTCGTGCTGTCGTCCCATTCCGCGTAAGCGAAACCCAGGATGTATATGTCCGCAAATATTTAAGAAACCTTCGCGTTCTTCGGGGTGATGGGTGAGGAGAAACTTCTCTAAACAAACTTCTTTTTTAATTACAATCCCCAAATTTTCAAAATGTAGGGGCGAAATAATATCGTGATTTCCTACCACCAGTACCAAATCTGCCTGCTGTTCTTGCACCCAAGTTTTAAAATAAGCAAATTCCATATTAAAAGCGCTGTGAAACAAATCGCCCAAAAAATAAATTTTTTTAGGCGCATAAGCATCCACTACTTTTTTAAGCTGAACAAAATTATTTAAAATCGCTTTTTGCGGTACTGCGCTGCCGTGTTTCCTAAAATGCGCTATTTTTCCCAAGTGCACATCGGCAATTAATAATATACGCTTAGATTCCCAAAATGCCACACCACTAGGATCAAAAATAAAATTTTCTTGTTGTAGATTAACTCTCAAATCACACTGTTTTTCTTACTGCAAAATAAAGGTTTTATGAAGCGAATACGGAGAATTTTAAGCTTCTTTTTTACGCTTTCGCGGAATTGTTTTTGGGATAATTGTAAACTAAATCTTCCCTATCATATTTCTGCTAGCCGAAACTTTTTCTTGTTCCGTTTCCAAAAACTCCATCTGCATTATTTTAGAGAAATTTTCTAATAATGTATATTTTAAGTAAAACTACAAGGATATAAATTGAAGAGATCATGGAATAGTTAGAAATTCTTATTTTTTTTGAAATCTATACCTTACCTCAGAACAATGAATTTATTAGATTTTTTCACAGACTACTATTATTTATAAGTAACTATGGATTAAATTATCTTGGCAGTCTTATTTCTTAATTGTCTTAGCGCTTCTTCTTAACAGAGTTAAGGCCTAAATCTAACTGCGTAGCGGTCTAGCTTCTTCTCCCAATCAGACAAAAGTCTAGCCTCTAGGGGCGCAGCGGTCTAGCTTCTAAAGCTTTTGCCACCGCGATCAAAAACTTTTAATCATCCGCTTAATACGATCTTCCAATTTTTCTGAAGATAATTTTTCCCGAAGTCTATCGGTAATAATTGGGAAAGAGAATGGCGTAGGTTTCTCACATTTTCTCCAAACGGTTCTTTGCCGCTGAATACGCTCTAAAGCCAATCGCAACCTGCCTTCTTCTAATTGATGCTCAAAAGTTTCGGTAAAGGCTTGCAAAAACAACAAGTTTCCAGGTTCATAGTCTCTAAACACATCAAACAACAGTTGGGAACTGGCTTGTAGATGTTTACTTTTAATGAGTTTGTTGGGATAGCCTGTAAAAACTAAACCCGCAATCACGGCAATATCTCTAAATTTTCTGCGTGCCATTTCAGTTGCGTTTAAACTTTTTTGCAAATCGTCCATTACAAATTCGCTAGAAAATAAATTATTATCTAACACCTGTTGCATATCTAATTCTTGATCAGACAGCAGCTCAAATCCATAGTCATTAAACGCAATACTAAATGAGATAGGGCTTAACAAACTTATTCTATACGCCAATAAACTGCCCAGCGCTTCGTGAACAAACCTCCCCTCAAACGGATAAAAAACAGCATGGTAACCTTCGCGAGTTTTAAAAGTTTCTATTAAAAATTCGTTTTGCGTGGGAATAATAGAATCTAGCAATTGCCGCTCAAAAATAGGTTGCAAGGCTTTTAATTCTAGAGATTTTGTGGTGATGCCCAGCTCTAATGCTAAGCTGGGATCTGCGCTGGCAGCCGCTGCATACATTTCTTCCCGAAGCAGCTCGCTCATTTGTGCCGAAAAACTCATTCTGCCTCCGGCCCAACTAGGCACCTTTCCTGTTTTTTTCTTAGATTTTCTTACCTGTACTTGCATCCCTTTAATACGCACAAACTCTAAATTTCTACCCGCAAACATAAAAGCATCCCCTGGTTTTAACTTGGAGACAAAAAATTCTTCAATACTGCCAATAAAGCCGCCTTTTATGTATTTAACGCTTAAAACGGCGTCGCTTACAATGGTGCCAATTTGTAGTCGGTGTCGCATGGCCACCGCTCTACTGGTAACGCTAAATTTGCCATCCTCTTCAACCGTTACTTTTTGGTATTCATCATAGGTATGTAAGCTCTCTCCACCCGTGGTAATAAAATTTAAGCACCATTCCCATTGGTCTTGCGTTAAACCCTGGTAACAAAATGTGGAGCTTACTTCGGGATAAATTTCTTTGGGATAAAAACCATCTGAAACGGCCAAAGTGGTTAAATACTGCAACAACACGTCATAACTTTGTAAGTATGGCACTCGGTCTTCTACGGCTTGTTTTTTTACTGCTTTTTGTAAAGCAGAAGCTTCAATAAGTTCCATGGCGTGTGTGGGTAAAAAATGAATTACACTTAGTTTACCCGGTTGGTGACCGCTTCTTCCTGCGCGTTGTAAAAACCGAGCCACACCTTTCGGACTCCCAATTTGAACAATAGTTTCTACCGGAGCAAAATCTACTCCTAAATCTAAACTTGATGTGCAAACCACTGCTTTTAAATCTTCGTTACGAATGGCCTGCTCTACCCACAAACGAGTTTCTTTATTAATGCTACCGTGGTGCATGGCTACTTCCCCCGCAAATTCGGGATATTTATCCATTAATTTTTGAAACCACAATTCGCATTGCGAGCGCGTATTGGTAAACAATAAAGTGGTTCTAGAGTTTTTAATAATGGGCACCACTTCATCAATTAAATGCAAACCCAAATGTCCCCGCCAAGGGAATTTCTCCATTACTTTGGGAATAACCGACTGTACTCTTATCTTCTTTTTAATATTGGCCTTAATCAATACTGAGTTTTCAAATTGAGGCGTTTGCGGTCCCAGCAAGACTTCTCGTGCTTGCTCCAAATTGCCAATAGTTGCCGAAATCCCCCAAATCTTTAAGTTTTTAGAAATGGTTTTAAGTCGGTTTAGACCGAGTTCCATTTGTACGCCACGTTTGCTGCCTAGAAGCTCGTGCCATTCATCAACCACCACGGCATTTAAATTTTTAAAGTTTTTATCGTAATTTTTGGAAGAAAGTAAGAGTTGCAAACTCTCAGGGGTGGTGATGAGTAAGTCTGGCATTTTACGTTTTTGTGCCGCACGCACTTTTTGTGGCGTATCACCTGTACGGATGCCAATAGTTAAATTTGGATCTATATCTTTGGCAAAACGCATTGCGGCTTGCTCAATTTCTGCCGAAAGTGCCCGCAAGGGCGTGATCCAAATCGCTCTTAAACCTTTGTTTGGCTTTTTCTTTTTACTATTTTGCTGAATAATTTCTAAAACAATAGGCACCCAAAGCGCATAGGTTTTTCCGCTTCCCGTTGGTGCGTTAAGCAAACCATTCTTCCCTTTTAAATAAGCTTTCCAAGAATCTTTTTGAAATTTAAAAGGTTTCCAATTTTGCCCTTCAAACCAAGTGTTGGCGGTATCTAAAAGTTGCTTTCTGTTCATGTTTTAGAATATTAATAATACTTGCGTTGATTACCCTTCCGTCTTCTACAGCTTTGGCTGCAGAATCCATACCTCGTCTCCGCTCAGCACAGGCTCTTCCCTAAATTAGGGAAGGAGCTTTTAATCAATTGACTTAACAAAAATAATTCAATTTCTAATTTTAAAAGCTCCCCTCCTTAAAAAAGGAGGGGTGACTCAACGTGTTGAGACGGGGTGGTTGTACCCACGTAAAATTTTATATTAAGGAATTAAATTTTTCAAATCTTCCAACGTATTGGCTTCTTCAATTTTTTTATCCTGTCGCCAGCGCAAAATTCTAGGAAACCTTGTTGCCACACCGCTTTTATGACGTTTTGATTCGGCTATGCCCTCAAAAGCAATTTCAAAAACGTGATGGGGTGTTACGCTGCGCACTGGACCATACCGTTCTAAAGTATTTTTCTTAATCCAGGCATCTACTTTTCTAAATTCAGCATCGGTAAGTCCAGAATAAGCTTTTGCAAAGGTGACTAATTCTTCTTTTTTATCATCCCACAATCCAAAAGTATAATCGGTAAATAGATTGCTTCGTCTTCCGTGACCTCGCATTGCATAAGTGAGTACACCGTCTATAGTTAAGGGGTCTACTTTCCATTTCCACCAGTCTCCTTTTTTTCTTCCGACTAAATAAGGCGAGTCCCAACGTTTCAGCATTAAGCCTTCAGATTTTACTTCGCGGCTGCGTTCGCGTTCTTTGGCAGCTTCTTTCCAATTGGAAAATGAAATCGTTTCAGATAGATGTAACGGAATGTCTTTTGATTGAGCTTTCTGATATAAACCTTCTAAAATCTGTCTTCGCTCATTAAAAGGCTTTTCTCGAATATCTTTTTCTTCCCACTCCAATACGTCATAAGCTTTTAGAATAACTGGCGTTTTTTCCAGCAGTTTTTTGCTCACATTTTTTCTTCCTATTCGGGTTTGTAAATCTTTAAAAGTGCCTATTTCTCCGTCTGGGAAAGGCAAAATTTCACCGTCTAATACGGTTCCATCCGGAATCACTTCCGTAAAGGCTTCAAACTCTGGATATTTATCGGTTACCAATTCTTCTCCGCGACTCCATACAAATAATTCTCCTTTTCTAATGATGACTTGCGATCTTATGCCATCCCATTTATGCTCTGCAGACCAATCTTTTACATCACCCAAATCTTGAGGTTCATTTTCGATAGCATATGCCAAATAGAAAGGATATGGTTTAGAGAGGTAATCGGCTTCATTTTCTTCTAGAATGAGACTCGTATAAGTGGTGGTTGCAGGCTCCCAATTTCCCATGAGTTTGTAGGCGAGGATGTCTTCGTCAATTTCGGTGGCTTTAGATAAAGCTCGAGTCATTAGTTTTTGACTCACCCCTATGCGAAAACTACCCGTAATGAGTTTGGTGAAAACAAAACGCTCGTAATAATTGAGACTTAACCAATTCTCGAATAAATATTCTTTTTTCTCTTCTTCGGGTTTCTTCTTAAGAGTGATAATTTCATCTAAAAATTGGTGTAAACTTTTTTCTGAAGTTTCATTTGAAGGCGGAATCACCAGCGCAATCGTTTCTGCCAAATCGCCTACAATATGATAAGATTCTTCAAACAGCCATAAAGGAATTTGAGACAACTCTGATGCCCACTCCCTCATCAAGGTAGTATTTACAGGTCTTGGCGGCCTTCTATGTGATAAAATAGCAATAGTCCATACCTTATCTTTATCACTTGCCGTTTTAAAATACTGCGCAAGTGCCGCTACTTTTAAAGTGGTTTTATTGGTGCTGTCTAAGGTTTTTATGAGTGCTGCAAAATTTTTCATACCTCGTTTTTAGGAGTCTTTTCTTGAGAGTTGTTTTTCTTTTCTTCTGCATTTTCTTCTTCAAACTGGGTTTCTTCAGTACGGGCATCATAACCTTGTTCTATTAAGAAGCGCGAAAAAATATCGGTATAACCGTGGGTACAAATAATTTTTTCTGCTCCCGTGGCTTTTATGGAAGAAAGCAAACCTTGCCAATCGCAATGGTCTGAAAGTACAAAACCTTTATCTATTGCTCTACGTCTTCGCGCACCCCTAAAGGTCATCCAACCACTTGCCGAACCCGTAACATAAGGCACCATTTTTTTAATCCACGGCGAACCGTGAGCGCTAGGCGGTGCGATCACCATATTTCCTTTAAGCTCTTCTTTTTTGGTTTCTCTGGTAATTCTATGCGTGTCTGGTAGGGGAGTGATTTCCCGAATGACTTCGTTCATATTTTCTATTGCGGCGTGGGTGTAGATTTTCCCAATCGAAGTGTCTAAATGCTTTAATAATCGCTGTGCTTTCCCAAGCGAATACCCAAATAAAACAGAAGTGTTTCCATCATCTCTATTTTGTTGCCACCAGGTGTTGATATCATGAAAGACTTCCTGTTGAGGTTGCCACTTAAAAGCAGGCAGCCCAAAAGTACATTCAGTAATAAAAGTGTGGCATTTTACCACCTCATAAGGTAACGCAATGCCGTCATCTTCTGTCTTGTAATCGCCAGTAAACACCCAAACTTCTCCTTTATATTCTACACGTATTTGCGCCGAACCAATAATATGACCCGCAGGATGTAGCGAAAATATTACTCCATTTATACTAAAAGTTTCTCCCCAATCAACCCCAGAAACATTAATGTCACCTAAGCGATGTTTAATGATGGGCACGTTGGTATGTTGGGTGATGTAATTTTGATGTCCCCAGCGCGAATGGTCTGCGTGACCGTGCGAAATAATGGCATTCTTAACAGGTTTCCAAGGATCGAGATATACATCTGCTTGTTTACAGTAAATACCTTTGTTATTAAAATGGAGTAGCGGTGTCTTCATAGCTTACAAGTTAAAAAAATCTTTGGTAAGCCTTTTTTAAAAGCTAAAATCTTAGCGCAATTTTATGACTTGCAAGTTCTAAATGGTTTTTTATGATCTTTTGGCTTTTATCAAGACACATAAACCCTAACATATGTTAAAGTAAGCTAAGCTTTGATTATTATGCACTTCTGTTTTTATTTAATAAGTTTTTTTGATAAAAACTAAGAAATTATGAATCCGAATAGCTTAAAGAAAAAAGATGAAGAGAAAGATGAAGAGAAAGATGAAAAGAAAGATGAAAAGAAAGATGAAAAGAAAGATGAAAAGAAAGATGAATACTTATTATCAGACGTGCGTGGAGATGGAGAACATTTTGATAAAAGTATCTTAACCGCTAAAGAAACAGAAGGTAAAAAGCCAAAGAAAAAAAAGAAAGGTACTCTTAAGATAAATTACAGCGGATTTGAGTTACTCTATACATGATTTAAGGCGAGCAGATGTTTTTTTGATTCAAAGTAAGTTCAAGGTTATTTAATGTAAATGGTTCATGGTAAATATGCTTATAACATACAAGAAGCTAAAACCTACGACTTTTTTAATTTGAGGTTTTATGGGTGGTGCCTTAAGTCTGTAACCTTTGGGGAGAGTCACGCATTATTTTTTGCTAAGAATATGGTCTAAGATATTTGGTTTTTGTATATTTTTTTTTAAAATAAATTTTTTGCTTTGCATTTTTTCTTAACTAAGATATTCTGAACAAAAGGCTTTTTAGAATTGAATTTTTTAGGATGGCAGAAAATTGTAAAACGTCATTTGTCTAAAGTCTAGAATATAGATTCTGTTTTCTTTCCTCTTCTAAAATCCCACAACTTTTTGACTTGATCCGTTTTTACATTCAAAGGTAAGCTCTAGACACCAATCGTTTGCTGCTTTTGTAAATGCATTTTTAAAACTATGCCTGTTGTGCATTTTCAGTCTTTCTCGAATATCTTTAGTTTCTCCTGTGTAGAATTTTTTTAAAGTAGCGCTATGTAAAATGTATATCTTATTTTAAAACAAAAAACCCCGATCGTGAGATCGAGGTTTTGCGGTGGTGCCTCCAGTACTGTTTAAGTCTTAATTAAAACATATTAAATTTACTTGTATCTTATGCAAAACCTCTATTTATAAGGGTTATTGTGTTTTTTGTAATTAGAAATAATTAACTAAGTAATGTATAAATAAACACTTATTTGTACCCTAAATTGTACCCTTTTTTGTATCTTTATAGTAAAGGTAATCATTATGATAGCAGTAGAAAGAGCAAAGGGTACGGTTAGATTTGCATTCAAAAGTAAGCGAAAAGCAGAAGAAAACAAAAAGGAAAATTTTACTATTTACCTATTTTTTACTTATGGCAATAAACGACTAAAATACTCTTCGGGTATTAAAGTAGGATTTAATGATTGGGATTTCAATAAGCAAAGAGTAAAAAATAAGAATACAGTTAAGTTTAAAGATCATTACAATAGTAAACTTAATAAGCTTGAAAACGCTATTACGGAAGTTTATGAAGAGCTTCAAGAAGAAAGTGATAGTATTTCTCCGCAGTTTCTTAAAAACCGCTTAGAACTTAAATTAAGGGATGAAGAAGCTCCTGGTAAAAGTCAAGAAAAACTTACTTTTTCAGAATTAATTCAAAAATTTATTGATTACAAAGATGGCAATATCGCAGAGGTTACTCTGCGCTCCTACAAACAAGCTAAGTCTCATATTTTAAGTTTCGAAAAGCAATTAGGTAGGAAATTAGAACTCGATGAAATAGACTCTTCATTTCATAAAAAGTTTACCGAATACCTTCAGAAGGAAAAACAGTTTAGTAAAAACACCATAGGTAAGCATTTCAAAACGATTAAGACCTTTATGAACTATGCAGTAAGTGAAGGTTACACCAATAATCAAAAATTCAAATCTTCAGATTTCAAGGTAACTAAAGAAATTACCACAGAGGTTTATTTAACTGATGAAGAGATTCAGGCATTTTATAATAAAGATTTATCTAAATATCCTAAACTTTCACACGCTAGAGATATTTTTCTTATTGGTTGCTACACGGGTCAACGAGTAAGTGATTACAATAGCTTTAAAGAAGAAGATATTCAAACGATTAATGGTCAAGAATATTTTGTGATTGTTCAAAAGAAAAACAAAAAAAGAGGTCGTAAAGTTTACTGTCCTATAACAAAAGAAATCAAGCATATTATGAATAGCCGCCATAAAGGCAAACCACCAAAAAGAATACCCGATAAAGATTTAAACGACTACATTAAACAAATAGGGCAGATGCTAGAATTAGATTCTTTAGAAGTGAAAATTAAATGTGAATATACAAAGGCAGGAGTACAAGAGGTAGACTACATTAAAAAATACAACTTAGTAAAATCACATACGGCAAGACGAAGCTTTGCAACAAACAAATATAAAGTAGGTATGCCAGTATATGATATTATGCATTTTACAGGACATACCACCGAAAAGGAATTTTATAAGTATATTAGAATTAAAGATGAAGAACGAGCTACACATATCTTAAAAAGCGGTTTTTTTAATGTTTAAAATAACTCTATGACAGATCAGAAATTAATTAATGGCTTAAAAATAGGTGTTCTAAATGCAATTATAAGATACCAAAATTCTGAATACGTAACTAAAATAATTAACGTAACAGAAAGGAGTAATAGCGCAGTAATAAAAATACCTTCCAATAATTTAAAAAAAAGAGTAGATTCTGTAAATCGAGAATATAAAAAAAAGCAACTTTTTAAACAGAGCAAATCTACTGTTACTAAATGCCTAATAAAAATGTACGATTACGAAAAATTTGAGTTAGAATATTTTGACTTACGTTTTGATCTATATGCTAAAGAATTAGATGCTAAAAAAGAAAGATTTTTAAAAAAATATCCTGGTTTTGAAGAGAAAGATTTTTTTAAGTCAGAAATTAATTATTTCGTAAACCCAGAATCTAACAGATATTTTTTAAATAGTCAGCAAAATAAAATCTCCTATCATCATTATCTAGAGAAAGATACACATATTCTTGATTTGCATCAAAATAAAAAAATAGGCTTTCTTAAAGAAAAACTTCAAAATAAGTCTGGAAGTGATAATGTAAAAACTTCTCAATCCCAATCACAAAAACAAGATTTAGAAAACAATGAGTATCCTCCAATTTTTAAATCCTATGAATGCTATCAAAAATTTATTTCACTTGCTGAGTTTATGGAGATAAAACTAGATAATATCAACGCACGGAATAACCAAGCAAAACTCAATGGTATATGGCAAAGTAATAATGGTCAAAAGCTATTTTTGAAACATACTGAAAAGCCAGAATATTTAGCTTTTTTAAATAAAAATTATAACTCAGAGTTTGAGACACGTTCTATGTCCTCTGGTAAAAAATACACGAATAGAGTTGATGAGTATTTATCTTCTATTTAGTTATTTTTAGAGCGCATACAAACCGCATATTTCTTCACACATCTCGCATACCTTCCATATTTTCTGCATATAACTAATTTATTTTCTTGCGATAGAATTTAAAAATCATACAACTATGTCGCAGAAAATTATGACAGAAATTCACGGAATCTCACCCGAAGAATTAAAAGAAAGCATCTTAACCGATGTAAAAAAAGAACTAGTAAACCTAGTCGAAAAACTTAACCTTTTTACCAAGCCCCAAGAAGAATTCTTGACAAGGAAAGAAGCAGCTGAAATGCTCAAAATTTCCTTAGTCACAATTACCGATTGGAATAAAAAGAGAATTCTCAATCCGTACCGTTTAGGTAATTTAATTCGCTATAAGAAGAGTGAGTTAGAAGAAGCTATGGTTCAAATAAATCAAGAGCAATAGTATGGGAAAGTTAGAAGAATTTTCCATCAACGAATGGAAGCAAATTAAGGCAGACTTAGAAAAATTATTGCAGCAACTTAAAAGTGCAATACAAAACGATCCCAAACTTATTATTATTGATAATGCAGAGTTGCTAAAAATCTTTAAAATAAGCTCAAGAACTGCTCAGCGTTGGCGAGACCTAAATCTAATCGGGTATTCGAAAATTAGTGGTAATATTTTTTACACAATGCAAGACGTAATTAATCTTTACCAAGAATACTACGAAGAGCCACGTTCTAAAATGAAACAAATTATAAATAGTAGGAAAATAGATAATTCTTAAACTTTTATAATCAAAATTGTCGGGTTTTAAAAACCTGATATATACATCAAAGTTAGCCTAATCAGGCAAGCTATTTCCTTTAATTAATATCAATACCGCAAAGCGATGTAAATCATCGCTAGGCTGTGTATTGTCTAAACTCAAATAAAAAATGAAAGAATATTATATTATAAAACCCAGTATTTTAAACCTTGAACAACGTTTAGAAAAATTTCCGCCCAATTTTAAATTCTGTAAAGATTATGCTCTATGGTTAATTAGTGAAATCATAAGAAAGACAGCCTATAAATTAGAAAGTTAAGAAGAAGAAATATGGGTGCCGTTATGTTCTACGATTTCAAAAAAGCATCCTTGTCATTATCGGGATCATTTAAGGTATTTATGTGAGAATTTTCCTAGTGTTGGTAATGTACTTTTTAGAAAAGAATACACTAAAGGCAGCTGTTATTCCTATAGGTTATCACCGTATTTTTTCGGTGAGGAAGTTGAAATTATAAAAATTACCGATAAAAAATTGCTCAAATATTTAAGACGTGATGATTGTCTAAATAGCAATAATATATTCAAAAAAAGCTACAACTTTTTAGGTAAGTATTTTAATGAAAAGTTGACTATTCAAACCACCGAAGCGAGCAAGAAAAATAAAACCCTGTTCGGTAACGAGTTTGATTACAGAAAGCACCTGTTTAATGCCGTACAAATTTGTGATATCGCAAATAAAGAATTTTCTATAAAATATACTGAAAGGTCAGACGGTAGGTTACACCACCAATTAACAAGGCTCTCAAAACCATTTCGAAAGTTCTTAAGATACGACAGCAAAAAACTAGCAGAATGTGATGTGTCAGCATCTGTTCCTACAATGGTTAACTATTTATTAATGAATATGGATAAGGGAAGTATTCATCTAGATAATGTAATTAATTCTAGTAAGTATTATTATCGTCATTATATGTTCTGTAAAAAGGCGGTAACGCCTATAAATAGTGAGATTGAACTTTTCGTTCAAAAAGTGTTATCGGGTAAGTTTTATGAAATGTTTATTGAGGATATGCATACCATTCATCATTTCGATACAAGTTTACAACAAGATGAATATTTCCTTAAAAATGTGCGTGAAATTTGCGGCCACGAATTTGATGGTGATGAAAGAGATTTAAGAAAAGTGATGAAAACAAAGATTCTAGCAATGTTTAATGCAAAACCAAAACATTACTTAAACGAAGAAGCAGTTTTTGGTATGTATTTCCCAAGCATTCTAAAATGGATAAAAACATTCAAAAAGCCAAGACACCAATTTTTCTCTTATTTAACCTTACAGTTGGAAAGTTATTTTATGCTAGAAGTTCTAGCTAGGAAATTCAATAAAATATTTAAGGGAAAGATGCCGTTATTTACGCTTCACGACTGTTTAATAACCACCGAAGATAATATTGATGAGCTACATCTATTTATGAAAGAAACCCTCGCAGAAGCCTTAAATTTTACTCCTATACTTAAAGTTGAAGTGTGGGAGTAATAAACAAAAAAGGTTTAGCTAATAGAATGATTTAAAAAATCTTAAATTTGGTTCAAATACATCAATTCTAAAGAATGACCTCTACCGAAATTCAAGAAAAAGTAAAGGAGTTGGTAAACAACTTTAATCCTGAAACTTTTATATACGATTTATTGCGTGCCTATGGCATCTCAAAATCATCTATTACACGCTTACAAAAAGGAGATTTTAACCTTGCCAAAAATGAAGGCGAAATCCTATACAAAAAGAAACTCTTTTTTAAAGAAGCAGAGGGAGATAAGCTAATGGCATTGGTAGAAGATATAAGCCAAGATGAAAACCTAAAGCATAACCCTAGGTTTATCATTACCACCAATTACCAAGAAATAGCAGCCAAAGATACACGCACTGGTAAAAATTTACACATCCCCATTGCAGACTTGCCTAAAAACCATAGTTTTTTCTTGCCTTGGGCAGGCCAAGAAGTTTACGAAGCCACAAACGAGAACGAAGCCGACCGTAAAGCTTCTTATCGTATGGCAAAGCTCTATGATATTTTGATTGAAGAAAATCCAAACATTCTAGAAAACGGCGTGCACGACCTCAACTTGTTTTTCTCGCGTTTGCTGTTTTGCTTCTTTGCGGAAGATACCGATATTTTCCCTGTAGAGGGAATGTTTACCAATACCTTAATGCAGCACACCCAAAAAGATGGGCGCGATGTAAATCATTTTTTAGATGAGCTTTTTCAAGTGTTAAATCTAAAAAAAACCGAGCGAAAAAATGTGCCTGCACATTTAAACCAATTCCCTTATGTAAACGGAGGTTTGTTTAAAGACAAATTAAGCGTACCGCAGTTTAACAAAGAGGCTAGAGACATTCTACAAGAAAGCGGTGAGTTAGATTGGAGCCATATTAACCCCGATATTTTTGGCTCTATGATTCAAGCGGTGGTTAACCCAGACCAACGTGGTAATCTCGGGATGCATTACACCTCTGTGCCCAATATAATGAAGGTGATCAAACCTTTGTTTTTAGATGAATTGTATGATGAATTAGAAAACGCCAGAGGTAAATCTAAAAAGCTACGTAAACTAGTAGAGCGGATTAGTAAACTGAAAATATTTGACCCTGCCTGTGGTAGCGGTAATTTTTTAATTATTGCCTATAAAGAACTCCGTAAACTCGAAATAGAGATCTGGCAAGAAATTTTAGAAACCGAACCCCAACAAAGTTTTATTTATTCTAAAATAGAACTCACCCAGTTTTACGGCATAGAGATAGACGACTTTGCCCACGAAATTGCCAAACTATCCCTGTGGTTGGCAGAACACCAAATGAATAAATATTTCGAAAACCAACTAGAACTCGGGAAGTCTAACCCCATTTTACCTTTAAAAGCATCTGGTAATATCACCTGCGCCAACGCCACTCGCATAGACTGGGAAACTGTTTGCCCAAAACAAAAAGGCGATGAAATTTATTTGTTAGGGAATCCGCCGTATTTGGGTTCGCGTAATCAGAAGAAAGAACAAAAAGAGGAAATGAAAGCTCTTTTTAAAAAAGATTACAAAAGTTTAGATTATGTTGCAGCTTGGTTTTATAAAGGAGCTAACTTTGTTAGAGGAATAAATGCCGAATTAGCTTTTGTTTCAACCAATTCAATTTGTCAAGGGGATCTAGTGACCAAAACTTGGCCTAGAATTTTAAAAGAAGGTATTGAAATCGGTTTTGCTTATCAATCCTTTAAATGGGAAAATAATGCTAAGGGCAATGCTGGGGTAATTGTTATAATTGTAGCTCTTCGTAATAGCAAGACAAAACAAAAGATGCTTTTTATTGATGGGATTAAAAAGAAGGTAAATCATATAAATGCATATTTAGCAGACGCTAAAGAAATCTTTATTAAGGGTAGAAGTTCATCCCTATCTAATTTTCCTAAATTGACATTCGGCAATATGCCAAACGACGGTGGTAATTTGTTATTAGATACTGAACAAAAAAAAGAACTTATTTCTTCGTTTCCAAAAGCTTCAAATTTTATCAAGAGATTTGTGGGTGCAAGAGATTTTTTAAACAGTATTGAAAGGTATTGTTTAAATATTGAAAATTCTAAACTTTCTTTAGCTAGAAAAATTCCTATTATAGAAAAAAGATTAATAAAAGTTGAAGAAAAAAGGAAGGCAAGTAGTGAGTCTAGTACAAGGAAGCTCGCAGAAGAACCACATAGTTTCTACTTTTTTCCTCATAAAAATACGGAATCTATTCTTATACCTAGACATTCCTCGGAAAGGAGGGAGTATATCCCAATAGGTCTTTTTGATGAATCTACAATAATAGCAGATTCTGCTTTAGCTATTTACGATGCAGAGCCTTGGATATTTGGCGTGATTTCCTCTAAAATGCATATGGCGTGGGTTAGGGCAATAGGAGGTAAATTAAAAACAGATTACCGTTACTCAGCTAAAATTTGCTACAACACCTTTCCTTTTCCAACTATTAGTAAAGTTAGAAAAGCACAAATAGAAGAAAATGTTTTTGCAGTGTTAGAAGAGCGTGAAAAACACCCCGAAAAAACTATGGCACAACTCTACGACCCCGATAAAATGCCAGCAGGCTTACGCCAAGCCCATAAAGACCTAGATGCCGCCGTAGAACGCTGCTACCGCCTCAAACCTTTCGAAAACGACACCCAACGTTTAGAATATTTGTTTAAAGAGTATGAGAAAATGGTGAAGGAGAATAAGGGTAAATAAAATAGCTTATGATTAAGATTAAATTAAGACCGAGAGATGAATTAATAGTTCGAAAATATGTAAAAGAATATAGTGCATCAGAAGATAAAGAGCTATTTAAAGAGGGATTAATAGAATGGCGGTATTTTAGAATTAAGTTTTTAAAAGATCACAACATAGATTATAGCAAAGATTACGCATTAGCTATTTTAGTAGAGATATTCAAACAATTGGGATTTAAAAAAGAATTGGAAGAATGTTATAAAGCATTTGAAGAATAACACGACATTTTATACTTGATATTATAAGAAGGTATATTAATAGAAATGTTTTATTTATAATGTAAAACCACATAAACCAATAGATTAATAAAAGATAATAAAGCTATTTTTGAGAAACTTAAAAGTTTTCGAAGTGATGTGCTAAGTAATGTAGTTACAAGTATTATTATAAACTCAAAATTGTTTGGTTAATCGCTTTTTGCAGTTTATCATTTGTTTCTACATTTAATATTTTCTTATTGTAATAATGAGTGATATTTTGCAATACTGATTTATGCATTATAAAATGAAAGATATATTAGACGAATTATTGGGTTTACCTTCAGAAAATGAAGTGGTAGAGTTTAAAGAAGCTAAACAGCAATACGATAGAAATAAGCTTGGTAAGTATTTTTCTGCTTTAGCCAATGAAGCAAACCTAGAAAATAAAACTTCGGCTTATCTGGTTTTTGGAGTAAAAGATAATCAAACCATAGTAGGTACTAATATATCAGAAAAACAGCTTAATGAATATAAAAAAGAAATAGCCGATCACACTTCTCCGAAATTAGGGTTTATTTCCACTAATCGATTTGTTCGCGAAGGTAAAGTAGTAGTAGTTTTAGAAATTCCTGCCGCTCCAAAGGGTATGCCTGTTAGCTGGAAGGGTTTCAAATATGGTCGAGATGGTGAAAGTTTAGGCGCTTTAAACGATAATGAATACGATCGTATAAAAAATCAAGTAAAGCAAACAGATTGGAGTGCTCAAATCATTAAAGAAGCGAGTATTACAGATTTGTCAAACCAAGCGATAAAAGAAGCTAGAAAGCGTTTTATTCAAAAGAATAAAAGTTTAGCCGAAGAAGTTAAATCTTGGTCTGATGAGGTTTTTCTAAACAAAGCAAAAATTACAATAAAAGGTAAAATTACAAATACAGCAATTTTACTACTCGGTAAACCTGAAGCTGAACATTACATTAATCCTTCAAGGGCTACGGTAACTTGGATTTTAAAAGATGCAGATAATATAGAAAAAGATTATGAGCATTTTACCTGTCCTTTATTATTAAACGTAGTAGAAATCGGGAAGAAAATAAGAAACCTTAAATATCGATATATTAATGATGATTCCTTATTTCCAGATGAAGTAGATCAGTATGATCCTTATATTATACGCGAAGCATTAAATAACTGTATTGCCCATCAAGATTACACGTTAGGTGGTAAAATAGTAGTGGTTGAAAATGAAAACTCTACTTTGGTTTTTTCAAATTCAGGCGATTTTATTCCGCAAAGTATCGAAGCAGTCATCAATGCTGATTCTCCTGAGCAAAATTATAGAAATGCCTTTTTAACCAATGCAATGGTAGGTCTTAATATGATCGATACCATTGGGAGTGGTATTAAAAGAATGTTTAAAATTCAAAGTAAGAAATTCTTTCCCTTACCAGATTATGAATTTGGAAATCAAAAAGTGAAAGTAACCATTACAGGGAAAGTTTTAGATATAGATTATGCGCGAAAATTAGCTCAACTACCTAGTTTATCACTAAATGAAATTATTTTGTTAGATAAAGTTGCTAAAAATAAAACACTTACAAGCGATGAAGGAAAATATTTAAAAGATAAAAAATTAGTAGAAGGTAGACGGCCTAATCTACATATATCATCGAAAGTAGCTAAGGCTACTGGAGAAAAAGAAGAGTATATAAAAATGCGAGGTTTTAAAGATGATCATTATAAAAAAATGATTTTAGATTATTTACAAGAATATGAATCTGCTAGTAAAAAAGATTTAGATAAATTAATATTAGATATTCTTCCTAATGTTTTAGATGAAGATCAAAAAAAGAATAAATTAAGAAACATTATTTATGCAATGTCTAAGCGTGATGTTTCTATTACTAATACAGGTACAAATAGAAAACCTATTTGGAAAAAAGTTTAACTAACTAACGATAGAAGTCTTTTTTTAGATAAACTTTTAGATAAACTTTTAGATAAACTTTTTGTTAGTTGTTGTAATAGAGTTTCTTATAAACATTCTTAATTTTAGGGGTTAGATAAACTTAATATAGTTTTTCTAGTTAATTAAATAAAAAAACAAATGCCAGATTTAGTAAAAGTCAATTATAAACAGACAGGTAAGAGTAAAAAAACCAATGCGCTAGGAATGCGAGAAATGCAAGAAAGAGCATTTGAGGCAAGAACAGCACAATATTTATTAATAAAAGCTCCTCCTGCATCAGGTAAATCTAGAGCATTAATGTTTATTGGCTTAGATAAACTGCGTAACCAAGATATTAAAAAAGTAATTGTAGCGGTTCCTGAACGTTCTATAGGTAGTTCTTTCGCGCCAACAAAATTAAAAAAATACGGTTTTTTTGAAGATTGGCAACCAAACCCTAAATATAATCTTTGTACGCCTGGCGGTGAAAAATCAAAAGTCGATGCCTTCATTAATTTTATGAATAGTGAAGAAGAAATTCTTATTTGCACACACGCTACACTTCGTTTTGCTTTTGATGCCATAGAAGAAAAGCATTTTAATGATACATTAATTGCTATAGATGAATTTCATCACGTATCAGCCGAAGGTACAAATAGGTTGGGTAGTGTATTAAGTTCTATAATGGCAAAGTCAACAGCTCATATTGTTGCAATGACGGGTTCTTATTTTAGAGGAGATAGTATTCCTATTTTGTTACCCGAAGTAGAAGCGCGGTTTATAAAAGTAAAATATGATTATTACGAACAACTTAATGGGTATGAGTATTTGAAATCTTTGGGGATTGGCTATCATTTTTACCAAAGAAAATACACAACAGCAATTCACGAAATTTTAGATGAAAATAAAAAAACCATTATTCATATTCCAAGTGTAAATTCTGGGGAATCTACCAAAGAAAAATATGAAGAGGTAGGCAAAATAATAGATACGCTGGGTGAAATTGAATACCAAGACTCAGAAACAGGAGTTATTTACGTTAAATCACATAAAACAGGTAATCTTATAAAAGTAGCCGATTTGGTAAATGATGATCAAAAATCAAGAGATAAAATTCAAAACTATTTACGTAATGTAAATGCTCCAGAAGATATCGATATTATCATAGCTTTAGGGATGGCAAAAGAAGGTTTTGATTGGCCATATTGTGAGCAAGCCTTAACGGTAGGCTATAGAGGTTCATTAACAGAGATTATTCAAATTATAGGTAGAGCTACAAGAGATAGCAATAATAAAACACACGCTCAATTTACCAATTTAATTGCTCAACCAGATGCCCAAGATGATGAGGTAAAACTTTCAGTGAATAATATGCTAAAGGCGATTACCGCTTCTTTATTAATGGAACAAGTTTTAGCTCCAAACTTTAAATTTAAAGCAAAATATCCAGAAGAAGATGATAATGAATATGAGGATAACAAGGAGGGGAATAATCAAGTAAATGAAGATCCAAATACTATTCATATAAGAGGCTTTAAAGAACCTTCAACAGCAAGAGTAGAGCAAATTATCGAATCAGATTTGAATGATTTAAAAGCAAAGATTCTTCAAGATAATGATATGCTGAAAGCAATGCCGAGTGAGACTTTGGAGCCAGAGGTTATCAATCAAGTTTTGATACCTAAAATTATTAAAGAAACCTATCCTGAACTTTCAGATGATGAAGTAGAAGAAGTAAGACAACATATTGTAGTGGATTCAGTTATTAAAAACGGAAGTATAGAAGAACAAGGTGATAGGCGTTTTATCAAAATGGCAGATACCTTTGTCAATATAGATGAAATACATATAGATTTAATAGATAGTGTAAACCCGTTTCAAAAAGCATTTGAAATATTATCCAAATCAGTAACAGCGCCTGTTTTAAGAACTATCCAAGAAACCATAGATGCGTCCAGAATTCAAATGACGGAAGAGGAAGCTATTCTCTTGTGGCCTAAAATAAAAGCTTGGGTGCAAAAAACAGGAAAAAACCCAGATATAAAATCTTTAGAGCCAAAAGAAAAAAGAATGGCAGAAGCAGTTATTTTCTTAAAAGAACTAAAGCGTAAACAAAAACAAAATGTCTAAAGATAAGTTAAGCATAGAAGATATTTTTGAAGATGATGATTTAGGTATTTTAAAAGATACTTCTAAGCAGTCTAACGTAAAATCTACAGATCAGCGTTTAATAGAATCTTTTGAAGAAATCAATGCTTTTGTAGATGAAAAAGAAAGAGAACCGGAGCAAGGTAATGGTATTTCAGAAATGCGTTTGTATTTACGCTTAAAAGGCTTTAGAGAAAATGATAAAAAGAAATTTGCATTAAAAGATGTTGATAGGCATAATTTATTGTTTGAGCCTAAAAAAGTTGAATCTGTAGCCGATATTTTAGAAGATGATGATTTCGGTTTGTTAGCGGAAGATGAAGAAGGTACAAGTATTTTTGATTTCAAACATACCCCAAAAGATAAAAAAGAAACCGATTTTGTGGCGCAACGTAAAGCAATGTCAGATTCGGAATTTGAAAAATATGATAAGCAGTTTAAAAAAGTACACCAAGAAATTAAATTAGGCTTACGTAATTTAAAATCCTTTAAAAATGCAGAAAAAAACTTAAAAGAAGATAAGTACTATATTCTTGATGGTGTTTTATTGTATTTAGAAGTGGGTGATATTTCGGAAGCAGTTAGAGAATTAGGGGATAGAGTCCGTAAAGACGTAAGAACAAGGACTGTTTTTGATAATGGCACTTACAGTAATATGCTTTATCGGTCTTTAGCAAAACAATTATATAATAATGGTAAAGTAGTAACAGATTTAGAAGAAGACAGCGAGAAAGAGCTATTTACAAATGTAGAACAACTAGAAGAAGGCGATAACGAAACAGGCTGGATTTACGTGCTGAAATCTAAATCAACTCACCCAGAAATTAGTAAGCTTAATAACTTATATAAAATAGGTTTCTCTACCGTGCCCGTTCAAAAAAGAGTGATTAATGCAAGAAATGAAGCTACCTATCTAAATGCAGAAGTAGAAGTAATAGCAACCTTTAAATGCGTTAATGTAAACACACAAAAATTTGAAAATTTAATCCACCGCTTTTTTAGTCAGGCACAACTACAAATAGATATTTACGATAAAAATAAAAATAGAATTACTCCAAGAGAATGGTTTGTGGTTCCTTATCCAATAATAGAAAGAGCAATAGGTTTATTTAATACTGGTGAAATTATCAATTACCACTACGATTTTCATAATGAAAGAATTACCAAAAACAGCTAATAATTATAATTGTTTGTGACAAAGAATAATTTTAAATGAATTATAATTAACAAAAAGCGCTTTTATTGGAATTTTATTTAACTGATTATCAGTGATTAAAAATATATATGTAAATGTAGTTGAAAATTTAGGCGTGTAAAGAAATGTAATAATTAAATAATATAAGTGCAGTGTGACAAATACTATGACTAGCTTAAATAAATACAATTCGTTTATTTTAAAAAATCTTGATGACAAAAAAGTAAAAGTCAGTAATGAATTATGCAAACTTTTAGAAAATCATTTTAAAATTCAAAATAGTTACGCTCGTAAAATAATACAGCGAGCAACTCAAAAAGGAATAATAAAATCCTCAACGCCTTTAACTTTTGGTAAGGGGCAATACGCTTACTGTAAGCCTACCACAAATTTCACGAAAGACAGAATAAAATCAGTTTGTAGAAATCATAGACCAACATTATATCGTTTACTTGTGGGCTTAGATATAAATGAGGGCATTTTATCATATTACGAAGCATTAAAAATTACTGCCTCACCACTTACCAAAGGATTTTCCAAAGTTGATTATCTAAATGATTTGATTTCATTGTTATTAGATTTGGATGTAGTTTATATTAAAGTAGATAAAAATTTAGTAAAGTACATTATTTTAAAAAATAAGAATGAAGAAGAGGAAAATTTAATGCAACTTCATTTTTCTAAAATGTCTTTGGATACAGTTTTTGTAAGGGATATAATAGATTGGTTGATAAAATCTAATTTGATAGATAATAAGAACATTATTTATAGAAATAAAAATAACCCATCAAAAGGAGCTAAACATAATAACTTAATTTGGGATGCATTTGGTTATACGAAAACAACAGGCTTAAATCCATCGCTAGCTATAGAATCTAATGTGCCGGCTAAACAAACTTTAGTTGTGTTAGATATTTTATTAAGTAGAGATTATGAACAAATTGACTTGGATGGTTTCTTAAAACGTATTCAAATAAACCTAAATTCAGTTTCACAGGGAAAACGAAAAGTAATACCTATAATTGTCTATAGAAATTGCAAAAGCTCAATTCTAAATAAGATTAAAAGTCTCGGTTTTTTGAGTTATGACATTGGTTCAGTTTATGGTTCTAATATTTTTAGTGTTTTAGAAAATTTATCTAAACTTCAGATCAATAAGAAGTTGTTGGAGGAAGATGATTTTGAAAGGATCATTAAAGATACTTTAGAAACTATTAATATTTCTGGACAAGGTGACCAACTAAAAGCAATAAAAGGCACTTTGTTTGAAATTATGATGTATCAAGTTTTAAAACACATTTACTCTACCGCAGAAATACTTCCTAATTTTAACTATTCAAGAATAAATAAGAACAATATTCAAGAAAGATATGAATATGATTTTATAATCAAATCATCAAACCCAAAAGAAATTATAGTTGTTGAGGTTAAAGGTTATAAATCAACTTACGAAATACAATTAGGAGATTACGAATCAAAATATACAACAAATTGGTTCTTCAAGAGAACTTTACCGTTCGTTAAAAAGAGATTTCAAACAGAATTAAAAAGTGATTATAGATTTAGGGCTTGTTATATTGCGTCTTGTGATTTTAGCGAAGAAGCAATAGAAGATTTAGAAAAATTACAGGAGGGCATTTTTAAACCTAAAAAAATGGATATGTATTATGACAGGAAGAAGTTACTTGATTTTCTCTTAGATAATGATTTTAAAAATTTAGAGTCTATAATAAATAAATTCTACGCTTAATAAATTTTATCCTCCCCAAGCAAATAAGTATAACTTCCATTGCATTACAGCTATACCTATTTTGCTTTCCGCTAAGTAAAAGCTAAAATACTTCCATAAATTACAGTATTTCAGCCCTTACTTTTTGCCTTTGCGCTTTTAATCTCGTTTTCAAAACAATATTTATTACAAACTAACAAAATCCGTGGCAGGTAATAAGGAGAGCTTCCGTCATTCTGTTTTGTTTCATAATACATAGCTGCAAGGTCTTTAGATTATCAATAAAAACCACCTAAAAATAGCTTATTCAACACATTTTAAGCAAACAACATAATAAACCTTGCATCTACCATTCATACGCTTTCTACGCCTTCCGTCCTCAGGCTTCAAAAGCTATTCATTTGTAGTATTACACACACGCCATTCCTACAGCACCCGCAGCTACTCTTGCACCCAAACCCATAAAGATATGCTACGCAAGTATATAAGTTGGGTGCAACCGCTGCTTCATAATGTGCGAGCCTGCGATCACAACGGGCTGATAGGTTCGTCACAGTAATTGAAACATCCATATTTGCATAAAGCTTATTTGTTTTATTCCCGATGCTCATAAAAAAACAAGCCTTATTGCAAACCGCGCAAAAGAGCTGATTTTACACTTCATTACAAGCACTACGCCCTGCACTAACCAATAGTTAAATATATCTTTCCAGTTATGTTTAATAAGGCAAATAAACAGGATAAAAATTCATTTTAAAACGTGCAAGCTCCGAAGCTTTTCATTCCGTTGCAAAACAGCCCTTTCCTTCCCCAACCGATTCAATTACTGCGCCAAACCAGTGTAAACATAGCACTAGCGGTATTACATACCTCTAGCTAGTACACCCGTTGTTCAACTCGCAGTCGGCTCGCGCCTTTAGATTACCTGCCGAATAATAAAAACGTTCAATTAAAAATTTACCGATTATAAATCAAAATAAATTATATAACAATCTCAAACATAAAGCAAAGGTACAGGCGTGCGGATGCGAGAGCCACAAGGGTACGCTATCGCCTGTTGAGCAAAAATCTCCACCCTTGCGGGTAGTATTTTCACTCACAGCCCTTGCACCAATCGCACCGTTCCTGTTTAAAGGCAATATGTTTAATATTTTATATACAGCTCACATCTGCAACTGGTGGTTGCACGTGGGCACACGTTCAAAAGGCAGTCCTTTTGGCTTTAATGTAAATTATAAAGGCTATAAAGAGCTTTCTATACGCATTTTTTGGCTAGAGGTTTGTCTTTCAGAGCTCCCATTTTAGGGGGCTCTTTTTTTTAATCTATTAAAAACCTTGAATTAATCAATTTGCATTATTTCTGTCTTAACTTCCTCCTAAACTCTAAATAGCAATTTTTAAGTAAAATGACTTCTGATGAGACATAATGCCAATAGCAACCAAGAGTAAACTAAAAAGACTCTTTATGCCGATATTTGCAAATAAGTATTCTAAGCCGAATTTTCTCCGTGCCAACTCCTAATTAAATGCGTATTAACCTAAAAATTATAAATAAAATGGGAAAAATTAATCAAGGAATTCTAGGTGGATTATCTGGAAAGGTCGGAAATGTAATTGGTGGTAGCTGGAAGGGCATCGATTACTTAAGAATTAAGCCATCTAGTGTAGCAAACCCGCGAACTAAGGGGCAAGTTAATCAACGTACAAAATTTGCAGTTACACTTCAGTTTTTACAAGCGGTAAAACCTTTCATCAAGGTCGGTTATAAAAAATTAGCCATAAAAAAAACAGAATTCAATGCTGCAATGTCATTTATTTTAAATAATGCGATTACAGGGATTGAGCCAAATTTTGAAATTGATTATCAGAATGCTAAATTAAGTAGGGGTGCTTTATCTGAACCACTAAATGCGGCAACAGACCTGACTGTTCCAGGGCAAATTACATTTAACTGGGATGATAACTCGGCTGAAGGTAATGCGAATGAAAACGATAAAGCAATGCTTTTAGCTTATAACCCTTTGAAAAGAGAGTCAATTTCGGTCTTAAATGGTGCTCAGAGAGATGCAGGTGCAGAAATAATCACTATACCATCATCGTACTCAGGAGATAATTTAGAGCTGTTTATGGCCTTTATTTCAGAGGATGAAACAGAATTATCCAACAGTATATATTTAGGGTCTGGTACGGTTGCTTAGGGAAAAAAATATATACTGCTTTAACCGCTTCAAATTGGAGCGGTTTTTTTTGCTCTTAATTGTACCCTTATTTGTACCTTCATTAAAAAAAGATAGTATAAAATATTCACGAAAAACCCTCAAAAGTCAAGTATAGTAGGACTTAAAACAAAAAACCCCGATCGTGAGATCGAGGTTTTGCGGTGGTGCCTCCAGGAATCGAACCAGGGACACAAGGATTTTCAGTCCTTTGCTCTACCAACTGAGCTAAGGCACCAGTGCTTGTTAGCGGTGGCAAATATATATTCATTTTTAATATCTGCCAAATAAATTAATAAAAAAAGTAAATTTGTCTTTTTGAAAATCCCTTTGAAGTGAAGAATTTAGCAATAGATATAGGCAATACTTTAGTGAAACTAGCTGTTTTTGAGAATAGTAGGTTGCTAGAATTCAAGATTACTTCCGCAGAAAATATTTTATTCGTCTTGGGCGAAGTAGGGGTGAATCATCCTGATATCTCTACATCAATCATCGCTTCTGTAACCGGAAGCCATAAAGAAAAGGTAAAGAATGCATTAAAAAACGAGTCCATTCTAGAATTAACTGCAACAACTCCAGTTCCATTTCGTAATTTATATGGTACACCGCATACTTTAGGGATAGATAGAATCGCTTTAGCGGCGGCGGCGATAAGTGAATATCCTAATAAAAATGTGTTGGTAATAGATGCGGGAACCTGCATTACTTACGATATGATAACAAAAGAGCACGAATATATTGGAGGAGCTATTTCTCCAGGAGTGAATATGCGTTTGGAGGCGATGCATAATTTTACGTCTAAATTGCCGTTAATTCGTATAGAAAAAGAAACCAGTGCCAAATTTATAGGTACAACCACCCAAGAAAACTTAGAGATAGGCGCATTAACGGGGGCTGCATTAGAAATAAATGGCTTTATAGAAAGTTATAAACTTCAATATCAAGATTTAACAGTTATTTTAACAGGTGGCGATAGTCAACTGTTGTCTAAGAAAGTAAAAAATGGCATATTTGCGCCCTACAATTTTCTGTTGAAGGGATTAAACCATATTTTGGAATTTAATACAACTAAATGATTAAGAAAACATTTTTTTTTATAGTACTGCTTTGTTCAGTATTTGTAAATGCACAAGAAAACACTTCTTCTCCATATTCTTTTTTTGGAGTAGGAATCAATAAATTCAACGGAACGGCAGAAAACAGGTCGATGGCTGGTATGGGAATTGTCTCAGATAGTATTCATATCAACCTTCAAAATCCCGCGGGTTATGGAGCTTTAGGTTTAACAGCTTATACCTTAGGAGGTTCTCATTCTTCGACAAAAATTGAAAGTTCAAGCGCTTCAGATAAAGCCTCTTCTTCTACTTTTGATTATTTAGCGATGGCTTTTCCTGCAGGAAAGCTAGGTTTTGGACTTGGAGTAATTCCATATAGTTCTGTAGGTTATGAGATGGAAGATATTACTAGTGAAAGCGCCAGTAGGTTTAGTGGTAGTGGAGGTTTAAACAAGCTATTTTTGGCGGTAGGTTATGAAGTAACCAAAGAATTGCGTGTGGGAGTAGAAGGAAGTTATAACTTTGGAAATATCAAAAATAAGAACTTCCTTTTTCAAAACGGACTTCAGTTTGGAACAAGAGAAACCAACAGATCTGACCTTAGCGGATTTAAAGTCAATTTTGGAGCCCAATATGAGAAGCATTTAAAATCTGGCTTACAGCTTTCAGGTTCGGCTAGTTTTTCTCCTTCCACAAAAATAAATGCTGAAAATCAAAGACAATTGGCAACGCTAATTTTAAATTCTAATAATGACGAAATTTTAGCAGACATTAGAGACATTGAGCAAGAAGATACCGAATTGACCCTTCCTTCTGAACTGAAAGTGGGAGGTGGAATAGGGCAACCTAAAAAGTGGTTTGCAGGAGTTGAGTATGGAAGAAAATCTTCTAGTGATTTCACCAATAGGTCTTTTCAATTAAATAATGTGAACTATACAGATGCTAGCAGTTATAAGTTGGGAGGCTATTATATTCCTAATTATAATGATATTACAAGCTACTTTCAGCGTATTGTGTATAGAGCAGGTTTTAGATATGAAGAGACAGGGTTAAATATTAATACAGAGGATGTAAATGAGTTTGGCATATCTTTTGGAGTGGGATTACCAGCAGGAAACTTTCTAACCAATGTTAATCTAGGAGTTGAGTATGGTGAAAGAGGCACTACAAGTAATAATTTGGTAAAAGAACAATTTGTGAACGTGTTTTTAAGCCTTTCCTTAAACGACAAATGGTTTATCCAAAGAAGATTCGATTAATAAATAAAATAATAACTATATTCAATTATGAAAACTAAATTCTTCATCTTATTATCAGGAATTTTTTTAACTACAGGAGCTATACATGCACAGCAGGTAGATTGTAATACCGAATTGGCCTTGTTCACTCAAAGTGCAAAAATAAAAGATTACGATGCGGCAAAGCCACATTACGAAAAGCTTATAAAAAATTGTGAAGCTAGCAATTTGGCTATCTACCAATATGGAGAACGTATGTTTAAACATTACGCTAAAAACGCTCCAGAAGCTAAGAAAAAAGCTGCTGCAGAAGCTTTGATTGAAAATTATAAGAAAAGACTTAAATGCTTCCCAGGTAAAACCGAAGTAGGAGAAACCTACGCGAAGATTGGTGAGGCTATGTATGACAATAATATTGGTACGAAAGAGGAGCAATTAGCAATGTTTGATAAGGCTTGGAATGAAGATAAAGAATCGTTTGATGCGCCAAGATCATTGTATGTGTACTTCAATATTATGGTTGAATTACAAGATGAGGGTAAAAAAGAATTGCAAGATGTTTTTAACCTATATGACAATGTAATCAAGCAAGTGGAAGAGCAAGAGGTTTACCGTGCTTCGCAGGCTGAGCCTTTGCTGAAGAAGCAAGAAGAAGGAGAGAAACTAAACTCAGACGATACAAGAACACTTAATAATTCTGAAATCTATTTGTCTAACTTTAGTAAAATTAAAGCTGGAATTAATGGATTGTTAGGAGAAAGAGCAGATTGTGAAAATTTGATTCCATTATATAATAAAGATTTTGATGCAAAGAAAACCGATGTAGAATGGTTAAAAAGAGCTGCAAAAAGACTTTCGGCTAAAGACTGTACAGACGATCCAATTTTCTTTAAGTTAGTGGAGGCGTTACATACTTCAGATCCTTCTGCAAAATCTGCACTTTACTTAGGTCAACTGGCTGATAAAGATGGAAAATCTGCAAAAGCCTTGGAATATTATAATCAAAGTGCTGAGTTAGAAGATAACAACTTAGATAAAGCGAGAGTTTATATGAAAATCGCAGGAAACTATAAGTCAAAAGGTAGTTTATCTACAGCGAGAAACTATTATAAAAAAGCCTTAAATGCGCAGCCTTCTTTAGGAGTTGCTTACTTACAAATTGCAAGTATGTATGCTTCTAGCGTTAACTCTTGTGGAGATTCGTCTTTTAATAAAAGAGCCGTATATTGGTTAGCTGCAGATTATGCAGATAGAGCAGGAAGAGTAGATCCATCTATCAAATCAACCGCAAGCAAATCAGCTAGTAGTTATAGAGGTTTAGCTCCGCAGAAATCAGATATTTTTCAAGAAGGAGTAAAAGAGGGATCCACCATTAAAATTGGATGTTGGATTGGAGAAAACGTTAGAGTACCAGCCATATAATTAGAATGTTAAAAACATACCGAAATCATAGAATAAGCATTGTCGTGATCCTCTTTACGACAATGCTTTTTTCTTGTCAAGACCGGCTTAATGAAGTGAGAAAATGGGACGTGGATGAAGGAAAACCTCAAACTGCAGGAAAAGGAATCAATCTTTTTTATACCGATAGCGGAGCAGTAAAAGCCAATTTAAGAACTCCCTTGATGCATGATTTTACCCATTTAGAATTTGCTTATAGAGAATTTCCAGAGGGATTAGAATTAGATTTTTTTGACGATCAGAATAAAAAGAATACTATTATTGCAGACTACGGAATTATGTACGAAAAGACAGATTTGGTAGATTTGCAAGGAAATGTGGTAATTACCACAGCAGATAGTACCGTGCTCAACGCCAATCAATTGTACTGGGACCAAAAGAGAGGTTGGGTATTTTCTGATATTAACTACAATATCAAATTAAATAATGGAGCTTTAAATGAAGGGGAAGGTTTTGATGCTAACGAAAAATTCGATAAATTCATATCTAGATCCAATAAAGGAGTGCAAATTGTAGAAGAGAACGAATGATATGATGAAATTTTTTAAATACTTTGAGTACGCCTACCTCGTTATAGCAGCTTTTTTTGCGTTCGAATCCTATAGAATTTGGAGTAGCGAAAGAGATAGAGCCTATATTTTTATTTTCTTTGTAGCCTTGGCTATTTTTATGTATTTCTTTAAAAGAAGATTTAGGAAAAAGATAGAGCAAAGTAAAAAACCATAAATGGAGGTAAACATATTAATAATAGTTCTTTCCTTAATATTCTCAGCGTTTTTCTCTGGTATGGAAATCGCCTATGTCTCGGCCAATAAAATTCATATAGAAATAGAGAAAAAGCAAGGCAGTTTTCTTTCTAATATCTTGGCGCGACTCACTAGAAAACCATCTAAGTTTATTGCAACGATGCTAGTGGGTAATAATATCGCTTTAGTAATTTATGGTTTTTTTATGGGAGACCTGTTGGTAGATCTGCTCACCGCACAGGTTCCTTTAGAAAATGCATTTCTTAATTATTGGTTAACCGACGGACTTATTCTTAGTCAAACTATCATTTCTACCTTAGTAATTCTTTTTACTGCGGAATTTCTTCCTAAAGTATTTTTTCAAATTTACGCCAATAGCTTACTCAAGTTTTTCGCGCTACCCGCCTATTTCTTTTACATATTCTTTTCTTTCATCTCCTCTTTTGTGATTTGGATTTCTGATTTGGTATTAAAATCTTTCTTCAAAACCGATGGTGATGAAGTGCAGCTCGCCTTTAGTAAGGTAGAGCTGGGAAATTATATCAACGAGCAAATGGACTCCGTAGAAGAAGACGATGATATTGATTCTGAAATACAAATATTTAAAAATGCGTTAGAATTTTCTGAAGTAAAATCACGAGAAGTGATGATTCCTCGTACAGAGATTATTGCGGTAGATATTTCAGAATCTCCTAAAAATTTAATAGACATCTTTACGGAAACAGGGCTGAGTAAAATTTTGGTCTATAAAGAAACCAATGATGATATCGTAGGCTACATTCATTCTTTTGATTTATTTAAAAAGCCAAAAGATATTAAAACGATTATGATGCCCGTACTTTATGTGCCAGAAACCATGTTGGTAAAAGATGTCTTGAATATTCTTATCAAAAAGCGTAAAAGTATAGCCGTGGTGATTGATGAGTATGGAGGAACCAGCGGAATTATGACTGTAGAAGATATTGTAGAAGAGCTTTTTGGGGAAATTGAAGACGAACACGATGCCGTAGTTTTAATTGAAGAAGATTTAGGAGAAGGGATGTATAAATTTTCGGCAAGAATGGAAATAGACTATATCAATGAAACCTACAAGCTTAACCTCCCCGAAGGAGAAAATTACGAAACTTTAGGAGGCTTCATCGTTCACCATACAGAGGAAATTCCCGAAAAGAACGGACAGGTAGTTATTGACGGATTTAAGGTATTGATCTTAGATGTTTCCAATACAAAAATAGAATTGGTACAAATTCAGGCGATAGAAGAAGATTAATTTTAGTCTTCTTTAACATTTTAAGGAGTTTCTGTTTTATTGTTTCGGTAATTATCTTATTTTCGCCCACTATTATTTAGACAAATCAATATTAAAGATGGCAGTATTAAATAAAATAAGACAACGTTCAGTTTTTTTGATCGTAATCATTGCATTGGCATTGTTTTCATTTGTATTAGCAGATGTAATTAGAAACAGTGGGTTTTCAAAAAATCAGAGCAGTGTTGGTGTAGTGAATGGCAATGAGATTTCTAGAGAAGATTTTGCTAGACAAGTAGAGTCTGTTCAGCGTAACGCCCAAGGAAACGTTACTACCGCACAAGCTGTAAATAGAGTTTGGGACAATAAGTTGCGAGAAACTCTTTTAGACGAGCAGTTAGAGGAGTTGGAGATTGAAGTAGGTCAAGGCCAAATCAACAATGTTTTAAGACAGCAGTTCGCAGGAAATCAAAACTTCACTAATGAAGCAGGAATGTTTGATTTTGGTGTAATGAGAGAATATGTGGCTAATCTTAAGGCAACTTCTCCAGAAGCTTACCAACAATGGCTAGCTGTAGAAGAAAGTGCTGCAAAGCAAGCTAAAGCAGGTATTTACTATAATATGGTGAGAGCTGGAGTAGGAGCAACTTTACTGGAAGGAGAGCAGGCTTACAAGATGGAAAACGATAACATCGATTTAAACTTTGTAAAGATTCCTTACGAAAGTGTAGGGGAAGTAGAAGTTTCTAAAGATGAAATTAAAAGCTACTTAAAAGATCACAAGGGGAAGTATGAAGTAGAAGCTTCTAGAGATATTCGTTATGTGTTTTTTGAAGAAAAAGCATCCACTTCAGATGATGCAGAAACAAAAGCAGAATTAGAAAAGTTAATGAAAGATCGTGAAGAGTACAATGAAGTATCTCAAGCGAACGAAAAATTAGATGGTTTCTCCAAAACCAGCAATAACGAAGAATTTGTAAATGAATTTTCAGATTTGCCTTACGAAGAGCGTTTTAAGTTTAAAGATGAGTTAAGAGGTGATAATGCAGACAAGATCTTTAACTTATCAGAAGGACAGACTTTTGGACCTTACAAAGAAGGTGGCTTCTGGAAAGTAACCAAAGTGACTGGAGTAAAGCAAATGGTAGATTCTGTAAAAGCAAATCACATCTTGGTGGCGCATAAAGACAGTCCTGTAGGAAGTGAGTTAGACAGAACTAAAGAAGAAGCCAAGAAATTAGCAGATAGTATTTTAACGCAAGTAAAATCGAATGATTCTTTATTTGCATCGTTAGCAAAAGACTATTCGGCAGATACTACTTCTAAAGATAATGGCGGAGACTTAGGATGGGTAGATTATAGAAATACTACTTCTTCTCCTTTTATTGATTATATTTTTGATGCAAATTCAGGGAAATACGGCGTTGTAGATACAGAGTATGGGTACCATGTTGTATTTATTGAAGAAGCAAAGTCACCTAAAAAGGCCGTGAAAATGGTAAACTTAGGAAAGGAAATTGAGCCTTCAGAAAAAACCACAAACGACTTATTTTCTACGACTACAAAATTTGAAATCGCCGCGGGTAAGAAGGATTTTGACGAGGTGGCAAAAGAGAGCGGTTACGAAGTAAGACCAGTTAAAGGCATTAAAGCGATGGAAGAAGCTTTAAGAGGAATTGGGAATCAAAGAAGAATCGTACAATGGTCTTTTGAAGAAGAAACCTCTACGGGCGATATTAGAAGATTTGACCTTCCTAATGGTTATGTGGTTGCTCAATTAACTGCTAAAAACAAAAAAGGATTGATGAGTGTAGAAGAAGCTTCTCCAGAAGTTACTCCTTTAATTAGAAAAGAGAAACAAGCTAAAATGATTAAAGATAAAATATCTGGAAGTACGCTTTCAGAGATTGCATCAAATCAAAATGTTTCTGTAGAGAATGCCTCTTCTGTAAACTTAGGAAGTCCAGTATTGCCAGGAGCAACATCAGAACCGAAAGTAGTAGGTGCTGCGTTTTTCTTAGAAAAAGGAAAAATGAGCAAGCCTATTGATGGTGTAAAAGGAGTGTATGTGGTAGAGGTTACTAATAGAGCTGAAGCTGCACCACTTAACTCTTATAGAATGGTTGCTGCAAGAAAAACAAAAGAGCGTGCTGCACAAGCTACTTCTAGATTAGTAGAAGCTTTAAAGAGCAGTGCAGAGATTGAAGATAATAGAGCTGCCTTTTACTAGATTTAAAGGAAACTCTAAACAAAAAAGACCGCTATTTTAGCGGTCTTTTTTGTTTTATTGTAGATTTTAATGCCAATTAAGCAATCGAACCTTTCGGTTTTGTTACAATTTCCTTCTTTGTAAATCTCTTGCAGAATGGTGAATGGTCAAAATATCAATTCATTTTTCAGTTACAACTCGGTAAATTATTCGGTAATTACCTTCCAAAATTTCTCTAATATCTCCGTTTCGATATTCAGGAACTTTTAGTCCAAAGTAATTTTGAGATTTCAGAATTAAAGTTCGTTTACGTATTTTAAATACTTGTTGTTTAGCTTAAAGTTTTGAATCTTTAGAAATATAAGTGGCAATATCTTTTAAGTCATTTTTTGCTCGAAAAGTCCAATTTATTCGAACCATTCCTCTACTTCTTTATCAAATTCATTTTCGCTTAAAATTTCTCCATTTTCAGACTGCATTTTTCCATGCTCGATTTTTTCCATTAGAATTAGTCGTTCTATTAAATCGTCAATCGAAAACTGTTCGGGAAAACTTTCAATTTGCTATTTTAATTTCGTTTTTGTAATCATAATTTTTATTTAAAAATACGAAAGTTTTAATTTGATGAGTATTTGATTGAAATGTAGGATAGCTTTACCTAACATTTGCGTTTAGAATAAAATATCATTTCGGAAAAAGGAATGATAGTAGCATAGCCTAAATCTTTAAAATAAGACATCGTTTCTTTAGTTCCTGTGGCTAAAACGAAATCTCCTCCCCAAGCCCCAAGACTTTTAATACTACCTTTAAATTCGCTGAATAGCTGATTTTTGATGCTTACAGTTTGTAAAACTTTAGCAAGAATCTCTTCGTGTCTATTGATTTGTGTTTCAAATTCAGATAAAGTGAGATTTGGCTTTAATAAAGAAGTTGTAATCTGATTTATTTCTGCGATGGAAGTTTCTTTTTTCTCCGCTTCCAAAGAGCGATAATGCCGAATCGCTTCTCGGCTATTTTTCTTCTGATTTAAATACACAAAAAACAGTTGATCGCTAAAGTTAGGCTGAAAGTATACCGGAGTTACTTTTGGTTCCAGCTTATTTCTTTCATAAATAATGGGAGTATCCTTTTCCGCGCAAGCGATATCATAACCGCTGCCTCCAAAAGTTTTTTCTAGCAATTGGTAAGGATTGATCTCTGCCCACTGCGATAAATTCTGAATTAAAGTAGAAGAGGAGCCCAACCCCCAATCCCTGGGAAACTCCAAAAAGGAATTGATTTTAAAGCCTTGTTGAAAATCTAAATGGGAAGAAAGCGTAGCCACTTTTTGTAAAATTTCAGCCAGATTTTTTACAATCTCCTTATTCGTGTTATTTTTCTTTTCAAGTTGGTAGTCAATTTTTTCTTTAGTAAAAACAAATTCCTGCGAAAACCATAAACTGCCATCGGCTAAATAGCTACTCCATTTAATTACGGGCTCGCCAATTTCTTCCACTGTCATTTTTTGACCAAATTTCGTGGGTATCGCTAAAGCTCGCGCTCCGTCGAGTACCACATATTCTGCGGTGAGTAATAATTTTCCGTGGGCGTAATAGTTTTTAGGCATTTCTCAATTGTTCTAGAACTTCGACTACAGCGCTATGGGTTACGGTATGTGTTTTAAAATGTGCTTTTACCGTTTCTTTTTCGCTGGGAGTGGCGTTAAATTGATTGAGAATATTCATAAGGTGCATTTTCATATGGCCTTCTTGAATTCCTGTGGTTACCAAAGATTTTATAGCAGCAAAATTTTGCGCTAATCCAGCAACGGCAACTATTTTCATCAATTCTTTAGCGGTAGGATTTCCTAACATTTCCATCGCCAATTTCACTAGGGGATGTAAATTTGTAAGTCCGCCAACGGTTCCTAGCGCCAATGGAACTTCAATAGAAAATATAAACTGACCATCTACTACTCTAGCCGAAGTAAGGCTGCTGTATTGTCCGTTTTTTGCAGCGTAGGCGTGTATACCTGCTTCTACTGCTCTAAAATCATTTCCGGTAGCTAAAACCACCGCATCAATTCCGTTCATTATACCTTTGTTATGGGTCACGGCGCGATACGGTTCTACTTTGGCGATATTCACAGCCTCTACAAACTTGCGAGCAAAATGTTCGGCTTCCGCATTAGTGGGAAGCAAGTCTTTTACGGGGCAAGAAACTTCCGCTTTAGCGAGACAATTAGGAACATAATTAGAAAGGATGCTCATAATCACTTCTAGCGGTTGCTGCGTATTGCTGAAATTAAAATATGTTGCAGCTTCTTGTCTTAAATTGAGAGCAATTTCTTCTAAGCATGAGTTGATAAAGTTGGCGCCCATCGCGTCTAGAGTTTCAAATTCTACGTGAATCTGATAATAGTTCGCTAAAGCGGAAGTCTTATCTCGCAGTTCTAGACTTAAAATTCCGCCGCCTCTTTTTTCCATATTTTTGGTAAGCGGTTGAAGACGTTCTAAAAGCAAAGGTTTCGTTTTGCAGAAGAATTTTTCTAATCTAGAAAAGCTTTCCGTAAACAAAAAGTGAACTTGACCTACTTTTCTGGTGTCGATTACTTCGGCTTTAAAACCACCTTTATCACCCCAAAATTTTGCAGCATTACTTGCCGCAGCAATCACAGAGCTTTCTTCAATCGCCATAGGAATGGCATAAATCTCGCCGTTAATATTAAAGTTGGGAGCAATCCCAAAAGGCAAGTAGTAGTTAGAAATGGTATTTTCTGTAAATTCGTCGTGGAGCTTTTGTAGGTTCTCATCTGGATTCCAATAGTTTTGTAAAACCTGAGTTGCCTTTTCTTTATCTTTAAAATAGTTTTGGGTAAGCCAGTCTATTTTTTCTTCTTTATTGAGTTTAGAAAATCCTAAAATTTGCTTCATGGGTTGTGATATCAACCGCAAATATACGATACAGATTTTTTAATCTGACACTGCTTTTGTAATTCCGTAAAGGAAGACTAGAGATAAGTTTTTAACTGCTGATATTATTGGAGAGAAACGAACTTCAATTGAATCTGGCTATTGAAGCTATTTTTTGGGTCACTAAGAGATTCGAGATATTAACATATTCTTAGTATTTAACACTAAAAAGAGTCCGTTTTTAAGGATTTTTTAGTAAACTTGGAACTCTAAAAATACCATTTCCAACATCTATGAAAATTTTCAAATTTGCATTGGTAGTTTTTCTAACTACTACAAGTCTTTTAAGCGCTCAAAACAAACAAGTTACTCTAGAAGAAATATGGGGCGGAGCCTTCCGTCAAGAGTATTTACAGGCCTTACGTTCTCTAAATAACGGTGAGGAATATGTGGTGCAAGATTACGATCGTAGCGCAAAAACGATGAATGTAGATGTGTACAGTTATAAAACCGGGAAAAAAACGAGAACCTTAATTTCTTCTTCCGCCATTGATGGATTAGACATTTTTCAAACCTATTCGTTAAATGATACGGAAGAAAAGGCAATTTTAGGAACCAATATCGAGGGTATTTTTAGAAGATCTACCAAAGGTGTTTTTTATGTGTATGATTTGGCTTCTAAAAAATTGATTCAGATTTCTGAAGATAAAATACAAGAACCTACGCTTTCTCCCAATGGAGATAAAGTGGCTTATGTGTTTAAAAATAATATATACACGAAAGATTTGGCTTCGGGAAAAGTTACCCAAGTAACCAAAGATGGTGTGGATAATAAAATTATTAATGGAGTAACCGATTGGGTGTACGAAGAAGAATTTATGTTGGTACAGGCCTACCAATGGAATAAAGACGGAAGCAAAATTGCTTTCTTAAGATTTGATGAAACGCAGGTGCCAGAATTCTCTATGGATATGTATGGAACTTACGGGAAGCAACTTTATCCCACCCAAGAAGTGTTTAAGTATCCTAAAGCAGGAGAAAATAATTCGGATGTAAGTCTGCATATGTATGATGTAAAATCTGGAAAGACTTCCGCAGTAAATTTAAAGAAAGAGTACGAGTATTTGCCAAGAATCAAATGGACTAATGATGCGAATGTTCTAACGCTTCAGGCGATGAACAGACATCAAAACAACTTAGATCTTATTGCCGTAAATGCTAGCAATAATGAATCTCACGTAATTTTAAACGAGCAGGACGATGCGTATATTGACGTAACCGATAATCTTACTTTTTTAAATGACAATAGCTTTATTTGGACGAGTGAAAAAGATGGGTGGAACCATATTTACCATTACAATAAAGACGGAAAGTTAATTGACCAAGTAACCGATGGGGAATGGGAGGTAACCAATTATTATGGTTTTGATCCTAAAACGGGTAGAATTTACTTTCAAAGTACAGAAAACGGAAGCATTAATAGAGATGTATTTTCCATTCGTTCTAACGGAAAAAATAAAGTGCAGTTAACACAAAAAAGAGGAACCAATAGCGCCGACTTTAGTGCAGATTTCACCTATTTTATCAACACGTACACCAGCGCAACTACGCCTAATGAGTTTACGCTGCATCAAGCAAAAAACGGTAAAAAAATAAGGGATATTAAAGATAATAAAGAGTTATTAAACCAATTAAAACCTTACGATTTTTCTAAAAGGGAATTTTCTACCATTTCCGTTAACGGAAATGATTTAAATATGTGGATGATCAAACCTTCTAATTTTGATCCTACTAAAGAGTATCCTTTATTTATGTACCAATATTCTGGACCAGGTTCACAATCGGTTTCTAATACATTTTCTGGAAGCAACGATTACTGGTACCAGCTTTTGGCAAATGAAGGCTATATTGTTGCTTGTGTAGATGGTAGAGGAACTGGTTTTAAAGGAGCAGATTTTAAGAAATTAACCCAGAACGAATTAGGAAAGTACGAAGTAGAAGATCAAATTGACGCGGCAAAACTATTGGGAAATAGAGACTATATAAATGCCGATAGAATTGGTATTTGGGGATGGAGTTATGGTGGTTTTATGTCGTCTAATGCACTTTTAAAAGGAAATGACACGTTTAAAATGGCGATCGCAGTAGCTCCAGTTACAAGCTGGCGTTTTTACGATAGCATTTATACAGAGCGTTATATGACGACTCCTCAAGAAAATGCATCAGGTTATGATGAAAATTCTCCCATAAATCACGTAGACAAACTTAAAGGAGAATATCTTTTAATTCATGGAGGAGGAGATGATAATGTGCATGTGCAAAATACAATGCAAATGATAGAAGCTCTTATTCAGGCGAACAAACAGTTTGATTGGGCAATTTATCCCGACAAAGATCACGGTATTTATGGCGGTAATACAAGGCTTCACTTGTATACCAAAATGACCAATTTTATTAAAGAAAATTTATAATTAGAAAAAAACAATTCCTTATATATGGCAACAGTAGTTAGAGAAAGAAGAGAATTATTTGGACACCCAGTAGGTCTATTTATTTTGTTTTTCACCGAAATGTGGGAGCGTTTTTCCTATTATGGAATGCGCGGAATCTTAACCTTATACATCGCCGCATCGGCCACCGCTGTAGATCCTGGTTTAGGATGGAGCAATAAAGATGCGATTTGGCTTTATGGTTGGTATACCATGCTGGTGTATGTAGCCTCTATTCCTGGCGGTTGGATTGCCGATAAGTTTTTAGGCCAAAAGAAAACAGTACTCTGGGGCGGAATTCTTCTTTGTCTAGGTCACGGTATTTTGGCCATCCCACAAAATTGGGCATTTTTTACAGGTTTGATTCTCATTATTTTAGGAGTTGGTGGTTTAAAACCTAACATTTCTACGATGGTAGGTGGTTTGTACGAAGACGGAGATATTCGTAGAGATAGTGGATTTACCATTTTCTATATCGGAATTAATGTAGGGGCTTTCCTTGCGAGTATTTCGGTAGGTTTAGTAGCCTATTACTACGGATGGCATTACGGATTTGGGCTTGCAGGAATAGGAATGTTACTAGGGCAAGCAGTATATGTTTGGGGACAAAAGTTCTTGAAAGGGATTGGCGAATTTACAGGAGGCTCTTTGGTAAGTGCTGAAGAAAAAGAAGCTGCCAAAAAACCACTTAGTAAGATTGAAAAAGATAGAATTGTTGTTTTACTGATTTCATTCTTAATCGTCATCGTATTTTGGGGCGCATTTGAACAAGCTGGTGGTTTAATGAACTTGTACACCGATGCTAAAATTGATAGAACTATTGGATTAAGCTGGTTAGAAGAAATTCCTGCAGCCGTATTCCAATCGCTTAACGCAGCCTATATTATTATTTTTGGAACTGTCATTGGTGGTTTCTGGATCTGGTGGAAAAAGAAAGGAAGAGAATCTTCTTCCCTTTTTAAAATGGCTATAGGTACGGTAATTATGGGTCTTGGGTACGTATTTATGATGTTTGCGTCTCAAGAAGCTAGCTCAGAAACTTTTGGGAAAGCAGCGATGTATTGGATTTTCTTAGCATATTTATTCCACACGCTGGGTGAATTATGTACCTCGCCAGTAGCTTTATCTTTTATTACCAAATTAGCGCCATTAAAATATGCTTCTATTATGATGGGAGTATTTTTTGCAGCAACAGGATTTGGAAACAAATTGGCAGGTAGTATTGGAGAATCAGCTCAACTAGAACCTTATAATGGTGAAATGCTTTATTCAAAAGAACAGGTGATTCCATTTATGGAAAAAGATAGCATTGAGTTTAAGAATGATCAAAAGGAGATTGAAACCACTTATGATTACCCAATTAATGAAGATAAAAACTTCTCAATTAGAACAACTGTATTTGTAGAAGACGGAGATTTGGTTTTTAAACGCTATGAGTCTGATGAAATATTGAACCCAATTTTCAGTTTAGATAAAAAAGCAGAAAAAGACTTAAAAGCTACTTTAAAAGAGGAAGGAGTTACTCCGCAAAAACCTTATCATGCCAACTTAACTTTTGAAAAAGATGCAGATGCAGCTCAGAAAATAGAAAACAAAGGAGATGGTAAAAACTACGGAGTTTCTTTTGTACTTTCTGAAGAGCAAAACGAGCAAGAATATCAAACCTTTTTATGGTTAACTATATTTACCGTAGCTTTTGGATTTTTAGTGCTTCTTTTCTTGAAGAAATTAAAGAAACTTACCCACGGGGCAGAAGATCACGAGGTAGAGAAATTGGAGCAGGAAGGTTACGAGTTAGCCGATGAGAAAATTAAAGAATAATTACAGAATAAAGATATGTCAACAGTAAGTTCAGCTCAGCATGATGAGTTTTTCAAGAGTAAAGTTTTAGGGCATCCAGCCGGATTATTTGTTTTGTTTTTTACTGAAATGTGGGAGCGCTTTTCCTTCTACGGAATGCGTGTATTGCTTATCAATTTCCTAACCATGGCAATTGTGGGTGTAGATTTTCCAGGTTGGGGTTGGTCTGCAGAAAATGCGGGTGCACTTTTTGGAACCTACGCAGGTTTACTTTATTTGACTCCAATTGTAGGAGGAATTATAGCCGATAAGTTAATCGGTTATCGTTGGGCAGTAGTTCTAGGAGCTTTAATTATGACCTTAGGTCACGCCGCTATGGCTATAGAAACTGAGTTTATGCTCTACTTAGGTTTAGGGTTCTTGGTTGTAGGAACTGGTTTTTTTAAGCCTAACATCACCTCTATCATTTCTGAAATGTATAAGTACTTACCAGAAAAGAAGGATGGAGCCTACACCATTTTCTATATGGGAGTAAATGCAGGTGCATTTTTTGGAATGTTACTTTGTGGATATCTAGCGGAAAGACTTGGCTGGAGCTGGGGATTCGGTCTAGCCGGAATTTTCATGCTATTGGGAACCTTACAGTTTTGGTTGTCTAAACCTCTTTTTGGTAAAGTTGGTGGAGTACCAGAAAAAGGAAGAGAAATAGAGATTTCTGAAGAAGAGAAAAAAGACTATAAAGCGAATCCGTTTACCTTAATGGATAAAGTTTTAATCATTGCCAGTTCTATTATTGGGTTTTTATACCTTATTAACGATCCAGTTTCAAAAATTGGGACTGTAGACTTGTTGCCAGAAAAATTCTTTGTAGACCTTAGTTTTGGAGGAGAACCTATTTCGGGATCTATTGGATACGCTTTAGTTGGTTTGCTTTTATTCTTGGTATTAGTTATTGGGAGAATTTCTAGATACAGTAAAGTAGTAAGAGACCGAATGATTGCCGTGGTAATTTTTGCCTTTTTTACTGTAATCTTCTTTTTGTGTTTCGAACAAGCCGCTTCCTCCCTAGTCTTATTTGCGAGAGATTCTGTAGATAGAGAACTTACGGGTGCTGGCGCTTTATCTTTTAATATTATAAATGCCTTACTTACCATTATTCCATTAGGAATTATCACTTGGGTACTCATTTTGTTATGGAAACAGACGCATAAAAAAATATTAGGTGCAAATATTGTTTTAATGATTTGCTTTTTAGGAATTTGGGGCTTGGTGTTATGGATGCTTTTTAGAGAATTCTCTGGAGGCGATGTAGAGATCACCGTATCTTGGTTTAGTATTCTTAACTCCTTCTTTATTATTGCTTTTGCGTCATTTTTCTCTAAATGGTGGGAAAGTAAATACAATCCATCTGCTGCTTTAAAATATGGAATAGGACTTGTTCTTGTAGGACTTGGTTTTGGTCTATTAGCCTTTGGATCTTACGATTTAGCCGAAGGTGTAAAAGTGAGTATGGTGTGGCTTATTTTGGCTTACCTCTTCCATACGCTAGGGGAACTTTGCTTATCTCCTGTAGGACTATCTTATGTAAGTAAATTGGTGCCCGCAAGAATGATTGCGCTTATGTTTGGAATGTGGTATCTGGCCATTGCTATTGGAAATAAAATTGCCGCTTCTCTTGGAGGAATGGTAGACCAAATTAAAGAAGATTATAGTTTATCTACCTTCTTTTTAATATTTACCATCATACCAATTGCGGCGGGTCTATTGGTAGCCGTATTAAACCCATTGCTGAAGAAATTAATGCACGGAGTAAAATAATGAAGAAGCATTTTTTGGAACAATCTTTGTTTAAATAATGAATATGAAACATTTTATAAGTTTGTGTATACTTTTTATTGGATTGAGTGTTTCGGCGCAAGAGATTCAATGGATGAGTATGAATGAAGCTTTAGAAGCTCAACAAAAAGAACCAAAAAAGATTTTTATGGATGTGTACACCACTTGGTGTGGTCCCTGTAAACTCTTAGATAAAAATACGTTTGCCAATGAAGATGTAGCCAATTATATCAATAAGCATTTTTATGCAGTAAAGTTTAATGCCGAAGGAAAAGGTGAAGTTCATTATAAAGATTTCACTTACACCAATCTAAAATACAAGGAAGGGCGTAAAGGTAGAAACAGTCAGCATTTATTTGCTCACGCTTTAAAGGTTTCGGCTTATCCTACCATGGTTTTTTTTGATGAAAATTCAGAAGTTATTTCTCCAGTAGCGGGTTATCATACGCCGCAACAATTAGAGCTTTACCTAAAGATGATTGTGAGTGATGAGTATAAAAAGCTTACTACGGCAGAAGCTTGGCAGAAGTATCAAAAAAACTTTAAAGGAACATTTAAGAATTAATATTGAGTAGGGTAATCTGCCAAAATATTTAATAGTCCATTACAAAAGTCCCTTTTTTACCCGTATGGTGAAAAGGGATTTTGTTTTTTAGAGCAGTTTTTCTCCAACGTTTTATATAAGTATAATAATTACTTCCGTCGGCAATAATTTGCTGGGGTTGAAGCACGTTGATTACTTTTTCTAAATTTACTTTAGGAGAGTTTACCAGCATCAAGTATTGAATCGGAGCTATTTCTGGTACATTATAAACTCCCATACTATCGATAATAAATAGGCTTCCGCCGAAAACAGCATAGTAATTTTTCTTCTGATTTTTAATTTGAAGATTTTTCAGGTGTTGTTGAGTTTGTAATCCTTCATAATTTTTTATCCGTAAAGAATCTGAAGTAATTAAGGTAAGTTGCCCGTCACGCTGAAACCCAACCACACTTTTCTGATGTTCGTGAAAAACATAGAAACGTTTTTGCTTCCGTAAAGTATCCGTTTCGTAGACATATGTTATCTCCATTAAAAATAGACATCCGCTAAAAAGCCATAAATAAGTCCATTTTTTCTGATAAACGAAGAAAATAAAGAGGAGTAAAGCAATTAAAGAAAGCACCAGCATGTTTGGGGAAAAATATACCTTTTCTATGATGAACTTATTTTGAGAAGCGATAAAGTGCAGAAATTTTAAAACCACTTCTATAATAATTTCAAAAACGTTTTTAAATACAGCGGGAATGATAGCGATAGAGCTCCAAATTATACTAACAATACAAGTTCCCAATATCAATAATAGAAAAGGAATGAGTAGTAAGTTACTAATTAGAAACAAACCAGGAACTTGATGAAAATAATAAAGCGAAAGTGGAAAAACGCCAAGTTGCGCGGTTAAGGTTATACAAAAAACACTCCACGCTTTTTTTGGTAAGTAGTACTTAAAAGCGATTTTTTTATGCAGAATAGGATAGAGGGTCACAATAGAAAATACCGCTGCGTAACTCAACTGAAAGCCGATTTGATATACAAAACACGGATTGTAAACTAATAAGACTACGGCAGAAAGAAAGAGTAAACTTAGACTACTGCCGTCGCGTTTTGAGATTCTTGCAAAAGACAAAAAACTAAACATCGTAACCGCCCTAACAATAGACGGCGTAAACCCAACAAGAAACGCATAGCCCCAAAGTATACCTATAATACAAATACTGCTGAAAATTTTTCCAGCTCTAGTTTTTGATATAGGTTGAAAGAAGAATAGTAATATAAGCAGTATAAGTCCCACGTGTAATCCTGAAACGGCTAAAATGTGTAAAACTCCGGCTTTAGAAAAATCTTGGTAAGTATCTTTAGAGAGCAGGTCTTTTTTACCCAATGTCAAAGACTCTATAAAGGCAATATGCTTCGATTGGAATCCAGATTGGTATAGATTATCCCTAATCTGGTGTTTTAAATCTACGGAAGCCTGCGTCCAAGATATAGTTGTAGTGGGAATAGTGACGATTTCGTTTCGGGTGAAGTTAATTTTTCCGAAAACATGCTGATGCTTTAAAAATTCTCTGTAATTAAATTGATAGGGTATCTTAGGCGCGTTCACTAATTCGATTTTCTTCGGAAGGAATACTTTATCGTTTACGCGTAAATGTGGAAGCAGTGAATCTCCGTGAAATTCGGTGAGAAGTATGCTAAAAGAAGAAATGTTTGGGTTCTGCGGAATCACTTCCGCAATATAATTATGGGTATACGGATTGGGTTTTAATGACTTTTTAATTCTTAGATGAAGCATGCTTTCTTCCTGAAATAAATCAGAATGAATAGAATGTTGCCTCAAAACGTGTATCCCAGAAATGGAAAAGCCTAATCCAATAAAACTTACCGCAGCGACTATCATATAAAGATACGAGCGAGCCAGCTGCATTTTGGTATAGAGAAATGCCAAGCTTAGCAAGACCCCAGAACTAACGATGATCATAATTAAAACATCCTTAGATACTGAAATGTAAAGACCCGATAAAATCCCTATAATAAGGAATAAGCAGATGATAATCAAAGGGGTATTGAGTAGCTTCACGATTAAAGTTACTCAAAAAAAATGGTTTTTATCTATTTACCTACGAAATATCCTATTAGAATAGTCTTCGCGCCATCACATAAGCAGAGTTCCAGTATTTTTCATTAAGAGAAGAAACGATAACGCCCCTAGAGGTAGAAGAATGTATAAAGCTTACTTTGCCAGGAATTATTTCTACCACCAAGCCCACGTGATTGATAGAACGCTTACGCTTATTCGTTCTAAAAAAAAGCAAGTCACCTACATTCACTTGGTTGGTATGAATTTTATATCCCTCTTTGGCCATCTCACTAGACACTCGTGGCAGTTGAATATCTTCTTGCATGAAAGAAATGTAAATTAAGCCAGAACAATCCATTCCTCTTTTGGTGGTTCCTCCATATTTATAACGAGTTCCTTGAAAACCTAAAGCATAATCGGCAATACGAGTTGCCTCAGGTACTGGATCATATTTATAAGAATTGCTGTTTTTTATTTGACCGCTGGCTGCTTTTCGGCTAGAGCCACACGAAGCCATGCTTGCTATTAATACTAGAAATAAAAGTTTTTTAATCATGAGATGGGTTTAGTTTTTCGTAAATCAAAGTGGCAGTTGTATCGCTAGCGCCAACTCCGCCAAGCTTCTTTTTAAGCTCTAAATATGCTTTTAAAATATTTTCTCTTTTCGGATTTTTTAAAATAAGATCGAGTTCTTGCTTCAGTTTCTTCGGATTAAATTCTCCTTGAATCAATTCTTTCACCACTTCTTTATCCATAATCAAGTTGACTAAAGAAATGTAATTTAGGTTAATAATACGTTTAGCAATTTGGTAAGAAATAGAACTTCCTTTATAACACACCACTTCTGGCACGTTAAATAGAGCAGTTTCTAAGGTTGCCGTTCCCGAAGTAACCAAAGCCGCGGTAGAAACACTTAGTAAATTATAGGTTTTGTTACTGATAAGAAAAACCTGATTCTTTTTTAAAAACGGTTGATAGTATTCTTCATCTTGGCTAGGTGCGCCCGCAATAATAAATTGATAATCGGGATAATGCGGCGTAATACTTAACATAGTCTCTAGCATTTTAGAGATTTCCTGTTTTCGGCTGCCGGGTAATAATGCAATTATGGGTTTGTTGGGAAGCTTATTGGTTTCTATAAACTGTTCAAAAGAAATTTTTTCTCGCTGGTTGATCGCATCTAGTAAAGGATGACCTACAAAATGGACAGGAAATTGATGTTTCTCCTCGTAAAAATCCTTCTCAAACGGAAGAATAACATACATTTCGTCCACATCGCGCTTTATGGCTTTAATGCGGTTTTCTTTCCAAGCCCAAATTTGGGGAGAAATATAATAATGCGTAGGAAAACCTTGCTGTTTTGCCCACTTAGCAATACGAAAATTAAAACCAGGATAATCTATAAATAGGATAACATCGGGTTGATACGCTAGAATGTCCTTTTTGCATAAAGCAATATTCTTAAAAATGGTTCTTAAGTTAGCAACTACTTCGGCAAATCCCATAAAAGCAAGTTCCCGATAATGTTTTACTAAAGTACCACCTACAGCTTGCATAAGATCGCCGCCCCAAAACCTAAAATCTGCCTCGGTATCTTTCTCTTTTAAAGATTTCATAAGGTTGGAGGCGTGTAAATCTCCAGAAGCTTCGCCAGCAATAAGGTAATATTTCATAATTTTATAAAATTTTTCTGATGACGTTAAAAGTAATCAGTGCGATTAAAACCCCTGTAAGAATGGTAAAAAGAATCACTCCTCTTGCCCTGTAAATTTTATCTTTCTTTAAAAAAACAAAAAATGGCAGAAAATTTAGAAGAGCTCCTAAAGCGATAACGCTTCCCAATCGATCATTGGCTTGAGCGATTTTTAAGGATTCTACGAGATCATCGCCTAAAAAAAGTGTAGCGTATAAAAATATTCCCGCGCTAGTCGCTAAGATTCCCACTAAAAAGCCTATTAAAATTTCTTTTTTAATCATTTAATTTCCAATCGTTTAAATCTTTTATAACATGGTGTGCAGTTAAGTCGAACTGTACAGGAACTACAGATACATATCCTTGTTCCAGTGCCCATTCATCGGTATCTTCACCGCTGTCTTCATTGATAAACTCACCAGAAAGCCAATAGTAGTCTCTTCCTTGGGGATTCTTTCTCTTATCAAATATCTCTTGCCAATTTGCTTTCGCTTGTCGGCATACCTTAATTCCTTTTATTTCTTTAGCCGAAAGTTTTGGAATATTTACATTAAGAACCACTCCTTTTGGGAGTCCATTTTCAATAACATTTTTGGTGATGGTCTCAATAAATTTTGTGGTATGCTCAAAGTTGGCAGTAAGTGAATAATCCAACAATGAAAATCCAATAGCAGGAATACCTTGGGTTCCCGCTTCTACAGCCGCACTCATAGTTCCAGAATAAATAACGTTAATACTGGAGTTAGAACCGTGATTAATGCCACTAACGCATAAATCTGGTTTACGTTTTAAAATCTCTTGCGTGCCAATTTTTACACAATCTGCGGGAGTACCAGAACAACTAAATTCTTCGTGACTTTCTGAAGAATCTAATTTTACAGGATCACAATATAGATTGTCATTAATAGTGATGGCGTGTCCCATTCCGCTTTGCGGGCGATCTGGCGCTACCACAATTACTTCTCCAATCTTTTTCATAATCGAAATAAGGTGGCGTATTCCAGGAGCAGTAATACCATCATCATTGGTCACTAATATAAGAGGTTTCTTTTTGGACATATAAATTTTTGAGGCTAAAATACAGAAATTAAAACAATCTAGATTGCTAAGAAATACAGCATAATTGAACTTAACAAGAATTTGGCTGGGCAGCTAAAAAAAAAATATTAATTTACAACGTTTTTAAGAAGAGACAAATAATTGTAGAGATAAATGATAATTGGCATAATTTTTAATGCTATACTTATGGAACGCTAATGAAAATAAAAAGATTTATGAAAAGTAACTATAAGATTTTCTTGCTAGGTTTACTATTGGCGGTTGCTTCATGCAGCTTTACCACCAATAAAATAGAGACCAATGAAGATTCAGATAGAGACCAGGTTTTAATTGAATTAATTACGCTTGTTTTAACTCGCGGTCACTATAGTCCAAAAGATATTAATGACGATTTTTCTCAAAAGGTGTATAAGGATTACCTTAACGGAATTGATTCGCGCAAGCGTTATTTTTTAAAGAGCGATATTAAAGATTTTAGATCTTCAAAAAATAAAATTGACGACGAGATTTTAGCGCATAAGATAGATTTCTTTAACCTTACCCACGATAGATTACAAAAGCGTATGGAAGATACCAAAGGTTTCTACAAAGAATTACTAGAAAAGCCTTTTGATTTTTCTGAAGAGGAAAGCATCGATACCGATTATGAGAAATTAGAATATGCGGCCAATAAAAAGGAACTGAAGGAAAGATGGAGAGCTCAACTTAAATTTTCTACCTTATCAACATACTACGATTTAAGAGAACAAGAAGAGAAGAAGCTTGAAGAAGATAAGTCTTACGAGACCAAGACAGATGCAGAGCTAGAGAAAGAGGCTCGAGAAACTACTAAGAAATCAATGGACGAGTTTTATAGTCTTAATGAGGATTTAGAGAGAAAAGATTGGTTTACCATTTACATCAATTCTATTGTAGAAGTTTTTGATCCGCATACATTTTATTTCGCACCTGAAGATAAGGAGCGTTTTGATATTCAAATGCGAGGTAGTTTAGAAGGAATTGGCGCACGTCTTCAGAAGAGATTGGACGAGATTAAGATTTTAGATGTTATTTCTGGAGGTCCGGCTTGGAGAGGAGAAGAATTAGAAGTAGGAGATGTAATTCAAAAAGTAAGACAAGAAGGAGAGAAAGAATCTGTAAGCATTATTGGGATGCCATTAGATGATGCGGTAAGCCTAATCAAAGGGCCTAAAGGAACTAAAGTGATATTAACCGTTAAAAAAGTAAGTGGTTCTATAGAAGAGATTGCTATTGTTAGAGATGTGGTAGAAATTGAAGAAACCTACGCCAAAAGCTCTATGGTGAAAAAAGAAGGAAAAAACTACGGGTTGATCAACCTTCCAAAGTTCTATTTTGATATGGAAAATAGCGATAATAGAAATGCTGCTACAGATATTGAAAAAGAAATTATCGCTTTAAAGAAAGAAAATATGGACGGTTTGGTCATCGACTTAAGAAACAATGGCGGTGGCTCCCTTTCTTCTGTAGTAGATATTGCTGGATTGTTTATCAAAGAAGGACCTATCGTACAAGTTCGTTCTGGAAATAATAAAGTAGAGATCTTGCCAGATACAGATGCTTCTATTCTTTGGGATGGTCCTTTGGTAATTTTAGTAAATGAATTATCTGCTTCTGCTTCAGAAATTTTAGCTGCAGCGATGCAAGATTACAAACGTGCTATAGTTATTGGAAGCAAACAAACTTATGGGAAAGGAACTGTGCAAGGAGTGGTAGATCTTAACGGATATATGAGAAATAATAAGTTAGGAGATATGGGAGCTTTAAAAATCACCAGGCAAAAATTTTATAGAGTAAATGGTGGTTCTACACAGTTAGAAGGCGTAAAAAGTGATGTGGTAGTGCCAGACCGTTATAGCTATATTGATTTGGGTGAAAAAGATATGAATAATCCATTGCCGTGGGATCAAATAGATTCGGCAGATTATGAGACTTGGGAAGGTTATATCGATTTTGAGGAAACCATTAAAAGCAGTAAAGATCGCATGGCCAAAAATGAGCAGCTAAAGATGATTGATGAGAGCGCTCGTTGGATTAAAGAGCAGAGAGAGGTAGATATTTTTAGTTTAAAGTACGATAAATATAAAGCTCAAATAATGGAAAGCGAACAAAAAGCAAAACATTTTGATGCGATCAACGAATACAACAGTAACCTTACCTTTACGTCCTTGCCTTACGAGGAAGAGTTGTTTAAAACAGATTCTACCTTATTGGAAAAAAGAGTGCGTTGGCACGAGAACTTAAGCAAAGATGTATATGTAGAGGAAGCTATCCACGTTTTAGAGGATTTAAAACTGAACAATTTTGAAAAGTCTGAGGTGGCGACCATTAAAGACTAATTCTATACCAAATTAACAGATAATGTCACAATTAAATCGTTTCTTTTATGCTTACTTATCACTAAAAATTATTACCGTAAAAAGGCTATGCTAATCATTTTTAATTTCAATTAGGCTTAAAATAATTCAATTTCTTAATATGACGTTATATATTTAAATTGGTATAACATGAATACGCAAAAATCCAATTCATTAACTCAATTAGCGCTCCAAAAGTTTAAAAAGAACTTTTGGGGCGTTTTAAGTTTCTGGTTTGTGATTTTTTGTTTCTTTTTAGCTGTTTTTGCTTATGCAGTAGCACCAGACGACACCCAGAATGCCAATCAAATGCATTTGGCTATTCACTCAAAAAATCCAGGGTTTTCGGTGAATATGTTGAGTTTTCCGGTAGAAGAATCCTCACAAAATGTATTCTCCTCTTTTTTCTTCGGAAATCAAATCTCTTCCGCAGAAATTCCTATCAGTAGCTATACGTTTACACAAGATACGCTTTATGTGAAACCTTATACGGGAGCAGGAATTGAAGGCTTAACCAAGACGTACACTTTAGCAAAAGATTTTGAAGGAGTGGGGAGCTGGGAAGAAGTAGAAAAAGAATTTCTTCAACAAAAGACATTTTACCTAGGAACCGATAAATACGGAAGAGATATGCTAAGCCGAATGTTGATAGGGATTCGTATCTCCTTATCTATTGGGTTTGTGGCGGTATTTATTTCGTTGGTAATCGGAATTTCACTAGGTGCTATTGCAGGTTATTATGGCGGAAAAGTAGATCAAGCCATTATGTGGCTCATCAATGTCACCTGGTCTATTCCTACCTTATTGTTGGTGATTGCGATTACGTTGGCTTTAGGGAAAGGCTTTTGGCAAGTTTTTATTGCCGTAGGATTAACGATGTGGGTAGAAGTCGCCAGAGTGGTGCGCGGACAAGTGATGGGCGTTAAAAAACTAGCTTATGTAACTGCCGCAAAAGCTTTAGGATTTAGCAATTTTAGGATTATTCAAAAACATATTATCCCCAATATTATCGCTCCTGTAATTGTGATTTCGGCAGCTAATTTTGCCGCGGCAATTTTGGTAGAAAGCGGACTTAGTTTCTTAGGAATTGGCGCGCAACCTCCCACGCCTAGTTGGGGCGGAATGATCAAAGACCATTACAGTTATATAATTTTAGGAAAACCTTACCTAGCTATTATTCCAGGGCTAGCTATTATGAGTTTGGTGATGGCATTTATGTTGATAGGGAATGCCTTGCGAGACGCACTAGATGTTAGAACCTAAACTTCTGATTTTATTTTTTAGTCTGCTTTTTATAGTTTAGATTTAAATCTGATTACTGATTTAGTTTTACATCTAAAATCTAACAGTCATAAGGTCTAATTTCTTAGTAAGACACGATTAATTTTAAAACAAAAAACATATGCCTACGCTATTTACCAAAATCATTAACGGAGAAATTCCTGCTTACAAAGTGGCAGAAAATGACGAGTTTCTAGCTTTTTTAGACATTAACCCAAATTCTAAAGGACATACCCTTTGCATCCCTAAAAAGGAAGTTAATAAGCTTTTCGATTTAGATGAAGAAACCTATGATAAGCTGATGAAATTTTCTAGAAAAGTAGCTTTAGCTTTACGGAAAACAATTCCGTGTAAACGTATTGGAATGGCAGTGGTAGGCTTAGAAGTGCCTCACGTTCACGTGCATTTAATTCCTTTACATGAGATGGATGATATGCGTTTTGAACGAAAAGTAAAAGTAAGTGATGAAGAAATGGAAGAACTTTCTCAACGCATTCAAGCTAACCTCTCATAAAGCTCTCACCTCTCAAGGGGTTTTAACCCCTTGGTTTTATAGCACTAATCTTTTTTTGAAGCTTAATTTCAAAAGTAGTGCCTTGATTAATCTCACTTTTTAAAACCTTAATTTTACCTTCGTGATAGGTTTCAATAATTCGTTTGGCGAGAGAAAGTCCGAGGCCCCAGCCTCTCTTTTTAGAGGTTACTCCAGGAGAAAAAATCTTTTTAAATTGACTCTTCGGAATACCTTTTCCGTTATCGGTAATTAAAATGTGCACCCATTTAGATTCTTCAAGCATTTCAATCTTAATGTCTCCTTTTCCTTTTAAAGCATCGATGGCATTTTTTACCAAATTTTCAATGGTCCAGCTGTAAAGCTCTTCGTTGAGGTCTACGATAATCTCGTTGGAAGGAAGATGAATCTCAAAATTGATAAGTCTAGAAGAACGTGCCTTTAGGTAATCGTAAGCGTCTTGTGTAGCTTTAATGATATTGGTAGCTTCTAGCTTGGGTAAAGACCCTATTTTAGAAAAACGCTCGGTGATGGTTTCTAGTCTACTCACGTCTTTTTCTATTTCTATCAAGTAAGAAGGATTCACGTTTTCACTACGTAAAATTTCTGTCCATCCCACCAATGAAGATAGAGGAGTTCCTATTTGGTGAGCTGTTTCTTTTGCCATTCCCGCCCACAACTGACTTTGTTCGTGGGATTTGGAAGTGGAAAAGAAATAATAGATAACGCCTAGAAATAAAAGAATAATAAGAATGATAATAATGGGAAAATACTTCAAACGTATCAGTAAATCTGAATAACCATAATATACAATACTTACCAAGGTATCTCCATCATAAACTTCTATGGGCTCGTATTGGGTTTTAAAATTTTCGATGAGACTAAGTTTTTCGTCTAAAGAATCTAAGTTTTCTTCGGGAATGTTTCTAGAGCTATAGCTTTCATCATTTACACCAAAGACAATCATAGGTGTGGTGCTATTAGAAGATAATATTTCTACAATTACATCATTGATATTGTCATCGTTGTCACTTTTAGAAATTTCTGAATAAGCGCTTCCTAAAATTTCCATTTTATTACGCTCTTCTTCTTTAATCTTTTCAAAAAAGATAGAAATATTCCATAAGAATAAACCTATAATGACAACAGAAGAAAAAGTGATGAACCACCTGAAAAACGTACGCTCTTTCGAGTAAAACATATTTGAATCTATAAAGAGGTTAAAATATAAACTTTTCTATAAATATAAGCTCATTTTTTCATTGGTCATAAGATTAATTATCTTTGCCAAAAATAAACACGTATGCTCACCATAGATCCTCAAAAAGTTCCAGTAAAAAAAACCTACGGTCTTATGACAAGCGCAGTTGGTCCTAGACCTATTGCCTTCGCAAGTACTGTAAATGAAAAGGGAGAACCTAATTTGGCACCTTTTAGTTTTTTTAATGTTTTTAGCGCCAATCCTCCTATTTTGGTTTTTTCACCTTTGTTAAGAATTGCAGATGGTTCTAGAAAACATACCTTAGAAAATGTAGAAAGTACGAAAGAGGTAGTGATCAATATTGTAAATTACGATATGGTGCAGCAAATGTCTTTAGCCAGCACAGGGTATGGCGATGGGGTGAGTGAATTTAAAAAAGCGGGATTCAGCATGTTAGATTCTGAGGTGGTGAAGCCTTTTAGAGTGAAAGAATCGCCTGTTCAGTTTGAATGTAAAGTAACCGAAGTAAAATCTTTGGGCAAGGAAGGCGGAGCTGGTAATTTGATATTTTGTGAAATCTTGAGAATTCATGTAGCGGAAGATGTTCTTGCAGAAGGAGAGAAAATAGATCAGTATAAATTAGATCCGGTGGCTAGAATGGGAGGTAATTTATATTCTAGAGCCAATATGGGAATATTTGAAATCCCCAAGCCGCAAACTACATTAGGGATGGGTGTGGATTGTATTCCTAAAGAAATTAGAATTAGTAGAGTGTTGACAGGTAATGATTTGGGGAAATTAGGGAATGTAGAAAATTTACCAAGCGATCAAGAGGTGAAAGATTTTTTATCTCAATATAAATTGGTAGATTACGTTAAAGAAAGTTCTGAAGAGAAAATACATGCGATAGCTCAAGAGTATCTTAAAAAAGAAGAGGTAATGAACGCATGGAAAATATTATTAGCAAAAAATAAATAAGAGAAATGGAAATTGAAGGAAAAATTAAGAAGATTGATGAAACTAAAACCTACGGAAGTAATGGTTTTAGAAAGAGAGAAGTAGTTATCACAACAGAGGAGCAGTATCCTCAACATATTTTGGTTGAATTTATTCAGGATAAATGTGATTTATTAAATACTTACCAAGAAGGACAAGCGGTAAAAATAGGTATCAATATTAGAGGAAGAGAATGGGTAAGTCCGCAAGGAGAAACCAAATATTTTAACTCTTTAAATGGTTGGAGAATTGAGAATTTACAAGCGGGAGGAAATACTTCAAATTCTGCTCCAATACCTCCAGCAGATCAATTTGAACCTGCAACGAATTTTAAGGATGAAGAACACGATGATCTTCCTTTTTAGCGACAAAAAATAGCATTGTTTTTAGCAGAAAATCCGACTTCAAAAGTCGGATTTTCCTATTGTGATCGTTTTAATCTTCTGAAAAACAAATTCAAAAAAAAAGCAATGATGAACAAAAATTTATCTCAAAAGATCATTTCAAATATCGTTAAAATTTTGAATACGAGCAATTTAAAATCAGAATAAATTTTTAAAATTTCTTTTCTATGGTATTTTTACGTGATCAAGAAGCTTTTCCTCCCATACACAAAACAGATGAAAGTGGATTATTAGCCATTGGTGGAAGTTTATCGCAGCAACGTTTATGGGAAGCTTATACATCGGGAATATTTCCTTGGTATGGGGAAGGAGATCCTGTTTTATGGTGGAGTCCAGACCCGAGAATGGTTCTTTTTCCAGAAGATCTTAGAGTTTCTAAAAGCATGAAACAGCTTTTGAACAAGCAAGCTTTTAAAGTAACTTACAATCAAAATTTTGAAGAAGTGATGAGAAACTGTGCTCAAATGTATAGGGAAGGGCAAAACGGCACTTGGATCACCAATGAAATGATTTTAGCATACAGTAAACTGCACCAATCAGGTCGTGCCGTATCTGTTGAGGTGTGGCAGGAAAATACTTTGGTGGGTGGCTTGTATGGAGTTTATCTTAAAGAGAAACAAATTTTTTGCGGCGAAAGTATGTTTACCAAAGTAAGCAATGCCTCTAAATACGGTTTTATTTCCTTGGTAAGAGAATTAACTAAAGAGCAGGTAAAACTCATTGATTGTCAAGTGTATAGTTCTCATTTAGAGAGCTTGGGCGCAAAAGAAATAGATAGAGAAGTTTTTTTAAGCTATTTGCAAAGCTAGATAGAAATTTTTACCGCGCTAATAAGATTCAATTCTACATTGGGTTTTATATTATACTCCCGGTACCGATATTCTAATCCTAGATCTAACCAAGTGTTTTTAAATAACTCATAACTAACTTGGGCAGAAAAACGTTGTCTAAGCGTTGGTTTTTCCTTTTTTCCAAACTCTAAAACAGCTTCAGTAGAGGTAATTAAAGAAAGTTCATTTCTAGTAGTATCTACTTTTTGTAAAGGAAATTCCATCTTAAAACGATAGCGTGCTCTAAAGGAAGTACGCTCTCTAAATCGCTGGGAAATTCGTACCCGATGCTCTATTTTATTTCGATTGATGTATTTTGAATAAGCATATTGTTGTACAAGTCGGGTTTCATCTTTCTTCCCCGTGAAAGTTTCTTTAAACCGGTATCTAATACCTGCGCTTACTTTTCCCTGAGTACCAATTTTTCTATTGGTGTAATGGCTTAATTCTATATATTCTCCTTCAAATTTAAATTTATTCTTAAAACGACCTCTATTTTCATAATTGCTGTAGGCTAGATCTTTTTTTGAAATTCCGAAGGAATACGACCAAGGACTTTCCGTTTTAATACTCAAACTTACCTCAGGATGTATAAAACCACTAAAATTGTCTTGAGAGAAAGAAAGACTAGAGACGAGTAAGAAAACAGAACAGACAAAATTTCTCAAAACCGAAATTTTTAAAGTGCTATTGTGCAAACTTTTTCTAGAAGTTTTAGCTGAAGTGGTATACAATTTCATAGGGATAAAATTAACTCTCTTTAAAAACTTTTAATCTAGGATAAAAATTGCACCTTTTAACATTCTTTCTATAATAATGCACTGCAACTTTACTTCAATTTTTTCGCTATAATACTAATCAAACTAACTATAATTAAGAAAGATTACTAAGAGTTTCAATGTTAAGTCTAAGTAAATGAAACCTCTTGGTGCCTAAAGCAAGAAGTCTCGTGATCATTTACCATACCCACCGCCTGCATATACGCATAGATCACCGTAGGGCCAACAAATTTAAAACCTCGTTTTTTTAAGTCTTTACTAATTTTTTCACTTAATGGAGTAGTAGCGGGTGCTTTGTTATAATCTTTGACTGTGTTTTGTATGGCTTTGTGATTTACATAACTCCAAATATAATTACTGAAACTTCCATGCTCTTTTTGAATTTTTATAAAAGCTTGAGCGTTAGTGACAGCAGACCTTACCTTGAGTTTGTTCCTGATAATTCCTGGGTTTTGCAGTAATTCTTGTATTTTCTCTTCTGAATAATGAGCTATTTTTTCAACATCAAAATCATCAAAAGCTTTACGGAAGTGTTCTCGTTTTTTAAGAATGGTAATCCAACTAAGACCTGCCTGAAAAGTCTCTAAGATAAGAAACTCGAACAAGATTTTATCGTCAAACACAGGAACTCCCCATTCCAAGTCGTGATATTTCTCATAGAGTTCATCTCCTACACACCAAGGGCATTGTTTCTTGCTCATAATTGCTTAAATTTGGAATGAATGTAATACAAATAAGTGAAATTTCCTGAAGAGGATAAAATAAAGCCGAATGAATACAACAACAATTTCGAATACACAGATCACCGAAGCACTTGAAAAAAGCATTACCTATCAAGATTTTTTAGATATGGTCGCTAAACTTCACGAGGAAGGAAAAGTAACAGGAGATACCCAGTCTGAAGATTTACTTCATTACACTAACCTCAATTTAAGACGTCTTAAACGTTGGAACAAAACTTTAAAAGTGAGTGATGAAGTAAAGGATACGATCACAAATTATTCTAGAAAAGTACATTGGATTGTAATTGCCGAAGGTTGGTGTGGCGATGTAGCTCATACTTTACCCGTCATTCATAAAGCAGCGGAATTGAATGAACACATTAATTTACGAATCGTGCTTCTCGACCAAAATGAAGCTTTTATGGATCATTTTTTAACCAATGGAGCGCGTTCTATTCCAAAATTAGTAATGGTAGATCAAGAAACTTTAGAGGTTTTAGAGGTGTGGGGAGAGCGTCCTAAACCGGCGACAAAATTGATCAAGGACTATAAAGAGAAACACGGGATAGTAGATGAAACTGTAAAAGAGCAGCTGCAAAATTGGTACAATACAGATAAAGGTCAGACTACTCTAAAAGAATTAACAGCTTTGGTATAGGATTGTGCTAAGTAGAATTTTATAGAGGTCAGTAGTTAGTTGCATAGATTGTTGTTTAATTATAAGCTATATGTCTGGTTGAGGGCAGTCGAAACCTACTTTTGATGTCCTAAAAGTTCTCGACTCCCCGCCAAGAATGAATTCTTTTGGGCTGGCGCTCGAACCTACAATAGAATGTATTTTAAGTATATTAAATTCAATACCTTAGATTACAGTAAAAGGAGATATATAACTACTGACCTCTAAAATCTTAATACGAGCTCGTTTATTTGGAGCTCATCAGAAAAATAATTAATTGACCTATAGTAATTTAATGCCTATCTAAAATGAAAAAATTTGCAATTGCGCTCCACGGAGGTGCAGGAACCTTATTAAAGGAGAATATGACATCTTCTCAAGAAAAAGCATATAGAAAAACACTTTCTGAAGCATTGCAAAAAGGCTTTGATATTTTAGAGAAGGAGGGAAGTGCTACCAATGCAGTGCAAGAAGCTGTAATGCATATGGAGAATTCTTCTCTATTTAATGCAGGTAAAGGTAGCGTTTTTTCGGCAAACGGAACCCACGAAATGGAAGCTGCGATTATGGAAGGAAAAACACGAAAAGCGGGCTCTGTGGCAATGCTCACGGGAATTAAAAACCCCATTTCCTTGGCTAGAGATGTGATGGAAAAAAGTTCGCATGTTTTTATGATAGGACAAGGCGCTTTAGATTTTGCTCAATCCTTAGATTATGCCCTAGAGAAACCCGACTATTTTTATGATGAGTTAAGGTACAAACAATGGCAGGAGATTAAAGATTCTAACAAATTTCAATTGGATCATAGTACAACTAAAAATTCAAAATTTGGTACGGTAGGCGCAGTAGCTTGTGATGGTTTTGGCAATCTTGCTGCGGCTACTTCCACTGGCGGGATGACCAACAAAATGTCTGGCAGGTTGGGAGATAGTTCGGTTCCTGGCGCAGGAAATTATGCGCATAACAAAACCTGTGCAGTAAGTTGTACGGGGAGCGGAGAATATTTTTTGAGAGGTGTAGTGGCTTATGATGTCGCTTGCCTTATGGAAATGAAAAATATGAGTTTACAAGAAGCTGCAGAGGAAGTGATTCATCATCGTATTTTGGAAATTGGCGGCGATGGCGGACTCATTGCAGTTGATGCAAACGCCAACATTAGTATGCCTTTTAATACAGACGGTATGTATAGAGCTTCTAAAGCCTCTACGGGGGAAAAAGTGGTTGCTATTTATAAGAATTAATTTGTTCCTAGATTTTTTCAGTAATAGGAACAACATGAATATTTCTTTTTTCAATATCAAAATGTTTTCCATTGGCAAGTACATGGGTTTTTAAATGTGCAATAGTCATAGGATCGCCTATATGCGTTGTTGCTTGATCGTTATAGGTTAACTCACTAGCATCAAAAATCACTACCATTCCAGAGCCAATAGTTTCAAAAGAATTACAATTTTTAATAATTAATCCAGTGTCTTCGGCTAAACCAATACCAATCAACTTTGGAAATCTCGCTGTAGCTTCTGCCAAACGTCCAAACCTACCGCGACGTATAAAATGAGAATCAATAATAAGATCTGGCATAAAGCCTAAACCTTCTCCCATACTTACAGCTCCTTTATTAAAAAATTCTTTTCCGCCACCGCCAGTAATCATTTCTGTAGACATACACATGGCACCCGCACTGGTTCCTGCAATAACAAAATTTTCGGTTCGGTATTTTCTCAATAAAACTTTATGAATACTGCTTCCGCCTATTTTGTGTGTTATTTTAGATTGACTTCCGCCAGAAAATAGAACGCAATCTGCATCTTTTACCAAGGCAATGTTTTCTTCTTTCTCTGCATCATCTCTATTGCGAATATCAGCAACACTAATATTTTCACAGCCCAGAGTTTTAAATCCAGTAATATAATTTTCGGCCACCTCAATTGGTATTCGTGAGGCGGTGGGGATAATTACAATATGTGCATTGGTACCACCACATTCTTTTACCAGTCTAGCTAAAACACTCTTTTCTATAAATTCTAAATGATCTCGTTCATTGGTATCTATTCCTTTATCTTCATTACCACCTATAAGAATTAATATTCCTTTTACATCCATCTTCTTTATGTTATTTGTTTGCTAAATTACATCTATTATTGGGTATAATAGCTACATTTAAGAGAAATACTTATTAAATAAACAATATCGTGATGAAAATTAAAGAAATAAATGTTTTGCGTGGACCCAACTACTGGTCAATAAGACGTCATAAATTAATCGTAATGGTATTGGATTTGGAAGAAATGGAAGAAAAACCATCTCATACTATAGAAGGTTTTTATGATAGACTTCAATCTTTGCTCCCAAGTTTATACAGCCATAGATGTTCTGAAGATCATGAAGGAGGTTTTTTTGAGCGGGTAAAAGAGGGAACTTGGATGGGGCATATTATTGAACATATTGCTTTAGAGATTCAAACTTTGGCAGGCATGGAAACTGGCTTCGGAAGAACGCGCGGATATGGTGAAGATGGCGTTTATCAAGTAGTATTTTCTTATTTAGAAGAAAATGTAGGGAAATTTGCCGCAGCTTCAGCGGTGGGTATTTGTGAAGCTTTAATTGCAGATAAACCTTATGATTTAGAGGCAGATATTCAACAAATGCGAGAAATTAGAGATGATTATCGTCTAGGTCCAAGTACGGGCGCTATTATTTCTGAAGCCGAAAAAAGAGGAATTCCTTGGATGCGTTTAAATGAACATTCCCTTTGTCAATTAGGCTATGGCTCCAAGCAAAAGCGCATACAGGCTACTGTAACTAGTGAAACCAGTTGTATAGGCGTCGAATTAGCGGGCGATAAAAAAGAGACCAAATACATGCTAAAAAAGGCTGGTATTGAAGTTCCAGAAGGGGTAATTGTTTCTAAAATGGAAGATCTCGAAAAAATAGAAGAAGAGGTTGGTTATCCCGTAGTAGTAAAACCTATTGATGGAAATCATGGAAGAGGTATAAGCATAGGTGTAAATTCTTTGGCAGAATTAAAAAAAGCTTTTGAAGAGGCAAAAAAAGTATCTTATCAAGTTATTATTGAAAGACAAGTTTTTGGTTTTGATTATCGCTTATTAGCTATTAAAAATGAGTTTGTAGCGGCTTCTAAAAGAACCCCAGCGCATGTGGTGGGAGACGGGAAACTAAATATAAAACAATTAATCGATCAAGAAAATAAAGATCCGCGTAGAGGTTATGGTCACGAAAATGTGCTGACTTTGATAAGCATTAACCGACTTACAAAAAGAATTATCGCCGAGAGTGGTTATAGTTTGAAATCTGTATTGAAGAAAGATGAGGTTTTGGTTTTAAAAGATACTGCAAACCTGAGTACAGGAGGTACTGCAGAAGATGTAACCGATATGGTGCATCCAGAAAACATCAATTTAGCCGAACGTATTTCTCGAATCATTGATTTAGATATTTGCGGAATTGATTTGATGATAGAAGATATTAGCAAGCCACTTTCCACAAGCAATGGGGCAGTAATTGAAGTAAATGCTGGTCCAGGTTTTAGAATGCATCTGGCTCCTACTGTAGGAAAAGCTAGAAATGTTGCTGCTTTGGTTGTAGATGGTTTGTTTCCGCAGAAAACCGATACTGGTAAAATTCCTATCATTGCTGTAACGGGTACCAACGGTAAAACAACCACTACTCGTTTAATTGCGCATATGGCCAAAATGAACGGTTGCCGTGTGGGATATACAACGAGCGACGGTATTTATATCCAAAATAGATTGTTGCAAAACGGGGATTGTACGGGACCAGATAGCGCCAATTTTGTACTAAGAGATCCCGAAGTTAATTTCGCCGTTTTAGAATGTGCACGTGGTGGTTTATTACGTGCGGGATTGGCTTTTTCTAGTTGTGATGTAGGAATAGTGACCAATGTAAGCGAAGACCATTTAGGTCTAAAAGGAATTCATAATGTCAAGCAATTGGCACGAGCAAAAGCAGTGATTCCAGAGGTAGTTACTCCAGAGGGTTATGCTATTTTAAATGCAGATGATGATTTGGTGTATGCCATGCGAGAAGGTCTTTCGTCGCATGTAGCTCTTTTCTCAATGGAAGAAGATAACCCAAGAATTTTAAAACTGCAAGAAGAAGGTGGGATTACTGCGGTTTATGAAAATGGTTACATTACACTTTTTAAAGGTCCTGGAAAAATGCGCATCATCAAAGCAGAAAATATTCCTTTAACTTTTGGTGGGAAAGCTAGTTTTATGATTCAGAATATTTTACCAGCAGTGATTGCAGCACACGTACAACATATTTCTATACAAGATATTAGTGCGGCTTTAGAGACATTCGTTCCTTCCGCTTTGCAAACTCCTGGGCGACTCAATTTTTATCAGTTTAAGAATTTTAAAGTTCTTATAGATTATGCTCATAATCGAGCAGGAATGATGGCATTAAAGGGCTTAATTGACCATATGGATGCCTCTACAAAACTGGGAATTGTAGCTCCTATTGGAGACCGAAGAGATGAAGATAATTTCGAAATAGGAAAATTGGCTGCGGAAATGTTTGATGAGATAATTATTCGCTTAGATAAAGATTTACGAGGAAAAAAAGAAGATCAACTTTTAGATATTATAAAGAAAGGAATAAGCTCGGTTAAACCGGAATTAAAACCACAGGTAATTTTTTCTGAAACGGAAGCTTTAACGCAAGCGATAAAAAATGCAAAGAAAGATGCGTTAATTGTACTTTTTTGTGATGATATTTTGGCTGCCACCCAAGTGGTAAAAGACCTGAAAAATGAAGAAGAAAAGAAGAGATAGAAATGAATATAAGAGAACTGAGGAATTTTTCACTTTAAGAAATACCTTCAGGTAATGTGGCGATAAAGCTTTCTAAAGTATTAGCCTTATCTACATCATAATCTCCAATTTTTGTTCTTCGAAGTGCCGAAAGATGTGCGCCACTATCCACTGCTTTTCCAAAATCGTGCGCCAAGCTTCGTATGTAAGTTCCTTTGCTACAACGTACTTTAAAGTCTACTTGTGGTATATTTATCCGCGTAAGCGAAAAAGAAGAGATGCTTACTTTTCTAGGGTCAATTTTTACCTCTTCTCCTTTTCTAGCATATTCATACAAACGTTTTCCATCTTTTTTTAAGGCAGAGAAAACGGGAGGATATTGTTCTATTTCTCCTAAAAATTGCGGAATGGCGTTTTCTAAGATTTCTTCGGAAAGATGCTCAGTTGAAAAAGTTTGGTCAATTTCGGTTTCTAGATCATAAGAAGGCGTGGTACCTCCAAATGTAAAAGTGCCCGTATATTCTTTTTCTAAACCTTGTAATTCTTGAATGCGTTTGGTAAACTTCCCAGTACAAATAATGAGCAATCCAGTCGCCAGCGGATCTAAAGTGCCTGCGTGACCTACTTTTATCTTTTTAATGCCATAGTTTTGCCTAATAAGCCATCGCACTTTATTCACCAGTTGAAAGGAAGTCCACTCTAAGGGTTTATCAAAAAGAAGCACTTGTCCGTTCTTAAAATCTTCGTCGGTAAATTTATCCATTAGTGTAACTTACGGCAATCGCTATGATTCCTACAATTAAACAATAAATAGCAAAGTAACTTAACTTGCTTTTTTTAACCAAAGCAATCATCCAAGTACAGGCCACAAGGCCCGCAAGAAAGGCAGCGATAAACCCTACGCCAAGACTTGCAGTATTTTCTGAAGTAAAAGTTAAACCTCCACTCAAAAGATCTTTTGCAATTTTACCAAAAATGAGCGGTACTACCATTAAGAAAGAAAATCTAGCGGCTTTTGTTTTATCATTCCCTAATAGCACCGAAGTAGAAATGGTAGCTCCACTTCTAGAAATACCAGGTAACATAGCTATAGCTTGTGCAATTCCAATTACAAAAGCGTTGGAGTATGTAACAGGTTTAAGCGTATTTTTAGCTTTATCTGCTAGCCAAAGCAAAAGTGCAGTTACGATGAGCATAAAACCAACGAGCATAACGCTTCCTCCAAAAAGCTGCTCAAGTTGTTCTTCAAATAGGAGACCAATAATAACGGCAGGAATCATAGAAATGATAATTTTTACAGAAAACTGCATTTCTTCATTCCATTGAAATAGAAACAGACCTTTAATTATTTCTAAAATATCTTTACGAAAAACTACGATGGTGCTTAAAGCTGTTGCAAAGTGCATCACTACCGTAAAAAGCATAGACTCTTCTGGAATACTTGAGTCGCCAAGAATGGCTTTTCCTAATTCTAAATGACCACTGGAGGATACCGGTAAAAATTCGGTTAAACCTTGAATTACTCCAAGGATTAAAGCGTCGAGTATTTCCATTACTTTTTATTCGGGTTTAATAGAATGGCATAAACTTCGATTCCAAAACCGAGTAAAACTAACATGGGAGCTAGACGTATTCTGCGCCAGCTAAAAATTTCTGGATTAAAAACTTCGGGATCATCGCTACCTCCACCTGTCATTAAAAGAAAACCTAAGGCAATAACGCCAAGCCCAATGGCCATCACTACAAAATTCTTTTTTTCAAAAATAAAGTAAGGTTCATTTTTCATTTCCTTTTTCCACTCTTTTCTTTTCTGCTCTCCCATATAATGGCTTAATCTTTATTATAAATATATTATTTCTTTAAAAAGTTAATCAACTGAATAAAACTACTTAAAAACCAAAATATCATTAAGAATAACAACCAATGAACTACTTGTGTAGTCTTTACAATAGCTTGATTGTAATCTTGAAATAGTTTAAGTAATTCTTCTTTACTATCAATATCTTCAATGTTATTTGGATGGCCAAAAGACGCTAAAGAAGGTGTTGAGGGTAAATAGAACCAAAGTCCTAATAAAGCAATCCCAAAAAGAATAAACATGAACTTAAAATAATCTAATTTGCTATTAAAATCTCCAGACTGATTGGCATTTCTTTTTTTATAGATAAGAAAAATTACGCCTATTACTAAAATAGGAACAAAGATATAAAGAATATGTACACCTTCTAACATACTGTTAAGGGTTAATAATAGAGTTCGTCTGTTTTAAGATTTAAGAAACGCTGGGTAGCAAAGAATGTACTTAACCAAGAGATGATAATTCCTAATAATAAAACACCAATAAAAAGTCCGCCTAAGATAATTTTATCTTTGAGCAGCTCAAGTTCAGGAAAAGTTTTATCGATATAATATAAAACAGCAGCCATTCCTATAAGAGCCACGATAGCACCCACAATACCCAATTTTACACTTTTCCAAATAAATGGTCGGCGTATAAAACCTTTAGTCGCACCCACCATTTGCATCGTTTTTATGGTAAAACGTTTAGAATATACAGAGAGACGAATAGAACTATTAATTAATAACACAGCAATAAATGTAAATAGACCGCTAATCACTAAAATCCAAAAACTGATGCGTTTTACATTATCGTTTAATAAGGCGATAAGTGGTTTGTCATAAACTACTTCATCTACAAAATCTTTCTCGTTGAGGTCACGAGAAATTTCGGCAATTTGAGTTTCCGAAACATAATCGGCATTAAAATATACGTCGATCGAATTTTGCAAGGGATTGTAACCTAGAAAATCCATAAAATTCTCGCCAATTTCTTCACTATGCGCTTTGGCTGCATCTTCTTTTGAGACGAAATTGGTAGATTTGGTATATTCGGCTAGAGCCAAACCTTTTTCTAGTTGATTTATTTCTACTTCTTTCGCAGTATCTTTAAGGTAAACTGTTAAGGCGATTTGCTCCTTAAAATGATCGGCTACTTTTTTGGTGTTCAATACCAATAAACCTAATAAACCCAACAAGAACAGGACTAGCGAGATGCTAATGACAACAGAAAAATAAGACGAAATCAAACGTCTTTTTTGATATCTTTCAAAAGAAGAACTCATAAATTAACCGGGTTGTTTTTTTGTAAAAATAAGAAAGTAATTCAAACTCCTTTCTTTAAAACGTTCAAACTTTTCACTTTCGTACATTAATGGTACTTTTGCGACTTCAATTTGAGTAATCGCAACGACGGTAAATATAAAAGATGAGCTACAATTTTAACGATATCGAAGCCAAATGGCAAAAGTACTGGGAAGAAAACCAAACCTTTAAAGCTTCTAATGACAGGGAGAAACCCAAATTTTACGGGTTAGACATGTTTCCTTATCCATCGGGCGCAGGCTTGCACGTGGGTCATCCCTTAGGTTATATTGCAAGTGATATTGTAGCAAGATTTAAGCGGCATCAAGGCTTTAATGTGCTGCATCCGCAAGGCTATGATTCTTTTGGTTTACCAGCAGAGCAATATGCGATACAAACCGGCCAACATCCCGCAGATACTACCCAAGTAAATATTGAAGGGGGCGTAGATAAAGCTGGAGATAAGATTGAAGGCTACCGCAAGCAATTAGATAAAATTGGTTTTTCTTTTGATTGGAGTCGGGAAGTAAGAACCAGCGATCCTAATTATTATAAATGGACGCAATGGATTTTTATTCAGCTTTTTGAAAGTTGGTATGATAAAGAAAGTGATAAAGCCCGACCTATTTCTGATTTAATCGAGCTTTTTAATCAAGACGGGAATACGAAAGTAAACGCGGTTTGTGATGAAGGAGTTGCAAATTTTTCCGCGGAAGCGTGGCAAAACTTTACAGAAAAGGAACAACAAGAAATTTTATTACAATACAGACTTACCTATTTAGCCGAAACCGAAGTCAACTGGTGTCCAGATTTAGGAACGGTATTGGCAAATGATGAGATTGTAAACGGCGTATCAGAACGTGGTGGACATGCTGTAGTGAGAAAGAAAATGAAACAGTGGAGTATGCGTATTTCTGCCTATGCAGAACGTTTACTACATGGTTTGGAAGATTTAGATTGGACCGAAAGTCTTAAAGAAACTCAACGCAACTGGATTGGAAAATCTGTTGGGGCTCAGGCCCAATTTAAAATTCAAAATTCAGAATTCAAAATTGATGTGTTTACGACAAGACCCGATACCATTTTTGGAGTTACTTTTATGACCTTGGCGCCAGAGCATGACTTGGTAGCAAAAATAACCACACCAGAACAAAAGGAAGCCGTAGAAGATTATGTACAAGCGACAGCAAAGCGTAGCGAGCGCGAGCGTATGGCCGATGTAAAAACCATCTCGGGAGTGTTTACAGGCGCTTATGCAGAGCATCCGTTTACCAAAGAGGCTGTTCCTATTTGGATTGGAGATTATGTATTGGCAGGTTATGGTACAGGAGCTGTTATGGCGGTACCTTGTGGTGATCAACGGGATTATGACTTTGCAAAACATTTTAATATTCCTATCAAAAATATTTTTAAAGACGTAGATATTTCTGAAGAAGCACACGCCGGTAAAGACGGGACTGTAATTGATAATTCAGATTTTCTAAATGGTCTAACCTATAAAAAAGCATTAAAAACTGCAATTTACGAATTAGAAAAATTAGGGCAAGGAAAAGGAAAAACCAATTATAGATTACGTGATGCGGTGTTTAGCCGCCAGCGTTATTGGGGAGAACCATTCCCGGTGTACTACAAAAACGGAATGCCAAAAATGATTCAAGCCCAACATTTGCCTATTCGTTTACCCGAAGTGGAAAAGTACTTGCCTACCCAAGAAGGCGAACCGCCATTAGGTCGAGCCGATGTTTGGGCTTGGGACACGCAGAAAAATGAAGTGGTAAGCAATGAATTAATAGATGATAAAACTGTATTTTCTCTAGAGTTAAATACGATGCCAGGATGGGCAGGAAGTTCCTGGTATTTCTTCAGGTATATGGAGAATGAAAAGCGGGATGAGGTTTTCGCTTCCGCGGAAGCGATGCAATACTGGCAGAATGTAGATTTATATATTGGAGGAAGCGAACATGCCACAGGGCATTTATTGTACGCCCGTTTTTGGACCAAATTCTTAAAAGACCGTAATCTCGTGCCTGTAGAAGAGCCTTTCAAAAAGCTCATCAACCAAGGAATGATTTTGGGGGAGAGTGCTTTTGTTTATAGAGTAAGGTTTGTTAATGTTGTAGAGTCCACAGCTAATATATTAGATGAGGTGGAATTCAATAAGGTTGAGATAGAATCTATTGAGGAGTTTGTAAACAAGTACAATTTTAAAATTTTTGCGAGTAAGAATTTATGTAAAACTAGACTCTACCCTGATGCAAATTTTGGTACAGGACAATTAGAAATTAGTTCAAATTTTCCTTTAATAGAAGAAATTTTATTAAATAAATTTCTATCATCAGAAAAACTTTTAAAAGGTATTTCAATAAGTGTTCAGAAAATTCATGCAGATGTTTCTTTGGTCAACACTTCCAATGAACTCGATATCGAAGCTTTTAAAAATTGGCGAGAAGAGTTTAATGACGCTGAGTTTATCACAGAAGAGAACGGAAAATACATTGTAGGTCGAGAAGTCGAAAAAATGTCGAAATCCAAATATAACGTAGTGAATCCTGATGATATTTGTAATGAATATGGCGCAGATACTTTACGTATGTACGAGATGTTTTTAGGTCCGTTAGAACAGGCTAAACCTTGGAATACGGCAGGAATTACTGGCGTACATAATTTCTTAAAAAAACTTTGGAAGTTATACCATAATGGAGAAGAGCTTTCGGTTAGCGATGATAAAGCAAGTCCTGAGAGTTTGAAATCCCTACATAAAACCATCAAAAAAGTAACCGAAGATATTGAAGACTTTAGTTTTAATACTTCCATATCTACGTTTATGATTTGTGTAAATGAGTTAGCAGCTCAAAAGTGTAACAACAGAGAAATACTAGAATCTCTTGCAATTTTAGTTTCGCCTTATGCACCGCATATTGCTGAAGAACTATGGAGTAAAATGGGACATCAAGAAAGTATTGCTACCGCAGCTTATCCTAAGTTTGAAGAAAAATTCTTGGTAGAAAGTACCAAAACTTACCCGGTGTCCTTTAACGGAAAAATGCGTTTTACGTTAGATCTATCTTTAGATCTGTCTAAAGACGAGATAGAAAAAGCAGTGATGGAAGATGCAAGAACCCAAAAACAATTGGACGGTAGAACCCCTAAAAAGGTGATTATTGTTCCTGGCAAGATTGTGAATATTGTAGGGTAAAAAATGAAATAGAAAAACGGTCTTAATATCTTTCAAAACTGTCATTCTGAACTTGTTTCAGAATCTCATAAAATGATTCGTAGAACATTAATGAGACCCTGAAATAAATTCAGGGTGACAAAGTAAAGAATACTAAGACCGTTTTATTAAAAGCTATTTATTTTACTTTATTCACCTCGTCTAAATAAGGAATTCTTAATACTTGCCCTGGATAAATTTTATCAGGATCAGAAAGCATAGGTTTATTAGCTTCAAAAATAACAGGATACTTCATCGCATCTCCATACACTTCTTTAGCAACCTTGCTTAAGGTATCTCCACTTTTTACGGTATGAAATCTAGATTCTCTAACAGGTTCACAATCTTCTTCTTCTGGCATTGGCTTAACCGTCATTTTATCGTCTACTTCGGCAATTCCTTCAGAATTTCCTATCACCAAAACCACTTTTTCTTTAGTAGCTTGGTCTTCTGCTTCTCCCCAAACCATCGCTTTATCATCGTCTAAGTCAATTTTTAAATCGCTTACTTTTAAATCTAAGCTGTTCACAGTGTTTTTAAGCTTTGCAATAGCCTCATCTTTCTTTTCGGCCGTTGTTTTTCCACCAAATATTTTGGCTCCTGCATCTTTAATAAATGAAAATAATCCCATAAGTTTTTTAAATTTTAAGTTCGTTTCAAGATAGCACTATAGATAGTATCTAAGAAATTTTCAATTTTAAATACTTGTTAAAGTTTGGTTTTTGCAAGAAGCTAAAAGTTTTGGTGCTATTTTTGCTTTCAATTCTTAAAACAAAAGCTATGATGGGATATTATATACTTATTGGTGCAATTATGCTGGTAAGTTGGTACGTGGGACATAAATTAAAATCTAAATTTAAAAAATATTCTAAAGTACATTTAGAAAACGGAATGAGCGGCGCCGAGATTGCTCGTAAAATGTTAGAGGATAACGGGATTCATGATGTAAAAGTGATTTCTACTCCGGGTCAGTTGACAGATCATTACGATCCACAAAAGAAGACCGTGAATTTAAGTGAAGGGGTTTATGCACAACGAAATGCATCTGCCGCGGCGGTTGCAGCACACGAATGTGGCCACGCCGTACAACACGCAAAAGCATACAGCTGGTTAAAAATGCGAAGTAATTTGGTGCCATTAGTAAGTATTGCATCTAAATATAGTCAGTGGGTTATTTTTGGAGGTCTTATTTTGATGGGAATGGTTTCTGTGGGCGTAGGCCAAACGGTATTATTGGTAGGAATCATTATGTTTGGATTAGGAACCTTATTTAGTTTTGTTACTTTACCCGTAGAATATGATGCAAGTAATAGAGCTCTAGCTTGGCTAAAAGCCGAAAATATTGTAACTCCGCAAGAATATGAAGGTTCTAAAGACGCTTTAAAATGGGCCGCAAGAACTTATGTTGTCGCAGCGATTGGTTCTTTAGCCACTTTGCTTTACTTTATTAGTATTTATTTAGGTAGAGATTAAGTAAAATGCTAGAACGCTTCTCGCCCGTATTAATCGTGCGCCGTCAGGATGAATTCTTTCGGGCAGGCGCTTTTAGATGCTAGACATTAGATGAATTTAGAACGGATTATAGAAAAATAAAATTTTTAAGAAATTATAACTGAAAACGCTTCTACTTAGAGGCGTTTTTCTATTTTTAGAACATGAAGACTTTTATAGAAGAAACCCTAGATCATTTACTTTCCAACCCCTCTTTTGATTTTAGTAAAACCACCTTTATTTTACCGAGTAAAAGAGCGGGTAATTTTTTAAAACATGTAATTAAAGCCAAGGTACATACCAGCATTTTTATGCCAGAGGTATTGAGTACTGAAGATTTTATAGCACAGATTACAGGTCTTATTCCGTTAGATAATACGAGCAGTATTTTTGAGCTGTACCAAACCTATAAAAAGACCATAGATAAACAACATCAAGAATCTTTTGATAGCTTTTACGCTTGGGCACAAACTTTAATCTATGATTTTAATGAAATAGATCGTTACCTCATTGACGCCGATCATTTTTTTAGCTACCTCTCTAGAATACAAGATATCAACCATTGGTCTAAAGGAGAAAATCAGACCGATTTGGTTAAAAACTACTTATGGTTTTGGAAGCAGTTACCGCAACTCTATAAAAATTTTATTCATCAAATCTTAAAAGAAGGTAAAGCTTACCAAGGCTTAATGTACCGTGAAGCTTCAGAAAAAATTGTAGGTTACTTAAACGAAACCAACCAAAACTATATATTTATTGGGTTTAATGCCTTAAATAATGCCGAGCAACAACTTATTCAGCAGGTGTTAAAGGAAGAACGCGGAGAGATTTTTTGGGATATAGACCAAGCATTTTACCACAACCCTAATCATGAAGCTTCTTTATTTATTAGAAACTATGTAAAAAATTGGGAGTATTTTAAAGAGAATCCGCTGCAAGATTTCCCCAAAAATTACGATCAGCCTAAACAAATTGAACTCATAGGAATTCCCAAAAATGTGGGTCAGGCTAAATATATAGCACAGATTCTAAAAAATTTACCACCAGAAGAAATTAGTCAAACGGCAGTTGTGCTTAATGACGAAGGCTTATTGCCTGTTTTATTAAACTCTTTGCCAGAGAATGTAGACAAAATAAACATCACTATGGGGCTTCCTTTGGGAGATACTCCGCTGGCTTCTTTGTTTGAGACTCTGTTTAAAATACAAGAGCGAGAAGAAAATCAGCTTTATTTTAAACGGGTGTTAGAGGTCTTAAAACATCCTTTTGTACTGCAAATTTTTTCTTCGGAAAGTGAGCAACTTCAGGAGAAAATTATCGAATCCAATTTGGTATTTATCGCTTTAGATGCGGTGAAAGATACGAAGAATGCTGAGTTCAATAAGTTTTTAGAACTCGGTTTTCAGCTTTATAAAGACACACCAAGTTTTGTAAATGCAATGATTCAACTCATTCAGATGTTGCGAGGCAAGGAGATGAAAGACTACGCGCTAGAAACCGAATATTTATTTCACTTTAATAAACTTTTTGTTCAGTTAAAAAATATATTGCAAGAGCAAAGTCCGGTAGACCACATAAAAGTACTCTATAAAATTTATAGAGACAGTCTAAGCTCGCAATCCTTAGATTTTGCAGGTTCTCCGTTTGATGGATTGCAGTTGATGGGAATGTTAGAAACGCGGGTAATTGATTATAAAAATGTCATTTTAACTTCGGTTAACGAAGGGGTTTTACCTGCTGGAAAGAGCAATAATTCTTTTATTCCTTACGACCTAAAGAAAGAATATGGTTTACCTACCTACAAAGAAAAAGATGCGGTGTACACCTATCACTTTTACAGATTGCTACAACGTGCTCAAAATGTTCATATTTTATACAATACAGAGCAAGACGGACTCAATGCTGGGGAGAGAAGTAGGTTCGTTACGCAATTAGAAATAGAGAGGGAATTGGCATCTACTTTTGTAAACCCTAAAGTACCTTCCATCTCTCGACAATTAATAGAGATTGCCAAGACGCCAGAAGTGATTCAGAAATTGGAAAAACTGGCTGCATACGGCTTTTCACCTTCGGCATTGACGACTTATATTCGGAATCCTTTAGATTTTTATAAACGTTATGTGTTAGGCATTAAAGAAGAGCAAGAAGTAGAAGAAACCGTTGCTGCCAATACTTTGGGAACGATTATTCACGATAGTCTAGAACACTTATTTCTTCCTTATGTGGGGAAAGAAATCCGTAAAGAAGATATCAATCAGCTTTTTAAACTAAGTGATCAAGAAGTCTTGAAGCAGTTTAAAAACGTGTATAAAAATGCGCCCATTCATAAAGGGAAAAACTTATTAATTCATGAAGTTGCAAAACGCTATTTATATAATTTTTTACAGTCGCAAAAGAAAGAGTTGGAACAGCATTCGGTAAAAATCATCAGTTTAGAAGCTCAAGAGAAAATAGCATTAGACATCCCTCAACTTGAAGTGCCGGTTTGCATTAAAGGAAAAGTAGATCGCTTAGATTCTATAGACGGGGTGATGAGAATTATAGATTACAAAACTGGGAAAGTAATGGCAAGTGACGTTTCCATAAAAGATTGGGATTTGCTAGGTACCGACTATAAGTATAGCAAAGCTTTTCAAGTTTTGTCTTACGCTAAAATGATTTTAAAAGAAGAAGATTATGATAAAGCTCAAGGCGGAATCATTTCGTTTAAGAATTTAAAATCGGGGTTTTTGCCTTTAAAAGAAGGAAAAGAAACCTTGATTACCGCCGAAACGATGTTTAAATTTGATGAGGTTCTAAATGATTTAATCATCGAGATTTTAAATCCTGATATTCCATTTAAAGAAAAAGAAGTATGATACGAGAAAAGAATTTTACCCTAACGGGAAGCAATGGATTACCTATTGTCACCGATGTGTTTTTTAAACCCAATCAAAGCTTGAAGCCGATCGTCATTTTTTGCCACGGCTACAAAGGTTTTAAAGATTGGGGTGCTTGGGATTTGGTAGCCGAAAACTTTGCTGAAAACGACTTCTTCTTTATTAAATTTAACTTCTCTCATAATGGAGGAACAGCAGAAGAGCCCATAGATTTTCCTAACCTAGAAGCTTTTGGACAAGATAATTACACCAAGCAATTAAATGATTTGCAAACGGTGATTGATTGGATAGCAACCACCAAAGAATTTTCTGTAAACGCTAATGTGCAAAAAGTGCATTTAATAGGCCATAGTAGAGGGGGCGGAATTGTAATGCTAAAAGCAAATGAAGAACCTAAAATTACAAGTGTGACTACTTGGGCAGGCGTAAGTGATTTTGCTTCTCGTTTTCCGTCTGGAGAAAAATTAGCCCAATGGAAAAAAGATAAAGTTTATTATGTTGAAAACGGAAGAACTAAGCAGCAAATGCCGCATGATATTCAGTTTTATGAAGATTTTTTAGAGCATAGAGAACGCTTAGACATTGCTCAAGCGGTGAAGCATTTAAAAATTCCGCAACTTATCATTCACGGCAAGGGAGATACTTCTGTAAAAGTCGATGAGGCGAAGCAAATTAAGGAGTGGAACCCTAAAAGTAAACTCTTTTTATTGGAAGGGAGCAACCACGTTTTTGACACGAAGCATCCTTGGGAATCTGATAAAATGAACGAAAGCTTAAGGCAAGTGACTCATGAAACAATGCAATTTATAAAAAATAATTAATGGAGTCACATTTGATTATTCTTATAGGATCGTTATTGCTTCTTATGAGTATTCTGGCGGGTAAAACTTCCTATAAATTTGGAGTGCCTACCTTGGTGTTATTTCTTACGGTGGGAATGTTGGCGGGCTCTGAAGGAATATTGGGAATCGAATTTAATAGTCCTACTCTGGCTCAATTTATAGGGATTATAGCACTTAACGTGATTCTCTTTTCTGGTGGTTTAGATACGCGCTGGAAAGCTGTGCAGCCCGTAGCCGTGAAGGGACTTTTATTATCTACATTAGGTGTTTTTATCACCGCTGGCGCCGTGGGAGGCTTTACGTATTATCTGTTAGACTTTACACTCATTGAAGCCTTTTTATTAGGTGCAATTGTTTCTTCTACTGATGCTGCGGCAGTTTTCTCTATTTTAAGGTCTAATAATATCAATTTAAAATATGGGATTCGCCCCATGTTAGAATTAGAAAGTGGAAGTAACGACCCGATGGCTTACTTTCTTACCACCTTGTTTACAGGGATGGTCGTAGCGCAAGAATTTTCTTTAACCTCCTCAGTTTTAGATTTGGTTTTACAGCTTGCTATTGGAGGAGTTTCTGGATATTTTTTAGGAAAAGGAAGCAAATGGCTTATTAATAATATCGCCTTAGATTTTGAAGGTTTATACCCTGTTTTAGGTTTAGCCTTAAGTTTTATTATTTATTCCTTTACGGAAGTGATTCACGGAAATGGATTTTTGGCGGTGTATGTTTCTTCGGTAATTTTAGCCAATAGTAAATTGGTGAAAAAGTATGCTTTGCGTCAGTTTTTTGATGGTTTTGCTTGGTTGATGCAAATTATTTTGTTCCTAACTTTGGGCTTATTGGTCTTCCCATCTCGCGTAATAGAAATCTTGCCTATAGGTTTGGCGATTGCTCTATTTTTAATATTTGTAGCGCGTCCCTTAAGTGTTTTTATAAGTTTGGCTTTCTTCAAGGTGAATATAAAAAGTAAACTCTTTATTTCTTGGGTAGGATTACGAGGTGCAGTTCCTATTGTTTTTGCCACCTTCCCCATGGTAATGGGTTTAGAAAACGCCGATTTGATTTTTAATATCGTATTCTTAATTACACTGGTTTCCATTTTAGTGCAAGGAACTACGATTAACAAGATGGCACAATGGTTAGGAGTTCAAGATGATGATGTAAAAACGTTGAAGAAAGCAAGAGCCTTTGAGTTTTCTGAAGATTCTAAAACCGAGAGTGCAGAAATCTATCTCTCTACGAACAGTAGAGTGATTGGGAAAAAAATATATGAATTAGACTTACCAAAAGACAGTCTTATAGTGATGGTCATAAGAGAAGCTCATTATTTTGTTCCTTCTGGAGAGACAGAATTGAAGTATGGCGATACTTTACAGGTGATTTCAACGACTTCAAAAGATTTGACGAAAATGGCGCAAGATTTTGGATAATTGTTTACTTTTGCTTTCCGATTTGGGGGATTAGCTCAGCTGGCTAGAGCGTTTGGCTGGCAGCCAAAAGGTCATCGGTTCGACTCCGATATTCTCCACACTCCAACCCCGCAACTAGCGGGGTTTTTTGTTTTCAACCATTCTCTTTCCCAATAATAAGGTATTGACGCCATTAACAGCCTCTAATTTTTTAAATGAAATAAGCGGTGCTATTTGCTCTATCAATAAGTCGACTGCTGCTTGATGAGCGTTTTTAATACCCGCATTAAAAATGATAACCGCATCGGGTTGAAGTAATTTCGTTGTTTGTTGCCAAAAATCAACTTCTAGGAAAGGTTTAGGGATTTGAGTATTGATAAATAAATCTACAATAAGTGTTTCATAGGAATGTGTATCTGTTTTTACAAAGTCAACTGCATTTTGGCAAACCACTTGCAAAGGTTCATATTGCTGAATCTTAAACTCCTTTTTTGCGATTTCAATAATTTTAGAATCTATCTCTACGGCCGTGATGTTTCCGGTGAAACTAAAATTCTTCCGAAGCAATTCTAAAATACTACCTCCGCCAAGCCCTAACACCAAAATTTTTCCTGCTCTATTGGGATAGGTTTTTTCTAATCCTATTCTTAAAATTTCATGAAGAGGGCCATACGAATAATTTGCGTTTTTAGTATTTAGTACTTTTTTGCCCTTAAGCCACTTTATTTCTAAAGTTCCACTATACTCAGATTTAATTTTTTTGCTGAAAAGTGAGGATAGATTAAAATTTACTTTCATACTTCATGAAGTTTACTTTTTAATAAGTTTTTGAGTGAAGCTGCCTTCAAAAGTATAAATCTTAGCGAAATAAATTCCGTTAGGTAAATTTTCTACTCAATAATTTTGTTGCGCAGAATTGAATTTTTTCACTTCTTTTCCATTTACATCGAATAAAGTAATAGCAGTAATGTTGGCATCAGCTTTTACTTGAAAACTATGGTGAACAGGATTAGGAAATAAGGAAAAATTATTTTTTGTAAATGAATTTATAGCAAGCGACTGGCTGATATAATGGGCTTGATCTCCGTTTTCTTTTTCAATAATTAACTGGTAATCGTTTCCGCTTATATGAGTGACGGAATAGGAAAAAGTAGGATAGGAGGAGTTGTTATTATAATAATCATAATAAAATTTAACGGGATATTCTGAAGTTAAATCAGAAGATTTCGAAGCATGTACTTGAGGCCTATTTTGATTCCAGTAGCCTAAAGAGAAGAAGAAAAACGTATCGTTACCCGTAAAAATAATCTTAGCTTTCAAGAAAATTTCAGGATCTAAAGTGCTTATAAAACTAGTATAAGTAGGACTAGTGCCATGAGAATTATATATATTAAAAGCCTCTGATTCTAAAGGAGTAGCCATATAATCTACCCCATCAACGGTTACTTTTTGTAGATCCCACCCTCTACTTATAAAAGTAAATTGTTGAGAAAAGCTTAAAGAACTAAGGAGTAAAAAAACAAAAAGTGCAATTTTTTGAAACATAAGATTTAGATTCATTAAAATTACACTTTTTAACTAAGAATAAGTGGTTTAACCCACAATATTGTCTTCATTGTAGCCTAAGAATTTCACATCCTTTTCGGTGAATTTGATGCCGTTTTCGGCTAATTCTGCCAAAATAGGTTCATATACTTCTTTGCTAATAGGCCTTAAAACTCCTGGAGTAGTAATTTCTTTATTTAAGATTTTTACGGTCGCAATTGCTACAGGTAAACCTACAGTTTTTGCCATTGCTGTATAGGTTTGGTCTTCTCCAATATGAACCATAGTGGAGTCTACTTGCTTTCGCTCTCCGTTAAGCTCATATCCAAATTTGTGATACATTACAATCATATCTTTATCGTTTGGCGCTAGCGTCCACTTCTCTTCTAATATTTTTTGTAAAGCCTGTGCAGGTGTTGCTCCTTTAATCCCGATTTTCTTTTCGTTGTTAAAAATATCAAGTTCTAAGAGTTTTTCCCACATCAAATCATCCTGATCTATTTTTAGAGAATAACGCATTTTAAGCTCTACAGAATCGGTTGGAGAATAAGGCAAAAATGAATTGACAAACTCACGATAGCTCATATTTTCTGAGTTTTCCATGCTGTACGTGTCATCAGTTAATCCTAATTGAACAAACATATTCCAAGCTTTACTAAAGCCTACTCTTCGTAAAGTACCGCGATATAAAGTTTGAATATTATCTAGACCGTAGACACTTTGGTAAGCCAATGAATTTCTATTGGCAAGTCCTTCAAATTTACCGTAACCTTCTACTTCTAAAAATTCGGTTCTTCTAAAAAGCCGGTGGTAAGGAATGTATTTAAATTGTCCTTCTTGCATAAATTCTGCTGCGCCTCCTTGGCCAGCTACTACCACGTTTCTTGGGTTCCAGGTAAATTTATAGTTCCATAGGTTGGTGTCGCTTTCTGGAGCTACCAAACCACCTGTGAAAGATTCAAAAAGCAATAATTTACCTCCATTATCTCTAATTTTGTCAATCACCTGCATCGCACTCATATGATCAATTCCTGGGTCTACCCCAATCTCGTTCATAAATACGAGGCCTTTTTCTTTTACGGCATCATTTAAAGCTTCCATTTCTTTGCTTACGTAAGAAGCTGTTACCATGTTTTTTCCAAACGTTACACAATCTTTAGCTACTTCAATATGAAATCTTGCTGGAAGCATAGAAATGACAATATCAGCATTTTTAACTGCCGCTTGGCGTTCTTCTTGTTTAAACACATCTAGCGTAATCGCTTTGGTGTTTTGGTGGTCTCCAGCAAACTTTTGGGCGTTTTCTAAAGACAAATCTCCAATGGTAAGGAAGAGTTTTTCTGAAGTTGATTTTTCTTTTAAGTATTTAATGAGAGACGAGGTAGATTTCCCCGCTCCAATAATTAATATGTTTCGCATCTTAAATTAGTTATTTAAATTTGCAGTTATTCTTCAAAGTAATTAATTTAATCTGGGTTAAAAAAAATATTATGCATAGAAAGTTGTTAATTTTAGGAAGTTTAAGTGGCTTTTTGGCGGTGATCTTAGGTGCTTTTGCAAGTCACGGTTTAGAGAAAGTTCTAACCTTAGGTCAGCTAAATACCTTTGAGACAGGGGTTCGCTATCAATTTTATCACGCCTTACTGGCAATTCTCTGCGGAAGCATTTCCGCGCTAAGCGAAAAAAGTAAGAACCTCTTGTTTTACATGCTTTTAGTGGGAATGATTTTATTTTCGGGCTCTATTTACGGATTGGCCACAAACGAGTTGTCTAGTTTTGACTTTAAAAGTATTGCTTTGTTGACTCCGCTAGGAGGTGTCTTTTTAATTTCTAGTTGGTTAGTGTTGCTTTTTAATGTGTTGAAAATGAAAAAGAAATAATAAATCATCTTAATCCCGTATTTGTTTGGTATTATTTATATTTTTGTCCTAAAGAACACAACAACTCATTTTTATGGTGGAAAATAATAAAACCACGAAAGCGTTTTCATTAGAAAACTACGGAATACAAGATGCACAAGCTCATTATCAACTATCTTCAGATGAGCTTCACAACATTACAATAGAAAAAGAACAAGGCGTTCAAGTAGATTCTGGGGCACTAGCTATCAATACAGGAGAATTTACGGGAAGATCCCCTAAGGATCGTTTTATTGTAAAAGATGAAGTTACTAAGGATGAAATATGGTGGGGCGATGTGAATATCCCTTTCGATCCAGAAAAATTTGATCGACTTTATGATAAAGTAACTAAATATCTTTCTGGAAAAGAACTATATGTACGAGATTCTTACGCTTGCGCGGAAGAGGGCTATAAATTGAACATTCGTGTGATTACCGAGTTTCCTTGGAGTAATATGTTTGCTCACAATATGTTTTTAAGACCTACGGAAGAAGAATTGAAGGATTTTTCTCCTGAGTGGACAGTGATCAATGCACCAGAATTTATGGCAGATCCAGAAGTGGATGGTACGAGACAGCATAATTTTGCTATTTTAAATTTTACAAAGAAAATCGCACTTATTGGAGGGACTGGGTATACGGGTGAAATCAAGAAAGGAATTTTTTCTGCGTTAAACTTCATTTTGCCAGTAAATAAGAATACACTTTCTATGCACTGTTCTGCAAATGTGGGAGATGATGGAGATACAGCTATCTTTTTCGGATTATCAGGAACGGGAAAAACAACTCTATCTGCAGATCCAGAACGTAAGTTAATTGGAGATGATGAACACGGTTGGACTAAAGACAACAAAGTATTTAACTTTGAAGGAGGTTGTTACGCAAAAGTGATTAATCTTTCTCAGGAAAATGAACCAGATATCTTCAACGCGATTAAGCCAGGAGCTATTTTGGAGAACGTGATCCTCAACGATAAAAATGAAGTAGATTTTGATGATACTTCTATTACACAAAATACAAGGGTAAGTTATCCTATTTACCATATTAATAATATTCAGCAGCCGTCTGTAGGAGAAAACCCGAAGAATATTTTCTTTCTAACAGCAGATGCTTTTGGAGTATTGCCTCCAATTAGCAAATTAACTCCTGGCCAAGCTGCGTATCACTTTATTAGTGGTTACACCGCAAAGGTGGCAGGAACCGAAGCTGGTATTACAGAGCCAGTGCCAAGTTTTTCAGCTTGTTTTGGAGCGCCATTTATGCCACTTCACCCTACACGCTATGCAGAAATGCTAAGTAAAAAAATGCAAGACGCAGAGGTGAATGTATGGTTAGTGAATACAGGTTGGACTGGTGGTCCTTACGGAATTGGCTCTAGAATGAAATTAAAGTACACAAGAGAAATGATTTCTTCTGCTTTAGAAGGAGAGCTAGATAAGGTAGAATACCATACTCATCCTATATTTGGTTTAGAGATGCCTAAAGAATGTCTTAACGTTCCTAATGAGGTTCTTGATCCAAGAGAAACTTGGGAAGACAAAGAAGCTTATGATGTAAAGGCGAAAGAATTGGCTTTGTTTTTCAAAAACAACTTTAAGAAGTTTGAAGATAATGCTAGTGAAGATATTTTAAAAGGAGGACCTTTGGTTTAGGTTATCTTTTTAAACGAATAAAAATCCGGTTAAAACTTTAACCGGATTTTTTTATATCCAAAAAACAAGCCTCTTCATTTTAAAATGAAGAGGCTTGTTTTTAGTTTAAAGCAGAGTAAACCTACTTTTTGATTGTTCCTTTAATGTATTTTTCTATTGCCATAGTCATCGATGGAGTTTCTGGGGTTGGCGCTTTAATATTCGCTACCAATCCGTGTTCTTTTGCGGCTTTAATAGTAGAATTTCCAAAAACGGCAATACGGGTATCCTTCTGCTGAAAATCTGGAAAATTTTCAAACAGTGATTTTATTCCGCTAGGGCTAAAGAAGACAACAATGTCATAAAAAACTTTTTCTAAGTGAGATAAGTCACTTACTACGGTTCTATAAAACACGCCTTTTGTCCAATCAACGCCTAATTTATTTAATTGCTTAGGAATTTCTGGTTTTAACATATCAGAAGAAGGAAGCAAAAATTTCTCTGTCTTATATTTTTTTATGGTAGGAGTTAACTCAGCAAAAGTTCTTTTTCCCACATATATTTTCCTTTTTCTATACACTACATATTTTTGTAGATAGTAGGCGACAGCTTCACTTTGACAAAAATACTTTAAAGAATCTGGCACTTTATAGCGCATTTCTTCAGCAATTCTAAAAAAGTGATCTACTGCGTTTCTACTGGTAAGAATAATTGCAGTATATTGACTAAGGTCTATTTTTTGCTGTCTTACATTTTTAGAAGAAACTCCTTCCACGTGAATAAAAGGTATGAAATCAATCTTTACTTTTAATTTTTCTTCAAGTTCAGAATAGGGAGAATTTTCAACCTTGGGCTCGGGCTGAGAAATTAAAATTGTTTTCACTTTCATATACATGCAAATTTTAGTGTGAGCTCTAGCAATTATGTAATTACTTTATATAAAATAATATACGGTGCTATTTCAAGGGCGCAAAGGTACAAAATAAAGTAAAACGAAAACTTATAAATAAACTTTTGATGTTTGGCGTAGTATTTCAATAACACAAAAAGATTGAATACAAGATATAATATTGTGAGTAAAACAAGAATATTCGTAGTAGGTTTCCAAGTATAGGTAAGGATTAGCAATATTGGAAACAGATAAAAAGCCAATAAATTTTTATACGTAATTTTATGAAAAATATAGTTATCTATCACTTTATCCATAGAAAAAATGGAGGCTATAATTTTTTCAAAGAGGTATTTTATTCCGATAAGGGTATTTAAAACAATAAAAATCTGAAGATAGAAAGTGAAATCATATTCCACCAAGAAGACCGACTTCGCTTTGAAAAGTATAAATAGAGCAAGCGAAAGTATAAATCCATGGGCTAAATAGAGTATAAAGCTAAAAAGATTAAATACTGAAGGTTTTTTTTGGTGTGAAGTAAAATACTTTCCAGAAAAGAATATCTTTTTAAACTCTGCGAATTTTTCAGGGAATAATTGATTGCCAATCAAAATGAGAATCAAAATAAAGAGGAAGATTAATGTAATCCAATTGTTCTGCTCTATATTTCTAACAATCACTTCCAACCCATAGAATTTTGGACAAAGTTAAAAATTAAATAGCTAGTATTTGCTAAAAATTTGAGCTTAAAAATAGTTACATTTGTCAAAAAAAAGAATGCCACAACGGCTCATAATTATACCTACCTATAATGAAATTGAAAATATAGAGCGTATTGTTCGCGATGTGTTTTCTCAAAAACACGAATTTCATATTTTGGTGGTAGATGATAATTCTCCAGACGGTACTGCTAATTTGGTTTCTTCGTTAAAAGAAGAATTTGAGGGTAAACTTTTTTTAGAAATAAGAAAAACTAAATCTGGTTTAGGAACCGCATATATTCACGGTTTTAAATGGGCTCTAGAGAGAGATTATGATTTTATTTTTGAAATGGATGCCGATTTTTCTCATAACCCAAAAGATCTCATACGTTTGTACGATGCGTGTATAAAAGACAAGGCAGATGTTGCAATTGGGTCTAGGTATGTTACGGGAGTGAATGTGGTAAATTGGCCAATGAAAAGAGTATTGATGTCTTATATGGCATCAAAATATGTAAAAGCGATCACGAGAATGCCTATTCAGGATACTACGGCAGGCTTTGTGTGTTATCGAAGAGAAGTATTAGAGAAAATCAACCTTAATTCAATTCAATTTGTGGGATATGCCTTTCAGATTGAAATGAAATTCAAAGCCTACTTATTAAAGTTTGCTATTGTAGAAGTCCCCGTTATCTTTACGGATAGAACACGAGGAGAATCAAAATTAAACAGCAATATTATTTCTGAAGCTGTTTTTGGAGTGATTAAAATGAAGTTTAAAAGTCTATTTGGAAAAGAAGTATGAGAAAGATATTGATTAAAAATGCGAAGCTAGTTAATGAAGGTGTTGTCAAAGATGGCGAAGTTTACATCGAAGATGATCTTATTAAAGAAGTGGCAGACATTATAAGTGTAAAATCTCACGATGTAAAAGTTATAGATGCCGAAGGCCAGTTTTTATTGCCTGGCATTATAGACGATCAAGTTCATTTTAGAGAGCCAGGACTTACTTATAAAGAAGATATCTCATTCGGGTCTAGAGCTGCAGTTGCGGGAGGAATTACCTCTTTTATAGAAATGCCTAATACCAATCCGCAAACAGTCACCATAGATTTATTAGAAGAAAAATTTGCTATAGCAAAAGAAAACTCTGTGGCCAACTATTCCTTTATGTTTGGCGGCACCAATGACAATCTAGAGGAAATAAAAAAGATTAACCCAAAAAATACTCCGGCGCTAAAATTATTTCTAGGTTCTTCTACGGGAAACATGTTGGTTGATGATGAAAAAGTGTTAGAAGAGATTTTTAAAAATTCTCCTGTTCTCATTGCCGTACATTGTGAAGATGAACAGACCATAAAAGACAATTTGGCAAAACACAAAGAAGAATTCGGAGACGATATACCAATGGTGTATCATCCCAAGATAAGAAGCGCAGAAGCTTGTTACTTATCTTCTTCAAAAGCTGTAAAATTAGCTAAAAAAACAGGAGCTAGATTGCATGTCTTTCACGTTAGTACAGCAAAAGAGTTGAGTCTCTTTGACGGAAAAAAGGCTCTAAAAGACAAAAAGATAACGGCAGAGGTTTGTATCCACCACCTTTGGTTTAATGATACAGATTACGAGAAGAAAGGAACCCGAATTAAATGGAATCCTGCAGTAAAAACAGAGAAAGATCAAAAAGCTTTATTCAAAGCATTATTGGATAATAAATTAGATGTGATCGCGACAGATCACGCACCGCATACCAAAGAAGAAAAGGATCAAGTCTATACAAAAGCACCAAGTGGTGGGCCTTTAGTGCAACACGCTTTACCGGCAATGTTAGAGTTTTACCATAAAGACCAAATAAGTCTTCCTAAGATTGTGGAGAAGATGTGTCATAACCCTGCAATTTTATTTCAGATAGAGAAAAGAGGTTACATTAGAGAAGGCTATAAAGCAGATCTTGTTTTGGTAGATCCAAACGCGCCCTGGACCGTTCAAAATGATAATATTCTATATAAATGCGGTTGGTCACCGTTTGAAAAAACTACCTTCAAATCTAGAATCACGCATACCTTTGTGAATGGAAAATTGGTGTATAAAAACTTTAAAGTTTTAGACGTAAAGAATGGGGAACGTTTAATGTTTGAGAGGTAATGAAAATTAAAATACTTTTACTTTCACTTGTACTATTTACAGCTTGTCAAGATGTAAATAAAGCGCTTAAACCTAAAAATCTTATTCCAGAAGATAAAATGGTTAATTTATTGGTTGACCTTCAAAAAATGGATGCAGTCATTAGTAAAAATAAAAACTATTACGAGCTCAGAAAGGTAAAAGCTAAAGATTTAATTTTTGAAAAATATCAAGTAGACAGCATGCAACTGGCCGAAAGTAGTAATTACTATGCAGAAGACTTTGCAACAAATACAAGAATTTACGAACGCGTAATTACCAAGCTGGAAGCAGAAAAAAAGATCATTGATAGTCTTTATGAAGAAAGAAGTAAAGCCATGCAGGATTCCAAAATTAAAGGAAAAAGGGAGGCAGATAGTCTTTAAATATCCTTTTCTGCGTAGCTTTTACCAACTCTGGCTATAGTCTTTTCAATAGAGTTAAATTTAAAATCTAATGATTTTTTAATTTTAGCCGAACTATAAATAGTGGTGTTAAAAGCTGCTTTTATAGAAAGCTTAGTTATTTCTTGATGTGTTCCAAAAAATATTCTTCCTAACCATTGAAAAATCCAACCTATTTTTACCATCCAAGGTTGAAGCCTCTTTTTAGGAGGAGTAACTCCAATTTCATTGGCAATGTGTTGTAGTACCTCTTTAAAAGATATACTTTCTGCTACCAAAATAAAACGTTCTTGCTTTACGGAAGAATTCATTAATAAAATCATGGCTTTTGCCACATCTCTCACATCTACAAAGCCTGTGATAAGCGGAATATAATAACGCAACCCCTTATTTACTTTACTAAAAAGCAAACCGCTGCCACTTTCCCAAAATCCAGCTCCTAGGATGACACCTGGGTTTACGATAACGACATTTAATCCTTCTTGAGAGGCTCGCCAAACTTCCATTTCTCCTCCAAACTTGGTGATGGAGTAATTGTCAAATTTATTTTCATGATTACGCGGCGATTCTTCATTGATTGCTTTCTGCTTCAGTTCACTTCCTAGAGTGGCAATAGAACTCACGTAGCAAAATTTCTTTACGGAATTACTCAGCGCTAGATTCACCATATTTGCGGTGCCTTCAATATTTATCTTCCGTAGTTTTTTATATTCACTATCAGAAGGATTGTAGGAAATATAACCTGCGCAATGATACACTTGTTGTACCCCCTGAAATACATCAGAAAGTTGAGGTATATTTTCTAAATGTGTTTCTACCCATTCAATACGATTCCATTGAGCAGAAGTAAGCTTTGGGTAACAAGAAAACAGCAGCTTTTTAGTGTAAGCTATTTTTTGTTCTTTCCTATACATCGCCCTAATGGGCTGGTCTAATTCTAAAAGTTGGACAAGAAGGTGACTTCCTACCAAACCTGTGGCTCCGCTAACTAAAATCATGCGGTAAATATAGCGAATTCCTAATAGGAAAATTTTCAGTTTCTCATATCTTTGTCTTTCGGTAAAACTAAATTATACAACCATGACCAAAAATTTTGTACAAGAATTAACTTGGAGAGGAATGCTGCATGACGCCATGCCAGGAACAGAAGAACATTTACAAGAAAAGATGCGTGCCGCTTATGTAGGAATTGATCCTACGGCAGATTCTTTACACATTGGTCATTTGGTGGGCGTAATGATGTTAAGGCACTTTCAACTTTCTGGGCATAAGCCTTACGCTTTAATAGGTGGTGCAACGGGAATGATTGGTGATCCTTCTGGGAAATCTAAAGAAAGAAATTTATTAGATGAAGAAGCGCTGGCGCATAACCAAGCAGCAATTAAGGCACAATTAGAGCGCTTTTTAGATTTTTCGCAGCAAGAGGAAAACGGAGCCGTATTAGTGAATAATTATGACTGGATGAAAGATTTCAGTTTCTTAGAATTTGCGAGAGATGTAGGAAAACACATTACCGTAAACTATATGATGGCAAAAGATTCTGTAAAGAAAAGACTTTCTTCGGAATCTAAAGAAGGAATGAGCTTTACGGAATTCACCTACCAATTGCTGCAAGGCTATGACTTTTTGCATTTATACAATCAACACGAGTGTAGTTTACAAATGGGAGGAAGTGACCAGTGGGGAAACATCACTACCGGAACTGAATTGATACGAAGAATAGGAAATGGGAAAGGCTTTGCTATTACTTGTCCTTTAATTACGAAAGCAGACGGAACCAAATTTGGGAAAACCGAAGGAGGAAATATCTGGTTGGATACGGAAAGAACTTCCCCGTACAAGTTTTACCAATATTGGTTAAATACAAGTGATGAAGATGCGGCTAAATACATTAAAATTTTCACCTTTTTATCACAAGACGAGATAGAAAATCTTATTAAAGTGCATCACGAAGCACCGCACGCAAGACAATTACAGAAGAAACTCGCCGAAGAAGTAACGATCATGGTGCACTCTAAGGAGGACTTAGATAATGCAATTAAAGCTTCTAATGTATTGTTTGGAAAAAGTACCGCTAGCGATTTAAGAAATTTGGATCAGAAAACATTCTTAGACATTTTTGAAGGCGTGCCTCAAGCTGAAGTAAAGCGTCAACTTATTGAAGATGGTTTAGATATGATTGCAGCATTGGCAGCCGAGACGAATTTTTTAAAGAGTAATGGAGAAGCGAGAAGGGCTTTAAAAGAAAATGCTATCTCTGTAAATAAAGAGAAAGTAAAAGAAGATTATATGATTACCAAAGAAGATCTTATTAACGATACTTATGTGATTATAAACAAGGGAAAGAAAAACACGTATATTTTGAAAGTAGTATAATTTACATAAATATTCATTTCATTTACTACTATGACAATATATGTAAAGTGATGTAAGTTTATAAAAGACGGAAACCCTAAGCATTACACTTAGGGTTTCCTACTAACTAACCAATCTATTATGAAAAAACTTTCATCTTAGCTCTTATTAAGACGTAATAAAAATAGCTTTATTACAGCCTTTAGAGAACTTTAACAAAATTATAGCAGCATAAGGTTACAGCCTCTAATATCGCTAGCGTCAAATCTCCCTAAAATCTCAAATTCGTTTTCTCCTATTTGCTTTCCTAAATCTTGCGTCGCTATAAAGGAGCAAGAATGAAGATTGGCTAAATCTATTACATTAATACCTCCTGTTTTTTGCTGCGGAAGTAAACTCAGTGCATCTTCAGGATCGCGAATAAGCAAATGCATATGACTAGGACAAGAAAATATTCCTTGACCTTTAGAGTAGGCTTGCGAAAGTAATTCGGTCATTCCATATTCACTGTGAATTTTATCCACTTGAAAAGCTTGGGCTAAAATTTCGTGTAATTCCGTTCTAATCATTTCTTTTCTCCTTCCTTTCATTCCCCCAGTTTCCATTACAATAGTATTTTTTAGCTGAAGCGGAAATTTTTCTGCTAAATCTAATAGGGCAAAAGAAACCCCAATAAGTAAGGTTTTAATCCCTCTTTCTTCTAAATCTTGAAGCGTATGAGTAAGCTCTTTTAAGTTATTCAAATAAAAACCACTTTCTGGATACTTGCTTTTTTTGATAAAGTCGTTCGCCATATACACTAGGGAAGAGCCTTTTCGCTCTAAATAGGCGGGAAGTAGAGCTAAAACGGCGTAATCTTCTAGTTTTCCATAAAATTGTTCAAATCCGTTAAGGAAAGATTGTTCATAGAGGTGTAGGTCTTTTACGTAATGTTTGCTTACTAAGCTCCCAGTGGTTCCGCTACTAGTAAAAATTTCTTCATGCGTGGCATCTCGATCCAGAATTCTATTAGTTTTAAAAAACTCAATAGGTAAAAAGGGAATATCTTTCAAAGTCTTTACTGAAGATTGGTCTTTATTTAGATAAGTACAAAACTCATTGTAAACCGCGTTGTTCTGATATTGATATTGAAAAACCTCTAGAGCTACTTTCTCAAACTCGTTTTCATTTGTAATCGAGAAAATACGTTGTTGTAAAGACATTTTATATGGAGATGAAATGCAAAAATAAAAAAAGCGCCTCTTAAATGAGACGCTTTGATTATGAATTAAGTGAAAGATTATTTAATCACTAATTTTTTAGTAGCTGTTTTTCCTTCCGCAGAAACTTTTACTAGATAAACACCGCTAGCCAAACTAGAAACATTTAACGTGTTGTTAGTTAAGGTTTGAGCGATTACTTGCTTTCCTAAAAGGTTATATACTTCAATAGAGGCAACTTCAGAAGAAGCAGTTTTAATAGTCACAAAACCAGTTTTTGTTGGGTTAGGATATAAGCTTACATTGGTCAAAGTTTTATTGCTTACCGCCAAGTCTGCTTCAAAATCTGCTAAGCTTCTTGGGAATATTTGCGGAATAACATTGGTACCGTCGTCAAATAGAGCAGCAATTCCAACAAGGTTGGTTAATTGTGTATCAGGAATAATCTCACCAATATAATCTGCGTCATAAAACTGTGTTCTCATAGTAACTACCTGATCACCGTCAGTGAAAAAATAATCCATTCCTACATCAAATGTTTCGCTACCATCACCGTCTACAAAAGTAATATTGGTGAAGGCGATTAATTCAGATTCGTAGTTTTGAGGATTCGCAATATAATCTGTCATAGTTACTACTTGCGGAGACAAAGTGTTTCCGTTAGAAGTTGCAGCACCAGGGTCAGATTCTGGGATAAACTGCATGGTTCCGTTATATTCTGTTAGCTCTCCCGTAATTCCTGTAATCCCGTCTGCAATCGCATAAGTAGTAGAGATATTTCCTGCAGAATCATCTATTAAGATGGCAGCTGTAGCATCTTCAATATATTTCTGGTTTCTAAACGATTGCTGGTAAGTTAATAATGCTTCTCCTGTAAGCGTGTAAACTGCGTTTAAAGGAAGTTGTCTTAATGTAGCGATATCTGAAACATTGGATGCTGTCTCACAAGAAGGAGAAGGTACTGTTCCTTGAATACTACAGTTTGTACTTGTAAGGGTATAGGTTAGGTCTGTTCCTTCAGGGATGTTAGTTACAACAATACTTCCAGTAGGCATTGTAGAAGGATCATCTGGACTGGTTACAGTTCCTGCATTGATAGAAAACGTATACGTTTCAGTTCCTCCACCTGTAAAAGTAGCGGTCGCTGTGTACGTGTCTGAAGTAGCTCCTTGAGTTTCAGTATCACAAATTACTGTGTCTAGAACAATCACTAAAGGACAAGAAGAAGTTCCTGGGGTAAATGTACCAATCCCTATAATATTTTCAAATCCAGTTGTTCCACATAGTCCGTCTAAAGCGCCGTTAGAATAATTCCAATCTGCTATGTTAAAAGTTCCATTGGGCGTTGTGTTATTTGCTCTTTTAGCGTAACCATCTTTGTACTCCCAAGCTTCTCCAGTGCCGTCTAAACCGTCTACTCCGTATTGGTCGATTACAGAAGAGTCAGCATCTAAAATAATTCTAATTCTATCATCTCCATTAAAGCTCATTACGCTTGATGTAGTGGATAAAACATTTGTAGCGCTAGGAAATTCTGCTGCAAAAGCAGGATCATCTGCATGAATATATACAAAATCATCGGTTACCGTTCCTAAGTCAGAAAGATTAAGACCGTTAGCCCAAGTAGTATTGGCATTGGTTTGATTTTCTAAGGTATACAAAGAAAAATCTACCGTTCCGTTCGCAAAAACCTCTAGCACTTTTGGATTTCCTCCAGCACAATCCCCATCAGAAATCATGGTGATAATAGGTGTTTGAGCCATAGATGTTAATGCAATAAACATAAATGACATCAATAAAGTAATTTTTTTCATAATGAATGATATTTTATTTATACATAATCAAAGATACACATATGTGAAGTTAATTCTTATAGTTTTACTAAAATTTTGTTTTCTATGGGTACATTTAACTGTAAGTAAGTTTTTTAGTTTTTTTTCTTAATGTTAGAAAATAAAACTATTTTTAGTTTAATGTCCAAGAAAAAGCAGAAACTTCTACCGTTGCGGGAACATTATAATCCATTAAGAGACTTGCATCTTCACCTTCAATTTGAACGTTTGATAAAGGTCCATCGTCAGCCATATCTATAGTTGTGTCGTATCCTGTTAAAGATAAACCTGTAATAGTTGCTCCAGATTGTGCTTTAAACTGTAATGCTTTACCACCAGCTTGAGAAACAGCAGTAAAGTTAGTAATAGTTGGATTGTTGTTATCTCCATCTGCTTCTAATGCGGTTGAGAAATTGCTTTCTGTATGTAATACATAAGTATTGGTTAATGTACCATTCCACCCTTCTGTCCAGTCAATAGCATCATCTTGTAAGTCTTTTACGTAAACATTTGTTGCGTTAACAGAACCTCCAAAAAACTCGATTCCATCATCTTCTCCACCTATAAAAGCAACGTTATTGATTGTTGTTCCTGAACCAACCGCATAAAGCGTCAACCCATTATATTGAGAATCAGCGTTAATTTGTGCTCCCGATTGCTTAATGATTAAATATTCAATAGAACCAGAGTTATCTGTACTGTCATCACCACCATAGATAAGGCCTCCTACTTCTGCAGTTACATTTGTTCCTGCAGTAGTTACAGCGTTTCCTAATAACAACAAACCTCCCCAAGTTCCTTCTGAAGATGGAGCCATTACTACCGGGTTAGATTCAGTTCCTTCGATAAAAATTTGACCTCCTTTTTGAACAGCGATATAAACATCTGTTCCTGTTCCTGTTTCGATAGTTGTTCCTGCAGGGATTGTTAGAGAAGCTCCATTTTCGATACTTAAAATACCTTGTAAGTTATAAGTTACTGAAGCATCTAAAGTCCTATCAGAAGTAATAGATCCGTTAAGTAAGTTGTCACTTCCAGCATTAGCTACCCAAGCAAAGTCTTCTATGTTTACGGTTGCCGGACCAGTATAAGCATTAGCTAAATCTGCTATTTCTCCATTGATATAAACATTAGCTAAAGGACCACCATCAGAAAAATCTAAAGTAGTGTCATAACCATTTAAAGATAAACCAGTAATAGTTGCTCCAGATTGTGCTTTAAATTGTAAAGCTTTTCCCCCTGTTTGAGAAACAGCCGTAAAGTTTACGATTTGAGGATCGTTATTTACACCGTCAGCTTCAATTGCCGTAGAGAAGTCACCTTCACTATGTAAAACATACGTATTGGTTAAGATTCCGTTCCATCCTTCAGTCCAATCAATCGCATCATCTTCTAAGTTTTCTACATAAACGTTAGAAGCATTTACTGATCCACCAAAAAATTCGATACCGTCATCAGTTCCGTTAAGGATAGCTATATTGCTAATGTTCGTTCCAGATCCTACTGCGTAAAGTGTTAATCCGTTGTATTGAGAGTCTGCGTTAATTTGAGCTCCCGACTGCTCGATGATTAAATATTCGATAGAACCAGAGTCATCAGAACTGTTGTTACCACCATAAATAAGCCCTCCAACTTCTGCAGTAGCATTTGTACCAGCAGTAGTTTGTGCATCACCTAAGATTACTACTCCTCCCCATTCTCCGGCAGTAGTAGGTCCCATTTTTACAGGCGCACTAGCAGTACCTTGAATATCTATTTGAGCACCTTTTTGAACGACTAAATATACATCTGTTCCTGTACCAGTGTTAATCGTAGTTCCTGCAGGAATAGTTAATTTGTTTCCTTCTTCTACACTTAAAATACCAGTTAAATTATAAGTTACTGAAGAGTCTAATGTAGTGTCTTCAGTGATCATTCCGTTTAATTCAGCAGAAGGAGTTGATCCATTGTCATCTGAGCTAGATGAATCGTCGTCACTACTACAGCTAATTGCGGTCATACTCAATACTGCGATCGAGCAGAAAATCGATAAATGTTTAATTGCTTTTTTCATTTGTTTAGTGTTTAAAATTAAAATAAAAGTTCAAGTTTATAGTTTGATTTAAAAATTATAGTTAATACCTAAGGTAAATATGGCTCCTCTGGTATATGATCTTGTAGTTTGGTTGCTTTCACTTTGAGCTCCTCCAGAAAGAGGCAGTACATCTTGTGTTCTTTTGATATCTGGATTTAAAATATTTTGAGCTTTAAACCTTAATAACAATCTTTCTGATAGCTCTTGGCTAAGCGTAGCATTTAGGGTTACGAAACCTTCTTCAATAATTTCATTATTGTAGAGTACTGAGTTCTCTTGGGTTTGACTATCTGGAGCAGATCCCAATGCAAATATTTTATCTGAAGCGTAATTCCCTGAAATGTTTGCGTTAAATTCCCTTTCCCAGTTGGTTGAAAAGTTTAAAGAAGAGTTTACGATATAATCTGAAGCTCCTTGTAAACCTATTTCATTTTTTTTGTTGTACTTAAATGTTCTGGCAAGTGTTCCATCCTCATTAAATTCTGTTTTTAAGTCTTGATTATGCCACATTCTACTAAAATTAATACCCCAGGCTATGTTGATTCCATTTTCTTCATCCGAAGCAATCAACCCTATGTTTGCGTCTAATTCTATCCCATAGATAGTAGCTTCTTCTCCTGAGTTGAAGAAAGAAAATACGCCTGCAGAACCTCTATCTAACACTCTGTTGATAGGGTCTTTGATACTCTTGTAAAAAGCAGTGGCAGAAATAAGCTCTTTATTGGTTGGGAAAAATTCCCATTTCAAATCTAAATTATAGACGTTACTAGCTTCTAGGCCAACATTCCCTCTGGTGATTTGCCCAGTAGCCGAAACATACTCAAATGGAGCAATTTCTTTAAACTCTGGTAAGGTGATGGTTTTACTGGCAGCCAATCTAAAATTGTGCTTTTCATTTAAAGCATATTTTATATTTAAAGCTGGGTAGAAATTATCGTAACTTTTTTCAACACTTCCATCTTCACCACCAGGAGCATTGGCAACATCGTAGTTGAGGTCTATCATGTCTTTTTGATAACGAGCTCCTATGTTTAAATTAAATTTGCTGAAAGAGTAATTAACATTTAAAAAACCTGCGCTCGAATTAAGTTCGGCATCATATTTATCAGGTCTAATATTGCCATCATCGTCAGTTCTTACAAGCCTAAGATCTAACAAATCATTATTGAAGTTTTCGGCAGTAAAGACAGCGTCAAGATTATCTATAGATGGAGGGGTAACCCCAGCTCCATTTTCTGTCACCCCAAAAAATTCAGAAGTAAAATCTCGAGTTTTATTTCTATAGTTACCTCCCAAGCTTAGCTTTAACGTTGAGGTTGAATCGTTTTCAAAAACGGTAAACTCGTCTTTTAACCTAGCATTATATTCTAAATCTTCAAGAATCTGAGAAGTTTTTCTTTGCTGAAAACCTCCTTGAAATCCTAATTCAACAAGTTCCCCTTCGGTATTGGTAGGTTTCTTGATATTTACTTCATTACGAATACGGTTGGGTTCATCTGCATTTAGTTTATTATACCCCAATCCCCATGTAAGGTGATTTTTTTCTCCAATTTCGTGATCACCTAATAACTGATTAACCCATAGTCTTGTTTGCTTTGTATTTTGATCCCTAACAAATTGACTGTATTGATCTTCGTTGTTAACTTCTTCAAAAACAAAACCTTCACGATTTCTACCTGCTTCATAAACTTCATCTTTCACTTTATTTACAAAAAGGCTTAAAGCTTTAATTTCATTTTTCTTATCAAAACTATACTTCAAATCCAATAATCCAGTTGTGTTGATGGTGTTGTTATATAAGGAAGCATCTGTAAACTCTACATCTCTTCTGTTTCTTTCAAACTGTCTAAAAACACCTTCAGAGTATTCAAATTTGCTTGATTGAGAACCTGTGAAAAATATCTTGAATTTCTCTCCAATCTTTTTTCCAGCAGTCAAAGAATATTGATAGTTGATAGGCATATTAGTGCTTTGGGTATTCCAAGGTTGGTCGGTAATAGCATCTTTTGTAGAAATGTCTTTAGAATAGAAACCTAAAGAAAGGTCACTTTCATTGGCAGTTCGTTTAAAATTGCTGCCAATACCTTCTGCATTTGCATTTGTGTTTAATCCTACTTGGGTTCCAAAACCAAATTCTTGTAACCCAACTAAACTCCTAGAGCTTATGTCTACACTTCCCGAAGATTGATCGGCCGAGTTTGCTGAAGAATAGGTTTTACTTATGGATACACTTTGAACAATTCGTGTAGGGAACAAGCTTAGGTCAATATTTTTTCTTTCAATATCATCTGAAGGAATAGGCATTCCGTTAAGGGTAGTGTATAAATAACGGTCACCAAGTCCTCTCACAAAAACATCTCCAGATGCTTCACTACTACTAACTCCAGAAATTTTGGTAGTTGCCGTAGCAGCATCACTTACGCCAAGCTTAGTAAGTTCTTGAGAACCTATACTCTCTTTAATATCAACAGCATCTTTTTGATCAAGCAAAAGAGCTACTTCAGAGTCTCTTCTACTTACGGTAGTGATCATTACTTCATCTAACGCAGCTGCACTGGCTCCTAAACTGGTTTCAATTTGGGTTACTTTGCCAGTTTCAACCTGCACATTGGGAACCTCTACCGTTTCGTATCCTATAAAACTATACACTAAGGTATAAGTTCCTGTAGGGATGTTTTCAATTTTGTACAAACCATCAAAGTCTGATGTTGTACCTTTAGAGGTGTTTTTAACGCTTACATTTGCAAAAGGCAAAGGTTCATTATTCATTTCTTTATCGCTAAGTGCACCAGCGATAGTCCCTGTTTCTTGAGCAAAACCAAAAGCCGAAAAGAAAAATAAGATGGAGGTAAAAAGTGTTTTCATTACATGTTTATTTACGCTGCAAAGAAAAACAAGAGAGGTGTAAAGGGGGTTAGCTGTAGATTAACTCTATGAGAAATTAAGGTTAGCAAATCTATCCTTATGTTAAGAGATTGAATAAAATGTTAACTTAGAGGTTTTAATATTATACTTACTTTTACTTCTTAAATTTTAAGTACGTTGGTTATGAATAACAATGACATTAGTATACTACTTGTAGATGATGATCCAGATATTCTAGAGATTGTGAGTTACAACCTTGCTGCAGAAGGCTACCATATATTGACTGCCGAAAACGGAAAAGAAGCCGTCAAAAAAGCAAAGAAAAAAAAGCCAGATCTTATTATTCTAGATGTGATGATGCCAGAAATGGATGGAATTGAAGCTTGTGAGCAGTTAAGAAAGATACCTTCTTTAGAAAATACGATGATTACTTTTTTAACGGCTAGAGGAGAAGATTATTCTCAAATGGCGGGTTTTGATGCGGGAGCAGATGATTACATCACCAAACCAATTCGGCCAAAAGTTTTGGTAAGCAAAGTAAAAGCTTTATTAAGGAGACTGCGTTCTGAAGAATCCGAAAGCACTATTGTGAATCTAGGAGAACTAACCATTAATAGAGATGAGTATAAAATCCTTAACGGAAAAGAAGAAATCATTTTACCCCGAAAAGAATTTGAACTGCTTTCCCTTTTAGCGTCTCAGCCAGGAAAAGTATTTACACGAGAAGATATTTTAAACCAAGTATGGGGCAATGATGTGGTTGTGGGAGGAAGAACTATTGATGTGCATATTAGGAAGCTAAGAGAGAAAATAGGAAATGAAAAATTTAAGACCGTAAAAGGAGTAGGATATAAGTTTGTAATTTGATGGCTAAAGAATTTAAAAGATCCTATAAATTTGCTTTTTACACTTCTGGTTTCATCACTGCATTTTTGGTAGTGCTTATTTTTATGTATCAAGTCTTATATGTGGATGCTATTTATTGGCAACCCTTGCTTATTTTTGGGATATGTTGTGCTGTTTTTTCGTTTCTCATCATTCAATTAAGAATTGAGCACTTTATCTACAAAAGAGTTAAGGCGGTGTACGACAATGTATCCTTATTAGAGTCTTCCAATCTTCAAGAAAAGCAAATCACCACAGATATGGCTACCTTAACCAAAGAGATTGAGAAATTTGCAAAAGGAAAGAAGCTAGAAATAGAATCCTTAAAAGTACGAGAGAACTATAGAAAAGAATTTATGGGGAACATTGCTCATGAGTTAAAAACGCCTCTTTTTACGGTTCAAGGTTATGTTCTTACCTTAATTGATGGGGCGATTAAAGATAAAAAAGTACGGGATAAATACCTAGAGAGAGCCAGTAAGGGTGTAGACAGACTTATCTACATTGTGAGAGATCTAGATATGATTAACAAGTTAGAAACAGGCGATTTACACCTGTATAAAGAAAAATATAATATTGTAGAGTTGATAGGAAGTGTCTTTGAGATGCTTGAAATGAAAGCCGCCAAAAAAAACATCTCCTTAACTTTTGATATGGATTATGAAGATAAGATTATGGTCTTTTCTGATAAGGAAAGAATACAACAAGTGCTTACCAATTTAATCGTTAACTCCATTAAATACGGTAAAAATGATGGTACAACCGAGGTAAGTATAGAGAATCTCACCAAGAACAAAATCATAATTAGAATTACCGATAACGGAGAAGGCATTGAGCAGAAAAATATTCCGCGTCTCTTTGAGCGTTTCTATAGAGTAGACAAAAGTGGTTCTAGAAAAGAAGGCGGCTCTGGACTTGGTCTTTCTATAGTGAAACATATTTTAGAAGCTCACAAAGAGAAAACCTATGTAGAAAGTGACTTTGGCGTGGGAAGCGAATTTTCGTTCACTTTAGAAAAGCTGAAAAAACACTTGTAAAGGCAAAGAATTCGTGTAGGTTAAAGTGAATCCGCTGTAAGTGTTAATATCTTTTAAAAGCGCAAGATTAAACTCATTTTGTTTACAACTAGGAGCGATTTTCTTGCGTTTCAACCTTTTTGCTAGATATTCTTGTTCCTGCTGACCTGGTGTAGGAATAAAAAAAGCTTTTTTCTCTAATTTTGCTAAGTCCATTAGGGTAGTGTAGCCAGATCTCGCAATAATAATTTCGCTTTGATTAAAAGCAGTTTCCAGTTCTTTTCCGGTTAAAAAGTTATAGAAAACCGTATTTCCTTCTTGAGATTTTATAGAATTTCTTTCCATTTTTCCGCAGATAAAAAGAATATTTTTTTCGCTTCCGCGGATTTCTTCCCGCAATTTATTTTCTAAGAGGCCGCGTTGAGGTTCGGGGCCAGAAAGAATACACATGAGATCGTATTTAATAGGAAGCTTTTTTTTTGAAAATCTACTTAAAGGTCCAATATAATTTACTTTAAATTTCTTACTTCTGAAGTGGCTCAATTTTCCGCTAAGACTAGGAGAAAATTCCACATCGGGAACCCAACACGCATCAAATTTTTTAATAAAGTGATGATGCGCCCAAGTGGTAAGTTTGGTGGTAATCCCAGAAAGGACATGAAGTTGATGGGTGATATAAACCGACTTTATTCCGGGTATTCTTACTCCCAATCGGTTATCAGAAATAATTCCGTCAAGGTTTTCCTTTTCATGAATCTGCTGGGTTGCTTTGTATTCTTTTCTAACCGCTTGTATAATGTGCGGACTTCTAAACAAAAACTTCAGTTTAAATAAATAACTTTTTTTGGCATATTTAATCTTATAGGAGGGAAGTTGATAGCTACTTAAATTAGGAAATTCTTTTTTTAAAAGCAGCAAAGCATCTCCATCTGAAGCTAAAATTGGCTCAAAACCATCTTGTTGCAGGGCGTGAATGATGGGAATGCACCTTGTGGCATGACCCAATCCCCAGTTTAAGGGAGCGACTAAAATTTTCTTTTTTGCCATAAACAAAAATAACATGAATTACCTCTGCATTATTTTAATTAATTTTACCGAAATATTAAAATTAAGCTGTGGGAAGTAAAAATAAGTTAAAACGTTTTAAGGAGAATGAAAACTTCACAAATGTTCTTCAACCTTCACGAGAAGAAATTGTAGAAAATAACTTTCCGTTAAAAGGAAAATGGGCAAAAGATTTCTTTAAAAACGATTTACCTATCGTATTAGAATTAGGCTGCGGAAAAGGAGAATATTGTATAGGTCTTGCTGAAATGTTTCCAGAAAAGAATTTTTTAGGAATAGATATTAAAGGCGCTCGATTTTGGCGAGGCGCAAAAACAGCATTAGAAGAAGATTTGAATAATGTAGGTTTTTTAAGAACCCAGATAGAACTGATTGATCAAATATTTGAGAAAAACGAAATCGATGAAATTTGGATTACCTTTCCAGATCCGCAAATTAAATACAAACGAACCAAACACCGCTTAACCAATACTGAGTTTCTTCAGAAATATAAGTATATTCTTAAAGAAGACGGTATCGTCAACCTAAAAACCGACAGTGAATTTATGCATGGCTACACTTTAGGCTTGTTGCACGGGGAGGGACACGAGATTTTACATGCGAATCATGATGTGTATAAAAATGAATACAGTCCAAAAGAAGTGGTAGGGATACAAACTTTCTATGAAAAACAGTATCTTGAAAAAAATAAACGCATTACCTATATTAAATTTAAAGTGAACTAGATTTGATAGAAACATTACAGCTTTTTTTAATAACATATTTCGCGGCTTTGGCGGGTGTAATTCCGCCTGGTTTGGTGAATATGACCGTGGCAAAAAGTTGTGTAGATAAAGGCAAACGAAGTGGTATTCTTGTTGCCTTTGGGGCATCGATTATCGTATTTATTCAAGCTTTAGTTGCCGTTCTCATGGCAAAATACATTTTTACACATCCGTATGTACAAAAAATGATGCTTCGTGCAGGACTGGTGGTTTTTGTAATTATGGGAGTTTACTTCTTCATTGCCGCAAGAAAAGAAAAAACGAAAGTAAAAGTTTCTAAAAAAAATTCAGCAAAAAGTTTTTTAAAAGGAGTAATGATTGCTTCGGTAAACGTGTTTCCTATTCCTTATTTCGTGGCCATAAGTACAGCTTTTAATCCCGATCATGGTTATGGTTGGTTAAATATCTCTGCATTTTCTTTTGCAGCGGCATTGGGAACCTTTACCACCTTATACATTTATGTAATTTCATTTTTGAAGATAGAAAAACACACTAATTCGTTCTCTAAATATTCTAATTATTTTATGACAATTCTTATGGCGATTTTAATTCTAGTCACTTTATTTAGAATCTTTAGCTAGATGTTAGAAAATAATTTTTACCATAAAGTGTATGAAATCGTTCGGCAAATTCCTTACGGAAGGGTGACTAGCTATGGTGCTATTGCCAAAGCCATAGGCGCTGCAAAAAGTGCAAGAATGGTGGGTTATGCAATGAATGGGGCTTCTACACTAGAAGATGTTCCTGCACATCGAGTGGTGAATAGAAATGGTTTGCTTACGGGTAAGCATCATTTCCCGGGAACGCAACTTATGCGACAATTGTTAGAAGGCGAAGGCATAAGAGTGAAGGATGATAAAGTAGAAAACTTTGCAGCTGTTTTTTGGGATCCTATGAGCAATGCTAAAAAGTAAATTCGGCTTAGATAAATTCGGTCAATCTCCTTCTTTGTTACATACTTAACCCTTATATTTGCATTTAGAATTATTCTAAGTAAGCATAATAAAGAGAAGATTTTTATGAAGTTGCAAAAAAACGAAATCCTAAAAGCACTAGAAACTATTAGTGTTTCGGGAGAAGGGCAAAATATGGTAGAAAGCGGAGTCGTTAAAAACGTACTTACTTTTGGAGATGAGGTGATTGTAGACCTACAATTAACTACTCCGGCACTACATATTAAGAAAAGAGCAGAGGTAGATGTATTAAAAGCGATTCACGAGCATGTCTATAAAAAGGCCAAAGTAAAAGTGAACATCAAGGTAGACGCTCCAAAAGAAACGAAAAACGAGATTAAAGGGAAGGCAATTCCTGGAATAAAAAATATTGTAGCCGTAGCCTCAGGAAAAGGAGGTGTAGGGAAATCTACCGTTACGGCAAACTTAGCCGTAAGCTTAGCAAAAATGGGCTTTAAAGTAGGTTTGCTAGATGCAGATATTTACGGGCCATCTGCAACCATTATGTTTGATGTAGAAAGAGAAAAACCTCTTTCGGTTACTGTAGATGGAAAATCTAAAATGAAACCTATTGAAAATTATGGGGTAAAAATCTTATCCATTGGTTTTTTTACCAAACCTAGTCAAGCGGTAATTTGGAGAGGGCCAATGGCGGCAAAAGCTTTAAACCAAATGATTTTTGATGCCGATTGGGGAGAGCTAGATTTTCTTTTGGTAGACCTCCCACCAGGAACGGGAGACATTCATTTATCTATTATGCAATCTCTGCCCATCACAGGATCTGTGATTGTAAGTACACCTCAAAATGTAGCCTTAGCAGATGCTAAAAAAGGAGTGGCGATGTTTCGTCAAGAAAGCATTAATGTACCAATTATAGGGATTATTGAGAATATGGCTTATTTTACTCCAGAGGAATTGCCAGACAATAAATATTATATTTTTGGTGAAAAAGGAGCTAAGAACTTAGCCAAAGATTTAAAAATTCCATTTTTAGGAGAAATACCTTTGGTGCAAAGCATTCGAGAATCTGGAGATATAGGACGACCTGCTGCATTACAAACAGGAACGCCTATTGGACTTGCATTGGAGAAAATTACTAAAAATGTGGTGCAACAAACGGTAGATAGAAATAAAGACTTACCACCAACAGAAGCGATAAAAATTACCACCATGGCAGGTTGTAGTGCCGTTAAAAATTAAACGCATGAAAGTAGCAAATCACGAATTGAGAGCAAATGTAGAAAAGGCATTAGAAGAAATAAGACCTTTTTTGAGAAATGATGGCGGAGATATTTCTCTGGTTGAAATCAACGAGCAAGAGAATGTAGTGAAAGTTCAATTGGAGGGAGCTTGCGTAGGGTGTAGTGTGAATCAAATGACTTTAAAATCTGGAGTGGAGATGACTATCAAAAAGTACGCACCTCAAATTGAGAAAGTGATTAATGTGAATTAAAAAAGATTTTTCCGTCAGGCGGAAGAAAAAAATCGCAGAGTACAAAAGTTATGATTAAAACAGATATACTGATTATTGGAGCCGGTCCCACAGGTTTATTTACGGTATTTGAAGCAGGCTTACTTAAATTGAAATGTCATCTTATAGACGCATTAGCTCAACCAGGAGGTCAATGTTCAGAAATATATCCTAAAAAACCTATTTATGATATCCCTGCATTTCCAGAAGTTTTAGCCGGAGATTTAGTAGATAATCTAATGGAGCAAATTAAACCTTTTGAACCAGGTTTTACTTTGGGAGAACGTGCAGAAACCATAGAAAAATTGAAAGATGATACGTTTATAGTCACGACCAGTAAAGGCACCAAACACCACGCTCCTGTGGTTGCTATTGCAGGAGGTTTAGGTAGTTTTGAACCAAGAAAGCCACCGCTAGCTAATATTTCAAAATTTGAAGATAAAGGGGTAGAATATATTATAAGAGACCCAGAAGTTTACCGCAATAAGCGTGTTGTAATTGCTGGCGGAGGAGATTCTGCCTTAGATTGGAGTATTTTCTTGGCCAATGTAGCTTCAGAAGTAACTTTGGTACACCGTAGAAACGAATTTAGAGGTGCTTTAGATTCCGTAGATCGAGTAAAAGAATTAAAAGATTTAGGGAAAATCAGGTTAGTGACTCCGGGAGAAATTATTCAGTTAAATGGGGAAGAGAATCTGGAGTCGGTATTAATCCGTAAAAATAATGAAGCTTCCGAAGAAATTATTTTAGAGGTAGATCATTTTATTCCATTATTCGGACTTTCGCCAAAGTTAGGACCCATAGCCGATTGGGGATTAGAAATCGAGAAAAATGCGATTAAAGTTGATAATTCGTTAGATTACCAAACCAATATTCCCGGTATTTATGCCATTGGAGACGTGAATACCTATCCTGGAAAATTAAAATTGATTCTTTGCGGTTTTCACGAAGCCACGCTAATGTGTCAGAGTGCCTACCAGCGTATTTTTCCAGATAAAAAATACGTGATGAAATATACCACCGTTGGCGGAGTAACCGGTTTTGACGGAACCAAAAAAGAAGCTCCAAAAGCAGTTGTTAAAGCCATTGATTAATGAGTGATATTAAGATTACAATTATAGACAGAGATGATGTAGAGCATCAAATAGATGCGCCTACAGATATGGCGATGAACCTTATGGAAGTTGTGCGTTCTTATGAACTTGCACCCGAAGGAACCATAGGAATTTGCGGCGGAATGGCGATGTGCGCCTCTTGCCAATGTTACATACTTTCTGATACCAAGCTTCCTGAGATGCAAGATGATGAGGAAGCCATGCTTGCTGAAGCATTTTATGTAGAAGACAACAGCCGTTTGGGATGCCAAATTCCTATGCTTCCAGAAATGGAAGGGTTAAAAGTTAAATTGGCACCAGAGTCTTAGAGTTTTTTTTTTAAGATTTTTATAAAATTACAAAAGCCCGCAATAGAGCGGGCTTTTTTAGTTGGTATGTGTTTGTGTAGATGTTTCAGAGACAAAAGAGCCCTAACTAACCTTTGCTTTTTATACAATAATGAGGTGAATAATTACCAGTTATCATCAAAAACATACCAACTATAAACTGGTTAGGTCCATTCATAAAGTAATCTCGTATTCAGCATGATTTCTTAGCATATTTACATGTAAAAATATGAAATCATTTAAAGATGTTTTTCTAATTTTTTACAATCTAAATACAAGCTTCGTAAAACCACTAAAACGCTCACATCATGAAAAATTTCACCTTTCCAGAAATTACTAAATTTTTTATTTTACTGAGCTCTTTCCTTGTGATGCCGATGCATCTCTTTTCACAAACCCCAACAACACCTGCGAGTGATTTATCTTTTTCGGGTATTGATGGGAACCGTTTTCGTGCTAATTTTACAACAGGAGACGGAGCAAAACGAATCATTGTAGCTAAGGCAGGTTCGCCTGTCACCGCCGTTCCCGTAGATGGAATAGATTATTTGGCAGATGACTTTGGGGAGGGTAACGAAATAGTCCCAGGAGAGTTTGTGGTGTACAACGGATCTTATAATTATCCTTATATAGAAGGATTAACACACTCTACAACCTACCATATAAAGGTTTTTGAATATAATGGGAGTAATTTTTCTACGGAATATTTAACTTCTAATTATTTGGAGGGCAGTCAATCCACTCTTACCAATCCCACAATACAAGCGAGTAACATTACTTTCAGCGAGGTAGAGGGAAGTAAGATGAAAGCTAATTGGACCAACGGTAATGGTTCTGGCCGTATACTTATTGCACGAGCCAATAATGCGGTCAACATAGAACCAGAGGATTTGGTAAATTACAACTATTATTCTACAGGTTATTTTGGTCATCCTAGCTATGAACTTGGTGCAGGAAACTATGTTCTCTATGCTGGCTCTGGAAGCAGTGTGAATGTTAGAAATTTAAATCCCAATACCACGTATCACTTTGCACTTTTTGAGTATAATGGAAATAGCGGAAAGGTTTATCTTACCTCCACCTCTACAAGTAATCCATCGGCAGGGGCTACGGCAAGCCAAATTACCAGTGCCTATCCAACAGTAAATGCAGATGATATGACTTTTAGTTCTATTGATGGGAATAGATTTTATTTGAATTTTACAAATGGAAATGGAGAAAACAGATTGGTTATTGCCAAACAAGGAAGTGCCGTAACTGCAGAGCCTATTGATGGTGTGGAATATACGAATGACAACACCTTTGGCGATGGTCAAGAAATAGTGACTGACGAGTTTGTGGTTCGTAAAGGAACCATTTATGGTTTAGAACCAAATACCACCTATCATTTTAAGGTATTTGAGTTTAACGGAAATGGAGCCGATACTTATTATTTAAAAACAAATGATGATAATGGTGATCCTATTTTAGCGGGTAGTCAAGCTACAATTACCAATCCCACAACACAAGCGAGTAACATTACTTTCAGCGAGGTAGAGGGAAGTAAGATGAAAGCTAATTGGACCAACGGTAATGGTTCTG